>DATGAD010000228.1:0-2224 GCA_035313725.1 Alloacidobacterium sp. | reverse complement strand
AGCTGGATGATACTTTGGCGTTACTGAAGTGCTTTGAATATAACCGAAGTTGGTTGTGCCGTATGTGTTGCCAGATCAGCGTGCCGGTAACAAAGAGCGTTCACATGCTAACTGACTCAATAACCCAATCGTGAGTACATGCGCCACGCCTCTTTCCAATAGCGCGACAGCGAGTGGCTTTGCGCTTGCGATTTCGCAACGCCGTGATAGGGTGTGAGCAGCGAATATGCCTGACCTAACGCGGAAGTTAAGGCCTGATCTTGCGGATCGCTACCGCAAGCCGCATAGCCTCGGAAGGTTTGCACTCGCGTTCTTTAGCTGCACTATGGCTGCGGTACTTTGTAGCTGGCCAGCCACGGCAGGCCATGCTCAACAAGCGGCATCTGGTTCCGTCTCGGTAGTACAACCCGGCGCCCCGGGAAATCCTAGTAGAAAACTCCCTCCCAATACATCCGCCGTGACGCCACAGCGCTCGCAGGCTGACATTGAGTTCATGCAGGGCATGATCATGCATCATGCGCAGGCAGTGGAGATGACCGCGCTCATCCCATCGCACACAGAGAACAAGGAGATTCGCTCTCTAGGCGCGCGCATCAGCCTTTCGCAGTCGGATGAGATCAAGTTCATGAAGCGGTGGCTTGTTGCCCGCGGCGAGCCCACCTCGATGGCGATGCCGGGCATGCCCGACATGGATAAGAGCGGTAAGCCGATGCAGGCCATGCCGGGAATGCTTACGCCAGAGCAGATGAACGCGCTACGGCAAGCTAAGGGCGCCGAATTTGACCATCAGTTCTTGTCGGGGATGATCCAGCATCACAACGGCGCATTGGTGATGGTGAAGGATCTCTTCGATACGCCGGGCGCTGGCCAGGACGCCGAGATCTTCGACTTTGCGACGGACGCTGACAACACGCAGCGGGCAGAAATCAAAATCATGGAAAACATGCTGAAGGAGAAAAAATAAAACATATGCGGGTTCTCGCTTTTCGCTTGGCCAGTGCATTTTTTGCTGTGGCAGTGATTGGTTCCAGTGTCGGTGCTTTACAGGCGCAGACCCCGCCTGCACAGGCTGCGAAGCCCGCTCCGGCGCCCCCTGCGGAAGAAGAAGACCCGTTCGCTCCTCAGCCGCCTACGCCGCTGCCGCCAGGGATGACTGGCTCGACGACAAACGATCCGCGCGTAGGGTTGAAGCCCGGACTGTACGACGCGGGCGAGGCGGCGATGGGCATGGAACACCTCGCATTCCTGAAGAAGGCTGACGCCTTTCAACTGTCCTCGACGAATCCGGATGCCCCGGCGGTTCAGAAGACTCTGGGCCTGCTCGGCATAGGCAGCACCGCCAAAATTCCAAAACCCATGCAGCTCGTGATCGCGCAGCTTGCTTTTGCGAATTCAGATTTCGCGTTCCAGGGGACACATCTGTTCCAGGGCAATTTCTATGGTGTGAACTTCTACGATATTTCGAACCCGGCAAAGATATCCCTGATTACCTCGCTAGTGTGCCCAGGCGGGCAGGGCGATGTCTCCGTATATAAGAATCTGCTCTTCATGTCAGTAGAGATGCCGAACGGACGGCTCGATTGCGGAACGCAGGGTTTCCCGCCTCTTCCTCCGCCAGAACCGGGACATGAAAAAGACCGTCGGCTGCCAACCGCGAGCCCGGATCGTTTTCGGGGCGTGAGAATTTTCGACATTTCAGATATCCAGAACCCAAAACAGGTAGCGGCGGTGCAAACCTGCCGCGGATCACACACCCATACGCTCGTGGTGGATCCGAATGACAAGGACAACGTTTATATCTATGTTTCGGGAACGTCGTTTGTGCGCCAGTCGGAGGAGCTTGCCGGTTGCTCGAACGAGACTCCGGATAAAGATCCGAACACGTCTCTCTTCCGTATCGACGTGATCAAGGTCCCGCTTGCCGCGCCGGAGAAGGCTGCGGTCGTTTCGAGTCCGCGGGTATTCATCGATCCCCGTACGGGTGCTCTGAACGGACTGAACAACGGCGGAAGCCATGACAAAGGAGCGGAGAAGCCGGCCGACACCAATCAATGCCACGACATCACAGTGTATTCGGCCATCGGTCTCGCGGCTGGCGCGTGCTCTGGAAACGGCATTTTGCTGGACATCAAAGATCCGGTGCATCCAAAG
This sequence comes from Alloacidobacterium sp., assembly GCA_035313725.1. GTDB lineage: Bacteria > Acidobacteriota > Terriglobia > Terriglobales > Acidobacteriaceae > Alloacidobacterium. Next base: position 73 of record DATGAD010000228.1, on the reverse strand, counting down.
CGTGTCGATGCAGTAAATGACCCGAACTATTCCTACTGGCACTCTGCATCGTTCTCGAACGACGGAACTAAAG
>DATGAD010000227.1:0-2169 GCA_035313725.1 Alloacidobacterium sp. | reverse complement strand
GAGATAGCGGATGTGGGAGTGTCCCTGGCGGGTGGCTTGTTCGGCGATGCGGCTGTACTGCGCCGCAATGGTGGGGATGCGCAAGGTCTTGCAATGCGCGTGGATCGAGGCTTCCTGCATGGAGGCGGGAACAGTGCTCATCGCGCCACCTCTGGCCGGAGCAGATGGTCGTATGCTTCGAGGGTTGGTAACGGGCGTTCATACCGCGCCAGTGCGCCGAGTTCGATAGCGTCCGGCTTGCGGCGTACTTGCTGTGTCGCGATAAGCAGATAACGAACCGCGGCAGCATCGGCGCATCCCAGTTCCACGGCCTGGGTGATAGCACGGGTGAGCTGATCCCTACCCGTGCGGTGGCCGAGATGGAGCAGAGAGATCATCTCGCGGGTGCCGTTCTGACGACCGGAGCGTTCGATCATCCGCTGCCAGAGCAGGTCATAGCTCTGCGGCCATCGTCCCTGGGAGCGCCACTGGGCCAACGGCGTGGAGCCTGCGAGTGCGCCGGGCTTGCGCTCAAGTACATCGAGATAGTGCTCGAGATCAAGGATCTGCTGACGCTTGCGATAGCAGCGTTCATGCCGGGCGACGCACTTACCACGGGACCATATCTCGACATAGGCCGAGTAAGTCTTAACCACCGCTTCGGTGCCGGGATGCAACGGCGTCGAATAGGCGCTGGTCTTTACCAGGACACAACGCTGACGATCCACTACCGGGAAGCTGACATCGGCAAGATCGAAACTCTCCGCCGCAAGTGGAAGCAACCGCTCGCGCTCGGCAGCTAGTGCATAAGCCACCGTCTCTGTCCGTCCATGGATGATCCGCTGTTCATCTTCGACCGTGGCAGCGACGAGTCGTTCGTTCAACTCCGCGAGGTCCTTGGCGTCAGGCACTGGCACCCAGTGGTTGCGGCGGAAGTAGCCAACCTCACCTTCGACGCCGCCCTTTTCGTGGCCTTCGCCTGGCGTGCAGAAGGTGGCCACATAGCGCCAGTGCGAACGAAAAGCAATGAAGCGTTCTGCCTCTTCACGGCGATGTCCGCGCAGAATCCGTCGCACCGCGCTGCTCAGGTTGTCATAGCGAAGCGTATGAAATACTCCACCAAATCGTGCGAAGGCCAGCTCATGAGCTTCCAGAAACGCCTGCTGTGTGGCCCGCGGATAGGCGCGATGAAACGATGCGCCGCTGTACATGCTGCGCATGGTAAAGACCTGCAGCTTCACTCGCTCACCACCCAGGTCGGCGTAGGCTTCGTACCAATCAACCTGGGCCTCTGCCGCTGGCGGATAACTCTGCGGGATGAAGACTTCCTGTTTCGTCATCCCCAGTTGCCGCTTGCGAAAGCTCACATACTCGCGAACCCGCGACTGGCCTACCGGCCAGTCCGGACGCTCCACCTGCAAACGCTTGTAGATCCTCGCCGCTGTGTGCCGTTGCTTGCGGGGTGCGGAGAGATCGGCCGCCAGGATGTCATCGATGAATGGCATCACCGGCCCCAATCGCGGACACTCGCGAGGTTTATACACACGTTCCGGAGGTACTGCACTGGCGAGTGCCTGGCGGACCATCCGGCGATGCACGCCGAACTTGCGTGCCACTCCCCGAATGCTGCTTCCTCCAAACTCATGCTCTCGCCGAATCTGCTCGAATAGCTCCACCTTCGTTCTCCTGTCCACCCACCCCTCCGTTAAGAGAAGGTAGGCCGATTGCTCCAGGTGGGGCCAGATTTAGTCGGCAGGCTGGGGCCAAATTACGGTAGCAAAATCACTCCTTATATGCATCTACGCTTCCCGGCAACGGTGAGGTCTGGAAGTCGTCGAACGACATGAGAAACTTCACCGAGCCACCGTCGATCAGATCTTGCAGCAGGAAGTAATCCACATATTCCTCGAAGTCTCCGAACAGTGCAAAGAATTTGGCGTACCTCTGGAGCGTATCCGCGAGCGGACTGTGCTGGCCGAGGTAGTGCCGACGAATGCACTCAAGCGTGAGGTCGAACCTGTCGGCGATCTGCGCGTGGCACCCGCGTGCGCCGTTGATGGTCGGCTTTCCTTCGACCATATTCCGCGGGAATACTAGCATGGCACCAATGGTGTAGCCGAGGGTGAAGAACGCTTCGATCTCTTCCTTGCAGAACTCCCTGATGATGTGCTGCATCCTGACCCACTTCCT
>DATGAD010000226.1:0-7971 GCA_035313725.1 Alloacidobacterium sp. | reverse complement strand
CTGGTGGTCCTCCGCCTCCGCAGCAGCAGATGGAATAGGGGATTTCCTCTGTGGTCGGGAGCGGCTTTCGGGCTGCTCCCTTTTTGTTTGGTTAGGGTTGTGGTTTCCCACCCTTTCGCAAAAAGCGCGAAAGGATGGGGCACCCCTTTTTCGTGCGGCTGCTAAGAAAAAGCAGATCCCTCGCTACGCTCAGGATGACAACTTTCATTGAGGGGAAAATGGCACCCGGAGGGTGCGTCCCGCTGGACGCGCAGTCCTTTATAATCTGTCGTGCAGATTATGGAGAACTCAACCCACGCTCCGGAGTCCCGCCTGGTACTGGATATTACCGACATCATGGCGATTTTGCCGCACCGTTACCCGTTTCTTCTGATCGATCGCGTGATCGAGATGGAGCGCAAGAAACGGATTGTTGCCATCAAAAATGTCTCGATCAATGAGGCTTTTTTCCAAGGGCATTTTCCGGACTTCCCGATTATGCCCGGCGTCCTTGTGATTGAAGCGATGGCGCAGGCGGGCGGGGCGCTGCTGTTGACGGAGATTCCTGATCGCGAGAGCAAGCTGATGGTGTTTACCGGAATCGAGCGCGCCAAGTTCAGGCGGCCGGTGGTACCGGGGGACCAGCTGCGGCTCGAGATCAATGTGCTGCAGTGGAAGACGCGCGCTGTGCGCCTGGAAGGAAAGGCGACGGTGGAAGGCAAGCTTGCCTGCGAGGGCACAGTGATGTGCCAGCTGGTTCCGCGGCGCAGACAGGAGGCAGCTTCCGCGCAGTCTGTGGATGCGCCTGCGATGGCAGCGGTGACGGAAGAGTGAGCATTCATCCGACGGCGATTGTTGCAGTTGGTGCGGTGATTCCTGAGTCGTGTACGGTTGGGCCCTATTGCACTGTTGGTCCGAATGTTGTGCTGGGCGAGGAGTGCGAGCTTATTTCGCATGTGGTTCTGGATGGTCGGCTGACAGTCGGCGCGCGGAACAAGTTTTATTCTTTTGCCTGCGTGGGGGTTGCGCCGCAGGACCTGAAATACAAGGGTGAGCCTACGGGCGCGGTGCTGGGCGATGACAACGTCATTCGCGAATGCGTGACGATTTCGCGGGGGACGGGTGGCGGTGGCGGCACGACGCGGGTCGGCAGCGGCTGCCTGATTATGGCGTATACGCATATCGGGCACGACAGCGTGGTTGGCGATGGCTGCATTCTGGCGAATGGGGCTACGCTGGCCGGGCACGTGATCGTCGAAGACTATGCGACGGTGGGCGCGCTCAACCAGGTGCATCAGTTTTGCCGGATCGGCAAGTATGCGTACACGGGCGGCGGGACGACGGTCACGCAAGATGTGCTCCCGTACTCGCTGACTTCGGCGAAGCGTGAGACGCGTGCTTACGGTTTGAACAAGGTGGGACTGGAGCGGCGCGGCTTTGATCGCACGCGGCTGCGGGCAATTCAGCATGCTTATCGGTATCTGCTGGCGGGGAAGCTGAATACTTCACAGGCTCTGGAGAAGCTGAAGAGCGAGGGCATCCCGACAGACGATGTGAAGTATCTGGTGGAGTTTGTAGAGAAGTCGGAGCGCGGGGTGTTGAAGTAGGATTCTGGACAAAATGCCGATTGATATGTGGCATAATGTCTACATGGCGCAATCGGCGGCAGCTGCACAGAACATTCCCTTCATGACATCGCTGGGTCTTGATCTGGAGACGGTTGAGTCTGGTGTCTCGTTAAATGCTTTAAATAGCTTTGTGGCTGCATCGGGTGTGCAATTTCGAGATATCTACGAAGTTGTGATACCGGCGCGAACGCTCAAGCATCGCAAAGCCCGGAAAGAACACCTCACTGCGGACGAGTCAGACAAATTCGCACGGCTGATACGCATCTTCGACCAGGCGGCAGGTGTTCTGGGAGATAAAGAAAAGGCGCTGCACTGGTTGAACGAGCCTAAGCGTCGCTTTGATGGGCGCACGCCGATCCAGATGCTGCGCACCGAGCTTGGCGGGCGGATGGTTGAGGAGATGCTCGGTCAGATTCAATATGGCATGTTCGCCTGATGTCCGAGATCGATCTGTGGCGCATCGGCAAATACAAGTCATTGTCCGGTGAAGGGGGACTGCGTTATTCGGCTCGCTGGCATACGGCGGGCAGGCCGATTGTGTATCTGGCTGAGTCGCCGGCTGGCGCTATGGTCGAGGTCCTTGTACACCTGGAACTGAACGAGAACAGTTGGCCGAGCCACTATGATCTGATGCGAGTGGCGGTTCCCAGTGGAATCAAAATTGAAACTATCAGAGTTACAGATGATGACGGCTGGAAGCTTGATCCGAGCATAGGCAGGCGCCTGGGTGATAAGTGGCTGGCCTCCGCGCGCACTGCTCTTGCGCGCGTACCGTCGGCGATTCTGCCTAAGACCTGGAATGTCTTGCTGAATCCTGAGCATCCGGCGGCGGGAAAAATACGGATTGTTGAGACAATACGCGCGGAGTATGATCCGCGTCTGCTTACGAAATTACGATGAGGGTTGGAATGCGATGACCTCTTCTAAGAGACTTTGAGACACTACTGAAAGAGCAGATCCTTCGTCGCGTTGCTCCTCAGGATGACAGCTTTTTTAGGGGGATGGGTTGAGCAAGCTGGGACTGATTGCTGGCAGTGGGCGCTTTCCTTTTCTGCTGCTGGATGCGGCGCGGGCGCATGGGCTTGAGGTTGTTGTTGCCGCGATCAAGGAAGAGACTGATGCGGAGATGGATGTACGCGCTGCCGGCGATGCTGGCGTGCGCGTGTACTGGCTTTCGCTGGGTGAGTTGTCGAAGCTCATCGAGACGTTTCACAAAGAAAATGTCACGCGCGCGGTGATGGCTGGTCAGGTGAAACATAAGCAGATTTTTTCGAGCATTCGGCCTGATTGGCGGCTCGCGAAATTGCTGCTTTCTTTGCGCACCAAGAATACGGACATGCTGCTGGGGGCGGTTGCCAAGGTGCTGGGCGATGAGGGCGTCGAGCTGATTTCTTCAACGGCATATTTAGAGCCGCTGCTGGCGAAGGCTGGAGTGCTGACGGAGCGTGGGCCTTCGGAGCAGGAGCAGAAGGACATCGCGTACGGGCGCGAGGTGGGGCTGGCGGTTGCCGGTTACGACATTGGGCAGACGGTTGTGGTCGCGAGCCAGGCTTGCGTTGCCGTCGAAGCGATGGAAGGCACGGATGCTGCCATTGAGCGCGCGGGCGCGATCATGAAGACGATGGCGGTTGAGGGCGATGCTTCGACGTTTGACCGCACTCTGACTGTCGTTAAAGTTGCGAAGCCGAAGCAGGATATGCGTTTTGACGTTCCGGTGATTGGATTGAAGACGATTGAGGCGATGGAGCACGCGGAGGCGACTTGTCTGGCCATCGAAGCGGAGAAGACGCTGATTTTTGACAGGGATACAGTTCTTTTGCGTGCCAACACAGCGAAGATTGCGATCATTGCCGTAGAACAGAGATAATGAGAACGCCCCAAAAGGAGGGCTGGTCACCGTGTCAAAGATCTGGATCGCACTGGTTGCTGTTGTTGCAGTTATCGGATTGGGTGTGTTGGTCGTTCGCGGATTTGCAGCCGACGAGTCGGCGATGCCGCAGGTGGGCCAGCAGGCGCCCAACTTCACATTGAACTCGCAGGAAGGTAAGCCTGTGAGCCTGGATAGCTTTCGTGGTAAGTGGGTGGTGTTGTACTTCTACCCGAAGGACATGACCACGGGCTGCACGATTGAAGCGCATAACTTCCAGCATGATCAGGACAAGTTCCTGAAGGCGAATGCTGTGATCCTGGGTGTCAGTGTGGATTCGGTCGATAGCCACAAGCAGTTCTGCGCTAAGGATGGTCTGAACTTTACACTGCTGAGCGATGAGGACAAGAAAGTTGTGGCCGAGTACGGCTCGATGGGGAATTATGCGGGCTTCAAGATTGCGAATCGCAATACGTTTCTCATTGATCCTCAGGGCAAGGTTGTAAAGGTCTGGACGAAGGTGGATCCTTCGCACCACAGTGAAGAGGTGCTTACGGCTCTGAATTCGATGGAGGGGCAGCACTAGTCGACATGGTTACGAAAACGGCGCAGGATTTTGTGGCGGGTTGCGAGGCAATCCGCCATTCGCTTTTACAGGTGCCGGAAGATGTTGCCGGCTTGCCGTGGCGCGCGGGTGGATGGACGCGCAAGCAGGTGCTTGGACACATGATCGATTCGGCGGCGAACAATCATCAGCGCTTTGTGCGCGGGGCGCTCGATGGCAGCTATACCGGGCCCTTTTATGCGCAGGAGGGATGGGTTGCGGCGCATGGCTATGACGAGATGCCATGGGGTACGCTGCTGCACTGGTGGCAGACGTATCACGAGATTCTTAAGGCTGTGGTTGAGCGTATTCCAATTGAGAAGCTTGATGCTGAATGTCATGTTGGCGACAACGAGGCGGTGACGTTGCGGTTTCTGATTGAGGACTACATCGCGCATCAACAGCATCATCTGGCGCAGATCCTATGCCCGTCCTGAAAGGAGTAGTTGTTTCGGGGATGGGCAATTTTTCTTACTGGATTGAGAAGCTTGAGAGCTTCTATTCGCAGAAGACCGGGATGCGTTTGTATCCGGGGACGCTGAATCTGCGGTTGCCGGAGCGGTATTCATTGCCTGCCGATGTGATTCGTCTGGAGAAGGAAGAATATGGGGGCACGGTTTCAGTGAGTCTGTTGCCTTGCACGATTTTTGGACGTCATGCTTTTCTATTGCGGACGGACAAGAACGAATCGGGGCAGGGCGATCATCCGAGGAACATTATTGAGATTGCTACTGATATCAAGTTGCGTGACGCTTATCAGCTTAACGATGGCGATGAAGTTGAGGTGCAGGTGCCGTAGCGCGAGATGAGCCAATTGTTGCTGGCTCGCATTCTTGAAATACGCCAGAGTCGTAGGGAGAATGAGAAGAAACAGATCCTTCGCTTCGCTCAGGATGACAGCACTTTTTTTGATCCGCAACTCTCGCTATCGATCAGCCAGAGTGCAGACGCAAAAAAGCCCGGCGATGAGCCGGGCTCTTTTGCTTGCCTGAGAACTACGTGGTTACTTCTTCTTTGCTGCCTTTTTTGCCGGTGCCTTCTTTGCAGGAGCCTTCTTCGCTACTGCTTTCTTTGCTGCCTTCTTCGCAGGAGCCTTCTTGGCTGCTGCCTTCTTTGCTGCCTTCTTTACTGCCAAAGTAGTACCTCGTTTAGTTGATTTTTTACCGCCGGCGCTCTTCTTCTTACTAGCCACGGACTTCTTTGTGGCCTTACCGCCGCTACGAGCGCCCATACTGCTGGTCTTAGCGACAGACTTCTTTGCGGCTTTCTTCGCCGGAGCTTTTTTGGCGGGCGCTTTCTTGGCCACTGCCTTCTTTGCCGGAGCCTTTTTCGCCACCGCCTTCTTCGCGGGCGCTTTCTTTGGCGCCGGAGCTTTCTTGGCTGCTGCTTTTTTCGCCGGAGCTTTTTTCGCAGGCACCGCCACAATTACTTCTTCGGCGATGATTGCGGGTACTTCAAGTACATCCGGTTTTTCTTCATCGAGATCTTCGATGTCATCATCGTCAGAGGAGACGGAGATGGTTACTTCCTCCTCTTCCTCGTCTTCACCGAAGCCATCTTCCACTTCTTCTGCGTAATCGTCTGCTTCAGGTTCAAATTCGCCATCTTTCTTTGCGTAAAGTTTGCGATCATCCTGCATGAAAATGCCCTCCGGCTTCGGTGCCTGGTTTCCGTTCTACCACAGAGTGAAAATGCCCTGCGGCGCGGATTATAGCAACAGCATGCAACGGCTTTCCAATCAACGCAAGTATATAGTGAGCGTCACTCGTCTGTTTTCTTTCCCTTTACGGACGTGGCGTGCGTTGTGGCCGCTTTTGGTTCCGCATGCAACGGCTTTCCTGCATGTGCTCCTTTTTGAGATGCAGTCTGCGTGTTGTGCGCTGTTGCCTTACCCCGTTTGGAGCGTGAACTGGCGGAAATGCGCGCCGGTTCGGAGACATACAGTTTGCGGCCGGGCGGGATCGCGTTGCTGCTGATGTTGTTCCAGCGGCGCAGTTGATCTACCGTGACCCCGAAGCGATCGGCTACGGTCACGAGAGTATCGCCGTGCTGGGCTTTGTATGTGCTGGCGCGCGCAGATGACACGGCTGCCGGCGCTGCGGGAATGACCAGTGAATCGATGTTGCTGAGGTCGGCGGTGGTTGAGCTCAGCTGGTTCACGAAGGCGATCTCCGAGGCGGAGACATGATACTGATGAGCCACTTCATCGAGAGTTTCGCCGTGTGAGAGAACGTGGAAGCGCCAGTAGCGTCGCTTGTCTTCCGGAATTTCGGCGATGCGCTTCTCGTAGAGCTCTTTTCCGCCTGGAGGGAGTTGCAGGTCGAAGGGCTCGTCCGGCGGGGTGCTCATGCGCAGCAGGCTAGGGTTGAGGGCGACGATTTCCTGGACCGGAGTGTCGACGACATCGGCGACGAGGCGGAGGTCGACGGCATAGTTCGTGGTCATCTTTTCAGTGATAAGAGGAGGATCGGGCACCAGGTCCGTTAGTCCATACTGCTTTGGGTTCTTCGCCATGATGGTGACGGCGAGGATGATGGGGACGTAGTTTTTCGTCTCCTGAGGGAGGTTGTTGCGACGGTAGAGTTCCCAGAAGTCGGCGTAGCCGGTGCGCTCGACGGCGCGCTGCACGTTACCCGCGCCCCAGTCATAGGAGGCCATAGCGAGATACCAGTCGCCAAGCTGGTTGTAGAGATACTTGATGTATTTCGCGTAGGCGCGCGTCGCTTTTTCCGGATCGAAGCGCTCGTCGTACCAGGCGCTCTTTTGTGGAGCGAAGGCATCGCCGGGCATGAACTGCCACATGCCTCCGGCGCGGGAGCGAGGGTTGACGGCCTGCGGACGGAAGCCGGATTCGGCAACGGCCTGGTAGATGAGGTCCTGGGGCACGCCTTCTTCCTTGAGCACGCGCTCGATCATGTCCTTGTAGCGGCCGGCGCGCGTGAGCGAATTGACGATGGTGTTGTGGCCCTTGGTGGAATTGCTGAAGAAGTTGATGTAGCTCGCGACGTAGTCGTTCATGACGAGCGGCAGGTCGGACTGCGTGGTTTTCAGTTCTGCTTCGGCCTGCGCTCTGACGTTTGCATCGACAGGGAAGGTGACGTCGTTGGCGATGTCGACGGGCGCGTCTTCAGGATGCTGCTGCGCCGTCTGTGGGCTGTTTTCCCGCAGCGCGTCCAATTCGAGCGTATTGATGGCGTCGACGAGGTGATCGAATTCTTCACTGATGGCTGGGTCGTTCTTGATGTCGATGCCGCTGCGCAGGATCATATCTACGGCGTAGTCGAAGTTGGCTCTGGCTGAGGCGATGTGGCCGTCGCGGTAATTGCTGAGACCTGTCTGGTACGCCTTTTCGACGCTGTCGATCAGGGACTGGTCGCGCGTTGAGATGGCCTGCGCGGATGGGACGGTCTTCTGCGCGGGTTGTGCCGATGTATTTTGCGCCTGAGAGACAACAGGAGAAACGTGGGCCTCGGCGCCAGCGTCGCAACAAAAGAGACATGCAATGGCCGCAACAAGAGCGGCGCCTGAAAGTTTGGCAACTACCATTCGGATGTATTAAGGCTCTGAAAAGTCACATACCTCAGGGGCTAAAGCCCCATCGAATTTCATTGCAGTGATTGCGAGGGCTGAAGCCCTCGCCTACCGGAAGCAATTTTTTCAGCAACCTGATTTACTGCTTTATTGTATGGGTTGCGAGCGCTTGCTCGCCATAGCGGATGCGATAATAAGGCGTGAGCTAGAGAAGTTTGATTGCCTCCGATAACCGGACGCAGGCTCTTCCGCCTCGCGCTTTTTCTCATGGACAGCAAGCTTATCCGCAATTTCGCGATCATCGCGCACATTGATCACGGCAAATCCACGCTCTCTGACCGGCTGCTGGAGCTGACCGGCTC
>DATGAD010000225.1:0-18382 GCA_035313725.1 Alloacidobacterium sp. | reverse complement strand
CGAATGCGGCGCGCGCCTTCTCGAATTTACCCTCTTGCATGAGCTGCACGGCGCTCTGGTAATGATGAACGGCTTGCTCGTGGGCCTTGTCGGCGACTGGGCGTGCTTTTTCGGAGGCTGCGTGAGCCGTACGGCGAGTACCAACAGCCTGAGCTTTATCTTGCATAAGTGCGATTTTTCCTTGATTTTGTCGAGACATACAGCGCATCTGGCGCTTGCATTCGGAAAATATCCCGCTGAACTCGTTTTTATACGCAGAAGTGTGGTGCGAGTCAACTTTGCATCAGCGAACGGTCAGGCGAACACTGCGCTTAGCGCTTCGTTTATCAATCATTTGTCCGACCAGACGGCGAGTTCGTTACCTGCGGGATCGGCGAAATGAAAGCGTCGGCCTCCGGGAAATGAGAATGTGTCTTTTACGATCGTGCCGCCCGCGTCGAATACTTTCTGTTGCAGTACCTCAAGGCCTGTGGAATAGAGAATGACGAGCGCTCCCCTCCCTGTGGGCGAATCGCCGTGGGCGAAGCCACCATCGACGCGGCCATCGCTGAAGGTAACGTATTCATCGCCCCAGTCTTGAAACTTCCAATCGAAGACGCTGCCATAGAACTTCTTGATGGCAGGCAGGTCAGGGGCGGTGAACTCTATGTAGTCGATGGCGCAGTCGATATGTGGGTGTTCCATGATTCTCCTTTCAACCGGCGGCTGGCGAACGAAGGCCCGCCTGAAATCTGATGCAGAGAGCTGCTGGGCGGCCGTTTACTTCATTGGTCGAGCGCCTGTTCGGCCGCTACTGCGAAGAACGAGTGTCCGAAGATGGTCGGGTGTTCGGCATCCCAGAAAAAGTTAGTGTAAGGGTTGCTGCATACGGTTGGCGGGGATGCCAACGTATTGAGGCATGGGTCGCTGACGTCAGTGAATCCGTAATGTGAGCCGTCGGTCACGATCGCCTGGAGCAGGCTGTAGGTGTCGATGCGATAGATGTGCGTATCTGGCAGGAAGGACTCGATAAATAGGCCTGCGTCCAAGTCCTTGTTTGCAGCCTGACTGGCGGCGAGAGCGAATGTCGTATTCCCTGTTGCCTGAGAAGCAGGCAGCAATCCCACGTTAAACAGGCTGGGAACAAAAAAACTCCGGGCGCCTGCATGCTCTAAGAGTGCAATGCTTGAGAGCAGCCCATAAGCTATCTCGCCGCCAAGCGCGTTGGGCGATCCACCAGTCGCGTCGAGAATGTCGTTGCCTCCGCCTTCCATGATGTAGAGCGCATTGGGATCGGCTTTGAAATTGTGCTGGCTGAGGTAGAGGGCTACCTGTTGGGGAATGCTTGGGATCGATAAGGCACCCTCAGGCACGGCCGCTGTAACCTCGGCCCCGCCGAACGCATAGTCTGTGCCGCCGGTGAGCGAAGGCGTGATCTTCAGACCGTAGGTCCCGGCAAGATGATCGATCCAGATGGGGCCGTTCGAAAATCGTCCGTTGTAGTATGGCGCAGCCGGAACTGCACCTTTGGTCGCGGTGAAGATGTTGCCGACATCGCAATAACTGTCACCGAAGACGTAGATCGCGTCGAATGCCGGGTGAGATGCGGCGTGGGCGGTGATCGGCACGACGAGCATGAGGGCTGCCATCCCCATATTTCGCAGGCAGAGGCGTGAGCGCATAAGGGAGTCTCCTTTTCGAAACGCAACAAGGCAGGAACTGGAGCAGTTGTGGAAGGGGGAGCGCTAAGAAGCAGTAGCTCTTCGCTGATCAGCAAGCATACCGCAGTGCAAGGGTCTTAAGGCAAAGAGGAATGTCGGACACTGGCTTGGGGGGCTACTTCGCGCCGTAAACGGAGGGATTAAGCGCTGGGTCGTTGTACATCTTAAGCTGACGGTAAAGCTTGAAGGCGCGCTCTCCAGCCAGTGTTTGCTGCCACAGGCGGTCGAGGCACTCGGCTAGATCGTCGCGCTGCTCTTTGAGAATCTCCAGGCGCTCACGGTTGCGGTCAGAATGGCCTTCGGGCGCGTCGGGACGCGCTATTTGTTCGGCGGTATGGAAGAGCTTGAGAGCGAGTATAGACAAGCGGTCGATGATGAGGCCGGGGCTTTCGGAATTCAGCTCGGCTTTGGGGTTGGGAAGGTTGAGCGGACGAAGGTGGTCGAGCAGGACCACGTCGCACTGTTCTGCGAGGTCGTTGCGGCGCTGGTTGATGCGGTCGATGGCGCGCTTTACTTCCGCCAGATCGTGGTCGGTTACCTGGGGTGAGCGGGCATCGTCTTCTGTGTGCCAGAGCTGGAAGTTGGCAAGATGCTGGGCGATCACCGTGTCAAGAAACGCCCCATGGCTTTCAGAGGGTAAGGCGGCTGGTTGTTGATGCCAGAGCACAGTCAGGCGGTCGTGCTGGCCGACAATTATCGCGACAGAGAGCATCTTCAAATCGGTCTGAGGAACAGATGGGCCCATATAGCTGACAATCCAGTTTCGATTGCAACACGGATCGCGCGCAAATGCCTATCGAAGTCACTGTTGGTCACACAACGTCTCGAAAGCAAGGATTTACCGGTACGCAGTCACGAGTCGACCAAGACCGACTTGCTGAGGCGCGAGCTCTACTCTCTCGAAGCCGGCACTCTTTGACATATTTTCCAGCTCCGCGAATGTGTAAGCGTCGCCGGATGGAGTATTCGCCAGCATCATCATGCTGAAAGCGGCCGGTGTGGGCGGCGAAATGCGATCGGGATTGGGGACGAATTCAAGAATTGCAGCGCGGCCGCCGGGCTTCAGTGCGGAATGCACTCTGCGCATGAAGGTGGTGCAAGCGGGCAGATCGAAATGGTGCAGGAAGTTCGTGATTAACGCCAGATCGAAGTCGCTACCGAAGTCGACTTCGAAAGCACTGCCCGGAAGCAGGTGATGGCGATCGGCCAGTCCCATTGCTTGCGCGTTCCTCGTTGCAACTTCGAGCACATTCTCCCAATCGACTGCGTAGATGTGCGCGGCGGGATTCTGTTTCGCCACGGCTATTCCATACATGCCATGACTGGCGGCGATATCAAGAACTTTATGGGACTCGCCGCCTTTAAGAAGCTCGGCAGCCATGATCTCGGAGGGCATGCGCGTTAGCGGCATCATGGCCTCGGCAAACTTTACCCAGATCTGGTTGTCGGGCTCGAGTACATCGTCGCCCAGGGCGGAGCCTCCCCGGCGCACGGCCTCGGTCAGCTTCGCGTTACCTTCGCGCAGGCGCGGGTTGAGTAAGAACTCAATGGCGCCGCCGATATATGCGGGCGAATGACGGTTGAGAAACAAAGCTGAATCCGGGGCGAGAGCGTACTGTGTTCCATCTTTGGTGAGAAAACCGTGGATCGTTAGGAAATCGCACAGAGTGCGCGCGCCGCGTTCGGCGACTTTGCAGCGCTCGGCAATGGTTGCGGCGGTAGTATTGCCTTCGGCGATCGCGGTAAAGATTTCCAGCTCGATGGCTGCCTTCAACGCCTCGGTCTGTTGATGTGCGTTTACGGCGTTGAAAAAGCGTTCGGGAGTTGGTGGTTGCTGCGGGGCCGTGCTGGCCATTGATTCCTCCTGTCGGTCAGAGCGGCCACCAGTCTACATGAGAGGCTGTTCTTCAGTATTTTGAATTTTCTCGTCTGCAGCGAAAGGAAAAGCCAAGTCTAAAAAGCCGGTTATCGTGTAGTGTTTCTAGCATGAGCGAGCGGGTTCTCTGCATTTCTACTTACGAAAAGGGCCAGGCGTTTATGCGCCAGTGCGCGGCGATGGGCTGCAAAACGGCTCTGTTGACCGTGGATAAGCTCAAAGAGGCAGACTGGCCACGCGACATTCTGGAAGATGTGATGACGATGCCGGGCAACCTCAGTGTGGACGACGTCATCCGGACAGTAGCCTATGTTGCGCGGGGTTGGAAGATCGATCGTATTGTCGCACTCGACGAGTTCGACATGGAGACCGTCGCAGCATTGCGCGAGCACATGCGCGTTCCCGGCATGGGGCGGACAACGACGGCGCACTTTCGCGACAAACTGGCGATGCGCTATGAAGCACAGCGCGCCGGGGCGCTCGTGCCCGAGTTCGCACCGGTGCTGAATTATGACACTCTGCGCGCGTACATGGCGAGTGTGCCAGGGCCGTGGGTTTTGAAGCCGCGCGCTGAGGCGTCTGCAATCGGGATCAGGAAGATTCACGATCCGGAACAACTGTGGCGCACGCTCGACGAGTTGGGCGACCGGCAGAGTTATTACCTGCTGGAGCGTTTCGTGCCCGGCGATATCTATCACGTAGATGCGATTACGAGCGAGCGGCAGGTGGTGTTTTCAGCCGTGAGTCGCTACGGGAAGCCTCCGATGCAGGTGATGCACGAGGGCGGCGTCTTTACGACGCGGATCGTGAATCGCGGTGGAGATGATTCGCAGGAGTTGACGGCGCTGAATGCGCGGCTGATTCCGGCGATGGGGTTGGTGCGCGGCGTGACGCATGCAGAGTACATTCGTGGCAAAGATGGCCGGTTCTATTTTCTTGAAGTAGCGGCGCGCGTCGGTGGAGCGTTTATTGCCGACGTTGTGGAGTTCGCGACCGGTGTGAATCTGTGGGCAGAGTGGGCACGGATCGAGGTGTGCTCGATGCGCGGTGAGCCGTATGCGCTTCCGTACGAGAAGCAGGATTACGCGGGCAGCGTGCTGTGCCTGGCCAAGACGGCGGAGCCGGATACATCGATGTTCGATGCGCCGGAGATTGTCTATCGCATGAAGAAGCACCATCACGCCGGGTTGATTGTGCGCTCAGCCGATCCGGAGAAGGTTCGGGCGCTGCTGGAAGACTACAGTGTTCGCTTTGCTGAGAAGTATCTGGCAATCGCGCCGGTTCCCGACAAGCCGACTGCTTAAAATAGGATGGACAAAAAAGCCGCACTGAGAGGGTACGTTCGTGAGCGAGTCTGCCTACCAGTTTCCACATCGCCGCTACAATCCGCTGCGCCGTCAGTGGGTTCTGATTTCGCCGCACCGCACGCAGAGGCCCTGGCAAGGGGAAGTGAATCCTTCATCGGGATTTTCCGATGTCCACTACGATCCCGCGTGCTACTTGTGTCCGGGGAATGAGCGCGCAGGCGGCCATCTCACGCCTCGCTATGAAAGCGTATTCATTTTTGACAATGATTACGCGGCACTGCTTCCGGATTCGCCCGCTCCGCAGACGACGGGCATGCCCGCGCTGCTGCGCGCCGAGCAGGAGCGCGGAATCTGTCGCGTGCTCTGCTTTCATCCCGACCACAGCCTGACGGTTGCTCTGATGGACGAGCCCGATATTCGGCGCGTGGTGGATGCGTGGGTCGAACAGTACAAGGAGCTGGCCGCGAATCCGACTATCCGCCATGTGCAGATTTTTGAGAACCGCGGCGCGATGATGGGGGCGAGCAATCCGCATCCACATTGCCAGATCTGGGCGACGGAGCATGTGCCCGACGAGCCAGCGATCGAGACGGAGTCGCTGAAGGCGTATCAGGCTGAGCAAGGCTCCTGTTTGCTGTGCGATTACTTAAGGACAGAGACCAATGAGCAGACGCGTATCGTCTGCGAGAACGATGAGTTTCTGGTGCTGGTGCCGTGGTGGGCGGTGTGGCCCTTTGAGACGCTGGTGCTGGCGAAGAAGCATGTCGGGTCGATGGCGGAGTTCTCCCATGCGCAGCGGGCGGCGCTGGCGAATATCCTGAAGCAGACGACGACGCGCTACGACAATCTCTTCGAGACGAGCTTTCCCTACACGATGGGCTTTCATCAGACGCCTTGCGATGGCGTTGAGCATCCGGAGTGGCATTTCCATGCGCATTACTACCCGCCGCTGCTGCGCTCGGCTACTGTGCGCAAATTCATGGTCGGTTTCGAGATGTTGGGGATGCCGCAGCGCGACATCACGCCCGAAAGTGCGGCGGAAAGACTGAGGGCTGTTTCCGAAGTCCACTTTACGCGTAAATGACTACGCGATTCGACGGTGATTCACGCCAGGTACGAAAGTAGTTGCGTTATTACAGCGACGCCCCCAACCTTGTTTGCAATATAGGCATCGGAGACGTTTATGGGTGGTTACGGCCTTTCGTTGGCGATAACCATCTGTACAATTTCTGTCTGCCTCACCGGGCCCTGACATTGACTGAGACTGCATGAGGATAAACCGATCTAAGTCCTTTAGAAAGTTGCAGAACGAATCCGACAAAATGGGCACAGAGTTCGTGATGACCGAACTCAAGCTTGCTCTGTCCCTGCTTGACATCGCCAGTCACTCATTCAATCAGAAACAACGCGAGCGGTTGTGTAAAGATGCCAGGAGGTCATACGATCTGGCCTTCCAGGCCCTGCTACACCTCACGCCTTCAAAAGAAGACCAGACTGAAATAGAAGCAAAACTTCATGAGCTTCAGAGTCGGTTGAGTGATTTGGGAACTGTTGACCCGATCCGGATAGACACTCGGAATGCAGGATGAGGACTTGAGGGGTAAGCCACAGGGAAACCGAATTCAACCAGTCCATCTCAAGGCTATAACGTATTGATTTATGGTGAGCTCGCTGGGATTCGAACCCAGGACCCACGCCTTAAAAGGGCGTTGCTCTACCAACTGAGCTACGAGCTCACGGGATGCCCCGCTACTTCAAAACTAACATAAAAATGGCAGTTGGCGGATGGGTAAAGGCAACTGACGAGAACCGGAGCGCGGTGCTGAAAAAAACTAGCCTCCGCGTTTTTCCTTTTCCCTGCTCATGGGCACGACTTGAACGGTTGTGTCGCGCATTTCGGCAAGAAAGCGATTGATGACGGAGCCGCGTAGCAGAATATCGAAGCGCGAGCGTGCCGACTGACCGAAGACTACATGCGAGATATTTTCGCGCTTGGTGAAGGCAATGAGAGCGTCGGAAACATTCTTGTCTTTGAGCACGACGACCTTTGCGCCTAGATCGCGGGACATACGCTCGTACTCTTCGAGTCGCTGCAGGGCTTCCGGATCATTGTTGCGCAGGTCTTTGTCGGGAATTTCCACATAGACGGCATACCAGTTTGTTGCCAGCCGCCCCGCGATGCGCGCGCCTGCGCGAATGAGCCGTTCGGTGCCGGGGCGCGGGGAAATGCACACCATTACCTTTTCCGGAATAGGGGCTTGTTCGAGGCCCTGCGTGCGTCGGTATTCGGAGGCTGCCGTGCTCACCTGTTCAGCAGTTGTGCGCAGGGCGAGCTCGCGCAGCATATTGAGATTGCCTTTGCGGAAAAAATTGGCCAGTGCCTGCTCAATTTTTTCCGGCGCATAGATTTTGCCTTCGCGCAGGCGGGTGCGCAGTTCATCAATTGTAACGTCGACGGTTACGACTTCATCTGCGCGCGTCAAGAGGCTGTCGGGGATGGTTTCGCGAATCTGCGTGCTCGCCGAGCGCGAGACGGCGTCATTCAGCGTTTCCAGGTGCTGGACGTTGAAAGCGGTCATCACGTTGATGCCGGCATCGAGCAACTCCATCACATCTTCGTAGCGTTTCCTGTGGCGCGAGCCGGGCACGTTGGTGTGCGCCAGTTCATCGACGATGCAGGTATGCGGATGGCGCGCGAGGATGGCGTCGATGTCCATCTCATGCAGCGTGACCGAGCGGTAGACGATTTCCTTTTGCGGAATGATTTCAAGATCGCCGATAAGGGCTGCGGTTTCGGCGCGCCCGTGGGTCTCAACCAGCCCGATTACGATGTCGATGCCTTGATGGCGCAACATGTGAGCCTCTTCGAGCATGCGATACGTTTTACCCACGCCCGGCGCAGCGCCGAGATAGATGCGCAGCTTCGCGCGCTCCGGCGAAGAGCTTTGGGAATCGTTGCCGAGGTCAATTTGGGCGCACATGTCAGCCGATCTCCACTTGATGGCGCGAGGGCACCGCGGTTGCCATCGGCAGAGTAAAGCTGAAGGTTGTTCCCTGGCCGAGGCGGCTTTCGACCGAGACCTGGCCACCCAGCGTTTCTACCAGCCGACGGACCAGCGCGAGGCCAAGGCCGGTGCCTTTCCCCGAGCTGTCTGTGAATCGCCCGAATATGGTTGGCAGGCGTTCGGCTTCGATGCCGCGCCCGCTGTCCTGCACCACGAATTGAATGCCGTCTTTGAGTTCCGACGCTTCAAGGCGGATCTGCCCGCCTGCTGGTGTATAGCGAAGCGCGTTCGAGAGGAGATTGTCCATGATACTGCGCAGCGCGCGACGATCGGCATTGATATGGGATAAGTCGGCGAAGGCGTTCACCGTGATCTCAATCTTCTTCTCGCGTGCCTGCTCGCGGAAGCGG
The DNA here is from genome assembly GCA_035313725.1 of Alloacidobacterium sp. Lineage (GTDB taxonomy): Bacteria > Acidobacteriota > Terriglobia > Terriglobales > Acidobacteriaceae > Alloacidobacterium. The sequence continues at coordinate 10,084 of DATGAD010000225.1, read as the reverse complement.
TGATATGCGTCATCGAGAACATCGATGGGGCGCAGACGCTCCAGTTTCATCTGACGCCGGCCGGTGTCGAGTTCAGCCACTTCAATCAGGTCTGCCATCAGGTCGTCGAGTTTTTCGGCTTCCTGGGTTGCGCCATCCAGAATCTCCGTCTGCAGAGGCCGTAACTCGCCGGCATGCCCACGCGTGAGCGTGTAGATCGCAAGACGCAGCCGCTGCAATGGATCACGCAATTTTTCCGAAGCGACAGAAAGAAAGCGCGTTTTGAAGCGGTCAATATCCTGCATCTCGGTGACGTCTTCGAGTACGGTGACGGCACCAAGCAGTTTGCCATCGCTGTCGCGCATAGGAGAAGTGCGCAGGCGATAGCTGCGCTGCGCGCTGCCGATGCGCATGGGCAGAAGCGTCGCCTCGCCCTCGCCTGTCATGGCGCGCTGCATGGATACGGCATTACGCACAGCGTTGAGAATTTTTTCTCCGCCCGGCGTATTAGTGAGTGCCATTCGATCCGTGGCGGCTTTGCCAAGCAGTTCCGTCGATGCCTGATTCAGCTTCAGCACGTGGCCCTTGGCGTCGGTCACGATCACGGGCTCAAAGATCGACTGCACGACGGCATCGCTGAGTTGCTGCTCCATCTGGCGACGGCCCGATTCAGTCTCGCGCAAGTCGCGCAAGCGGATGGCCATACGATTGATTTCTGTAGCGATGTCGCCGAGATCGTCGTGCGTTCGCCACTCTATGCGTTGATTCAGATCGCCCTGACCGATCAGCCGCGCGGTCTTTGCTGTGCGGCGAATGGGCAGTACGACGAAGAGCATGGACACAATGCCAATCGCAACAGCAACGATGAGGCAGGTCCCTGATGCGGCGATGAGGCGCGCTCGCAGCAGGAAGCGCTGGTGATCGAGAGCCGCCATGAGAGCGGCCCTGCTGGCAAAGAGCGTCGTCAGATCATCCGAGATGGATTGATCGATTTCATCCAGTTGCGGGCGCAGCGTTTCGGATGCGAGGTGTTGCCATGTGTCGGCCGCGGCGGATTTGAGCCGGTTGACGAGCCGGGTGTGTTTCTCTCGTAGCTCCTGCAATGATAGTGTCGACCGCTCCGCGGAGAGGGCTTGGGCTGCGGCTGCCATGCGCTGATCGGTGGCATCGCCCTGGGCAAGGAGCTGCGTATAGAGGCCGCGATCGGCAGAAGTAGCCATGTGCCCGGCCAGCACCTGCTCGCGGGCAATCGATGCCTGCACCTGTGAGAGCGCGCCCACGGCAGCGTCCGCCGTCTGCTGTTGCGCGTCGAGTGCAGAGAGATGCACAAACGAGTGGCGAACCAGCATTCCCAGTCCGCCGACCAGCGCAATCAGCAATAAAAATCCAAGGATGAGTCTCTGATACAGGCTCAGCATGAGGTATTGATACCGAGACTATTGGTAGTGCTCTTGCGATGCAAGCATGTTCACTCAAGGCAACTTGCAGATCGACACAGTCTCGTTGCGATAAGGGCAGATCAACTGGGTCACCGCACCGGCGCTCAACACAACCCACGTAACTCCGGCGGGGCGCAGGCGTGCGATTCTTTCCGCGTCACTGATGTGGTCGAGCCCCAGCTCCAGATCGCGCTGGCTCTTCCAGCGAGGCGCTAGCTCCGGGAAAATAGATGCGACTCCGCCGTCTTTCAAGTCGTCGACGAAAGCGCTGCGCACGGCTGTAGCGCGAAATCCCTGAGTATCCTCCGAGGCTACTTTTGTGTAGTTCGAGTCGAGCGCGAAGACGGCATCGCGAGGGGTGTTCTCGCGTATCCAGAGAAAAGCCCTCTGCCATGGATTGCGCGGCGCGGCAAAGGGCCATTCGATATGCGCCGAGGTGGTGTAGGCCTGCTTCTGGATCAGAAACATAAAGCCGGAAACCAACAGCAGCAGTGCAGCCCCCACGGCGGCGCGCTTTCCGCGAAGGTGCTCGGCGAGGAATGAGCCTAGCAGCAGAATGCCAACAATGTAAATCATCTGGAAGGCGCGCAGCGGCTGGATGCGCGCCAGAAAAAAGCTGCCGCTGGTACGCACCAATAAGGCTGCCACAAGTGACGTGGTCACCCCCGTCACGATGGAGGACAAACACAAGTTCCTGACTACAACATTGCGAGTGTGGAGCGCAGCAATCAGCATCAGCAGGAGCGGTACCACAATGCCAGAAATCTCATACCAATGCCAGAACGACAGGAAGAAATATGTCCGGGTTAATACTGCCTCCCGGTATCCGTAGGGCAACGGTGCGTGACGAGTAGCGAAATAAACAAGGGCGGAACCCGCGAATGTGGCCAGGCATGGGGCGACAAGCCAGCGCCAGCGGCGCCTGCTGACCAGCACGTAGACTGCAAGAAAAGCTCCCAGATAAGCGGCCATAAGAGGATGCAGAAGGGCTACTGCGGCGAACCACAAGGCTGTGCGCTTCCAGTGGCGGTCCATGCACGCTGTGAGCGCGAACAGGGAAAGCGGCGTTGAAAAAGAACGCGCGGTCACATAAGGGTCCATGACCCAGAGCGAGGTCGCGGCCACCGGCAGCGTGAAGAGAGCACCGGAAAGCAGAGTAGCGCCCCACTGTAACTGTGCATCTTGAATGATGCGCCGCGACAGCCGAAGACATCCGAGCAGGAAAACAAAAACGGACAGCAGGTATGCGCAAAGCAGGCCAGCCCGCAACGGGATATGAAAGAGCCTGATAACTGCGGCAAAGAGGTGCGAAAAGATGGAGAGCCTTGTGTGCGCCAGAACAAAGCTCGAATCGACACTGAAGAGCGATGGGTCCAGCAACTTGCGGATGCCGGCAACGTAGATGCCCGCGTCGTCTGCGAATGGATGGTAGCCGTGGACGAGCACGACAAATACGGTGAGCGAAGCGAGGGCGGCGGCATCGCCGATCGCCCGACCTGGTCGATGCGAAATCTGCTCCTTAGGAATGAGCGTGGAGGAGTTTGCTTCCAAAACAGGGGAGCTCAAAATAACAACCTCGCCAGGGTCAGCCGGGGATTCTTACAAGCAGCCAAAGGTGTAGACGAAGAAAAGGCCTGGCATGTCTCGGTTTTGACGTTTTTACTTTATCGGACACATGAGAGAAGCACTGGGCTAATGCTCCTGGTAGCGGTGGAGCACGTCATCCTGTGTGACAATGCCTTCGAGCTTGCCTTTGATGGCGCGATTCAAAATCGGAAGGACGGGCCAGCGGGGGAAATAGTGCAGAGCGCTGTCGAGAGGCATGTCGGGGAAGAGGATGGGAACACGTTCGGCTGGCAAGACGCGCTCGATGGGCGTGTCAGGTGTTGATGTGGCGCTGGCGGAAGTCAGGTCATGCACTGTCATGGAATACCATGAGCCGTCCCACAAAGACACTAGGAAGACGGAAGCTTGCGCTGTCGAGACACTGTGTGCTGCCTCTGCGATTGTCTGATGTCCGTTGATGACCGGCACGTCAACCGGATGTAGAGCATCTTCAAGATGCAGCTCGGACTCTTCGCGCGCCTCTTCCATCGACGGCAGTTCGAGACCATCCTGATGCGTAAAGACTTCAAAAATGGGAACAGGCTGCAGCGCGCGGGACATAAGGTAGGCGATCATATTTGCGAGAATCACGGGCAGGATGATCGAGTAGTTGCCGCTGACCTCAAGCACCATAAAGACGGATGTCAGCGGCGCGCGCAGAAAGCCGGCAAAGAGAACGCCCATGCCGACCAACGCATAGGCGCCGACTGTGCCGGCGAGGTGAGGAAAGAACAGCTTCTCAAACGAACCGACCGAGGCGCCAAGCATCGCTCCAATGAACAGCGTCGGCGCGAACATGCCGCCCGGAGTGCCGCTGGAAAAAGACAACGTAGTTGCCAGAATCTTGAACAGCGCGAGCGCAAGCAACAACTTCCATGCAAATTGGCCGTGCATGGCCTGATCCATCACTTCATAGCCGGGGCCCATCACCTGCGGGAAGCCGAAGAATCCGATGAGTCCGACGAGCAGCCCCGCAATCCCAGATTGGCAATAGTGTGTCCAGTGCGGCAAAGCGCGCAGACGCGGCCGCAGGTAGCCAAGTGACTTTGAAAAGACCAGCGCGGCGAATCCACCGATCACGCCGAGGACAGCATAGGCAATCAACTCACGCGGGTCGCGCAACGTTACCGGCGGAATGCGGAAGATCGGCTCCGATCCCCAGAACCAGCGCGCCACCACGACGCTCGAAATTGCAGAAAGCACAATGGAGCCAAGGACGGCCGCGCTCCATTGGCCGATCACTTCCTCAATAACGAACAGGATCGCCGCGATAGGCGCGTTGAAGGCTGCAGCAAGACCAGCCGCTGCACCGATGGGCGCGAATAAGCGCAGGCGCTGCCTGGAAAGGTTCAAACGGCGTGCGACCATCGAGGCCACGCCGGCGCCAATCTGCAGCGATGGATCTTCCGGCCCAAGCGAATGTCCACAACCGATTGCCAGCGCCGCCGTGACGAATTTCCCAATGACAGTTTTGAAGGAAATGTAACCGTTGTAGATATAGAGCGCAGCCTTGGTCTGGTTAACGCCGCTGCCACGCGCTCCGGGAAAGAAAAGTTGCACCAGTGCCGCCACGAATAGCCCGGCAACAGCCGGAACGAGCAGCAATCGGAATTGTCCGGCATGCGGGGCCGAGCCAAGCGTCAGAATCTTGATCCATTCAATTGCGATGCGGAAGGAAACGACGAGCAGTCCGGAGAGCACTCCGATAAATATCGACAGGACAAGAAAAAGCCGTTCATCGCGCGTGGGCGCAATCTTTTCAAGCTCAGCTTGCGTTAACAGGCGCTGCGGTGTTCTCTTTGAAATCCGCGCGACGGTTTCCTGCATCGGTTGCACGCTCATTGCTGCTCGACTGCCTCCGGCGCCTGGGCAATCTTCAACAGCAGCGCGTCATCGCCGGTGGGAGAGCCGCATTGTTGGCTCGTCACCTGCTCGGTTTGATAGACGAGCTGCACGATTGTCTGCTCCAGCTCGGGGTCTTGTTCCAACTGAAGGAGGCGCACCTTCACGGGCAACTGCTGCCATCGATCGGCCAGGTTTTGCAGCGCGGGAGGAACCACACTCTTAGTGCTGAGGCAGGCGGCGAGCCGCTCCTGCGCAATCTTTTTGTTGCCGAGGATGCGCTCGGCGCGCGCGCGAACATTCAGCTCAGGTCCGGGATACAGCAACAGGATGTGATCGGCATCGGAAAGCATGTTGCGAAACTGCGCCTGGACCTCGGCGGGCTCCTTTTCAAAATCAGCATGGTTCAGTGCACGCTCGAGATATTCCTTCGCCTCCAGAAAGCGATTGAGGGCGTAGGCAGTGCGGGCCGCCCCCTGCAAAGCCATCAGCCGCACGGGTCGGTGCTGCAAGGCTTTCTTATAGAGATGCAGAGCATTCGCCGGGTCCTGCGCGCTTTCCAGCAAACCGGCCACTTGCATCTCAATGTTGATATCGTCCGGCGCATTGCCTGCCGCAATCAGCAACTGGTTCCGCGCGCGATCATAGTGTTTGCGGTCGATCAGGTATTGCGCGAGTTCGAGCCGAACCTCGCGGCGTCGAATATAGCCATCGCCTTCCCACGTACCATCCAGTGCGGCCTGGTAGTGGTCGAGCGCCTCTGCTTCGTCGCCCTGTTTTTCCGCAAGCCGCGCCAGTTGCAGGTTGATCATCCCATTTCCGGGCCGGGCATCCAGCAAGGTGTTGAAGTACGCAACGGCCTCCTCTGTGCGGCCCGCCGCCGCCAGCGCCTCGGCCAGCTCAATCTGCATATTTTCATCATCGGGAGCATAGGCTAAAGCCGATCGTAATGCGTCTATGGCAACAAGGGGCTGCCCCGCGTGGAGCGCGTTCTCGCCGCGCCTGAGCCACCGCTGCGCCAGCTCTTGACGATGCACAGAAAAGGAGTGGAACAGGGCGAGAGTAATGAAGAAGAGAACGATGACAATAGCAAACAGGCTCAAAAGAGCCAGCGAATCCCGCAGAATCAGCTTTTGTCTCAGCTGCCGTTCCTCGGGGGTAAGGGCCGATCGTAACTGAAGTACCGCCATCTTCTCTTCCTAGACTATCGCGCTCGCTACGGGCTCACCAACCGGGCTGCACGACTCATCGAATGGAATGAACCCCATTCGTCATCGTTTCATGCAAGTAGTAGGATGAGCTCGAGGAGCAATATGATGGAACGGCGTGAATTTCTTAAATCGGCCGCAATCACAGCTCTTGCCTCTGGTCTGTCTCCTAATGCCGACGCTTTCGACGCAGCATCTGGCATGCCCTACCGCACATTAGGCCGAACCGGCGTCAAAGTGTCCCTCGTGGGACTCGGCGGTCATCACATCGGCAGGAATTACGTTTCGCAGGACGAAAGTACGAAGATCGTCCGCACCGGCCTCGATTCTGGAGTGAATTTTCTCGACAACTGCTGGGACTACAACGACGGCCTAAGCGAAGTGCGCATGGGCATCGCATTAAAAGATGGTTACAGGCAGAAAGCGTTTCTGATGACGAAGCTCGATGGCCGCACTGCGCAGTCTGCCCAACAGCAGCTTGAGGAATCTCTGAAGCGCCTGCAGACCGACCATATCGACCTGATTCAGATTCACGAAATCATCCGCATGGACGACCCGGAGCGCGTGTTCGCCAAGGGCGGCACGCTTGAATACCTCGAGAAGGCAAAGAAGGACGGCAAAGTCCGCTTCATCGGATTTACCGGCCATAAGAGTCCCGAGATTCACCTGCATATGATCGAAACTGCGACGAAGCACAACTACACCTTCGACACCGTGCAGATGCCGCTCAACGCGATGGACGCGCACTTCGACAGCTTCGGCGCTAAGGTCATCCCTGTTGCGAAAAAGCTAAACATGGGCATCCTCGGCATGAAGCCGATGGGTGACGGGGTAATTCTCAAGAGCAATACCGTAACGCCCGTTGAATGCCTGCGCTACGCCATGAACCTGCCGGTCAGCGTTGTCATCACCGGGTGCGATTCGATGCAGATTCTGGAGCAGGCGCTTGAAACGGCGAAAAACTTCCGCGGCCTCAACGATGCGGAAGTCAGCGCTATCCTGAAGAAGACCGAAACCGTCGCGCAGAACGGTCAGTTTGAGCTCTACAAGACAAGTCACAACTTCGACGGAACTTACAAGAATCCGCAATGGCTGGGCTAGCAATGGAGTTGGAAGAAAAAAAGCAGCGCCTCGAATCGAGGCTTCGCGAATTGGACAGCATCATCGTCGCATACTCTGGTGGCGTCGACTCGGCGTATCTCGCCTACGCCGCGCATCAGGTACTCGGCGAACAGATGATCGCTATCATCGCCGATTCCGCGAGCCTGCCGCGCAGCCACTATCGCGAAGCCGTCGAGTTCGCGCAGGGGCAGTCGATCCCGCTGCGCACGGTTGAGACTGATGAACTGGAACGCGAAGAGTACGCCGTCAACAAAGCCGATCGCTGCTTCCACTGCAAGGATGAGCTCTTCACCGTCCTCGAAAAAGAACGCCAGCGCCTCGGTTTCTCCGCCGTTGCCTACGGCTTGAACGTCGATGACAAGAAGGATTTCCGTCCAGGCCAGCGCGCCGCGTCTGAACACGCCGTGGCCGCTCCGCTCGCCGAAGCAGGACTGAACAAGGCCGACATTCGCGCACTTGCGCAGGCTGCAGGTTTGAATGTGTGGGACAAGCCTGCATCGGCGTGCTTGTCTTCGCGCATCGAATACGGACGACGCGTAACCCCCGAAGCTCTTCGCCAGGTCGAAGATGCCGAAGAGGCGCTACGTGGTTTGGGACTGCGAAATTTCCGTGTGCGTCACCATGGGAATATCGCTCGCATTGAAATTGCTGAGCGTGAAATGGCTCTCGCGCTTTCGCCGGAGACGTTCCGGCAGATGGGCAAAGCTGTGCGGGCTGCGGGATTTCACTATGTCGCGGTGGATTGCGATGGTTACCGCTCCGGCTCGATGAACGAAATCCTGCCGATCGAGATGCTGGCGAAGCCTACTGGAAAATAGAGCATGCGAATTGGTTATCTTGAATGTTTCGCCGGCATCAGTGGAGACATGCTGCTCGGCGCGCTTGTCGATGCCGGCGTTTCGCGCTCGCTCCTTGAGGAAGCCGCGCAAGCTCTCAACATCGGCGCGAAGCTTCGATTCTCCTCTGTGGACCGCAGCGGCATCACCGCCACAAAAGTCGACGTCCTTGACGCAGCCAGCGGAGAAGTTGCCGAAAAGAAGCATGATCATCCTCATACCCAAGATCATCAGCACGAACATGTTCACGATCATGAGAACGCGCACGAACATCACGAACACAAGCACGTGCATGGACGGAGCTGGAAGCAGATACGCGAGCTGATCGAGCGGACACCTCTTGCCTCGGATGCGCGTGTGCTTGCGCTGCAGGCTTTCGAGTTGCTGGCACAGGCTGAGGCGAAGATTCATGGCGTTCCTGCTGAGACGGTGCACTTTCATGAAGTGGGGGCGGTCGATACGATCACCGATATTGTCTGCGCTTCTGCTGGACTTTGTTCGTTTGGCGTCGATGGCTGGTACGCGTCGGCGGTGAATGTGGGTAGCGGATTTGTGCAGTGCGCGCATGGTTTGTTTCCTGTCCCCGCGCCTGCAACGGCGGAGTTGCTGAAAGGCGTTCCGATGTACTCGGCTGGCATTCAGAAAGAACTGACTACGCCGACAGGTGCGGCTCTGCTCAGGGCTCTCGGGTGCAAATTTGCAGATGTCCCGGTTATGGCTGCGGAGGTCATCGGGTACGGCGCGGGAACACGCAATCCGAAAGACTTTCCCAATGTGCTGCGGCTCAGTATTGGCGAATCTGTATGTTCTAAAAAGCCGACTGGTGAGCGTGTTGCGGTTTTGGAATGCGCTGTTGACGATGCGACGCCCCAGCTTGTGGCGCATGTGATGGAACGGGTTCTGGAAGAAGGTGCGCTCGATGTGATGTGTGCTCCAGTGGTGATGAAGAAGGGGCGCATGGGCAGCCTTCTTACCTTGCTTTGTCGGCCTGAGCGGCGCGAGGTGTTTGAGTCCCTGCTGTTGCGTGAGACTACGACGCTGGGTGTTCGCGTTCGCGAGGAGGATCGTGTCATATTGCAGCGGCGATTCGTGGAAGTTGAAACTGCGTACGGTATTATCCGCGTGAAGATTGGGTCGCGCAACGGCGAAGACCTGAACTGGATGCCCGAGTATGAAGACTGCACGCGCGCGGCACGGGAGCGCAATGTCCCGCTGAAACAGGTGATGCAGGCTGCGCTGGTGGCCATCTCTGAGAAGAGGGTGGAAGCATGACGCGCGATATGATTCTGGCGCTGCTGCGGCAGGTGGAGAGTGGCGGCGTATCATCGGCTGAGGCGTTGGAACGGCTTTCGCATCTGCCGTTTGAGGATGCGGGTTTTGCCAAGATCGATCATCATCGTTCGCTGCGGCTTGGGCTTCCTGAAGTGATCTACTCCGCAGGTAAAACGCCGGAGCAGGTGGCTGAAATCTTTGCCCGCATGGCGCTTGCCGGTGGTGATGTGATTGCAACGCGTGCCAGCGTTGCTGCATGGGACGCGGTGAAGCAGGTGGTTCCTGAAGCCGAATATCATACCGAGGCTCGCGTCGTTGGTCTTCGGCAAACTGGTACTTTGCCCAACGCTGGTCCGGTTGCGGTTTTATGCGCCGGCACAAGCGATATTCCTGTTGCTGAAGAAGCTGCTGTTACAGCTGAATATCTCGGCGTTAGAGTTGAGCGTGTTTACGACGTTGGTGTTGCGGGATTGCATCGCCTGCTCGCGCAGAGTGAGACGTTGAAAGCGGCGCGTGCTGTTATTGTCTGCGCTGGCATGGAAGGTGCTCTTCCTAGTGTTGTCGGCGGTCTGGTTGCTGCTCCGGTGATTGCTGTCCCTACGAGTGTGGGTTATGGGGCTGCATTTGGCGGTTTGACTGCTCTGCTTGGCATGCTCAATTCCTGTGCTCCGAATGTTTCTGTGGTGAATATCGACAATGGCTTTGGCGCAGCTTATGTTGCCGCGATGATGTTGCGGTCGATGGCGACTGCTTTGGCCAAAGATCAGTTGCAGACTTCCGA
>DATGAD010000224.1:0-13853 GCA_035313725.1 Alloacidobacterium sp. | reverse complement strand
GATTACTGCGTCAGTCTAGCATCGGCTGATCGATTCTGACAGATTACCCTGCCCGCCCTATCAAACCGTCAAGTCTTCGATGACTTTCGGAGCACTCTTCAGCGCAGCATCCAGCTGACTAGCATCCTTGCCGCCCGCCTCGGCCATGTCCGGGCGCCCGCCGCCGGAGCCGCCAACGAGCTTCGCGATCTGCCCGACGATCTTTCCCGCCTGCACCTTGCCGGTCAGGTCTTTGGTCACTCCGACGATGAGCGCAACCTTGCCTTCCTCCTGCGCCGAGCCGAGAACCACTACGCCAGAGCCAAGCTTGTTCCGCAGATTATCGACGAGCGTGCGCATCTGCCCGCGATCCAGCGAATCCACCCGCTGCGCGAGAACCTTAATCCCCTTTACCTCAACCGCCTGATCGGCAGCATTCGAAACCGCCGAAGCAGCCGACTTCATGCGAATCTGCTCCAGTTCTCGGCGCAGCTTCTTCAGCTCTTCATCTTGCGCATTGAGTTTGTGCTTCAGCGCATCCGCAGGCGAGAGTTCCGCATTCGGAGCGAGTTGCGTGGCAAGTTGCGCGACTTCAAAGTCGCGGCGAAACTCCTTCAAAGCGCCAAGACCGGTCACAGCTTCCACACGCCGCACGCCTGAAGACACGCTGCCCTCGCCGAGCAGCTTAACGACGCCGATCTCGCCCGTAGCGCCCGTATGCGTGCCGCCGCAAAGCTCGGTCGAGAAGTCACCGATCTTCACCACGCGGACTTTCTCTCCGTATTTTTCGCCGAAGAGAGCCATCGCGTGATACTCGTTGATCGCCACATCAATCGGAACGTCTTCGATCGTCTCGACGCGCGTGTTTCCGAGCACTTCTTTATTGATTAGGTCTTCGATGTCCTGCAATTCTTCATCGGCAATCGAAGTGAAGTGCGAAAAGTCGAAGCGCAAACGATTCGGTTCCACCAGCGACCCGGCCTGCTTGACGTGCGTCCCCAGAACCTCACGCAGAGCCGCATGCAGCAGATGCGTTCCGGTATGATTCCGCCGCGTGGCATTGCGGAAGCTGCCGTCAACAACCGTATCGACCTTGTCGCCAATCTTCAGCGGCTGGCGCAGAATCGCCTTGTGCGCAAAGACACCCTGCACCGGCTTGGTGCATCCACTCACATCGGCAACGACCGAGTTGTGGTCATCGGATTTGAGCCAACCCGTATCGCCCATCTGGCCGCCCGAGTCGGCATAGAAGCTAGTATGATCGAGCACAACCTCGACCGCATCGCCTGGATTCGCTGCCTGCACACCCTGCCCATCCTTGATAATGGCCAACACTTCGCATCCAGTAGAAGTGAGCTGACGGTAGCCCTCGAAAACGGTCTTCGGAAGCTCACGAAAAACCGGACTGGCCGATTGCTTCGCGCCGCCCTTCCACGAAGCACGTGCACGGGCCTGTTCTTCAGCACGCACCTGCTCGAATCCTTCCAGGTCGAAATGAATACGTGCGTCACGTGCTGCATCCATCATGAAATCGAGGGGCAGGCCGTAGGTTTCGTATAAATGGAAGGCTTTGTCGCCAGGGAACTTTATGTTGCTTGCCGGACCTTCAACCTGTACTACGTTTTCGTTATACAGGGTGTACCTTGCATACTTTGGTTCAGCCGGCTGTTGTTTGACCATGTTCGCCCTGAACTCATCTACTAGTTCATTGACAGATTTTTCCCATTCAACTAGCCCCAACTTCAAAACACGATCAAATTGCCTCTCTTCTGCCTCTATTACTTTTGCTACACGATCCGCACTCTCCTTCAATTCCGGATACGCATTCTGCATCTCATCGCGCACGGCATAGACCATATCGCGCATGAAGGGCTTCTCTTGCCCAAGCAAACGACCATGACGAATCCCACGCCGAAGAATCTTGCGCAGCACATAGCCGCGTCCTTCATTCGCAGGATTTACTCCATCAGAAATAAGAAACGTAGCCGCGCGAGCGTGATCGGCAATGATGCGCAGCGAAGCATCGGTTGGCGCGTTGCCATCCTGATATGTGGTAGAAGTCAACTCACCCGCCTTTTGTATCAGCGGCATGAACAAGTCTGTTTCAAAATTCGAAATCTTCCCCTGCAGCACCGCGGCCGTGCGTTCCAACCCCATGCCGGTATCGATCGAAGGCTTAGGCAGCAGATTCAATTCACCCTGCTGATTGCGGTCGAACTGCATGAAGACGAGATTCCAGATCTCGACATAGCGGGCCTCATCCTGCCCAAACGGCTTGTCCTCGCCCGTTTCGGAAGCCTCGATCCCCATGTCATAAAAAATCTCCGAGCACGGCCCGCACGGCCCGGTATCGCCCATCTGCCAGAAGTTGTCCTTGCTGCCGTATTCGTGAATGCGATCGGCAGGCACTCCCTGCCCAAGCCACAGCTCGTAGGCTTCCTCGTCGCGAGGAACGCCATTCTCGCCCTTGAAGATCGTCACATAGAGACGGTCTTCAGGAATCCCGAACCACTCCGGCGAAGTGACCAGTTCCCAGGCGTAAGCGATAGCGTCTTTCTTGAAGTAATCGCCGAAGCTGAAGTTGCCCAGCATCTCGAAGAACGTATGATGGCGGCGCGTAAATCCGACATTTTCAAGATCGTTGTGCTTGCCGCCCGCGCGCACGCATTTCTGCGAAGTGGCGGCGCGGTTGTAGTCCCGATGCTCCACGCCCAGAAACACGTCTTTAAATTGGTTCATGCCGGCGTTGGTAAAGAGCAGCGTCGGATCATTGGCAGGAACCAGAGAAGACGAGTGCACGCGACGGTGCCCCTTCGTCTCAAAGAACTTCAGGAACATCTCACGTATTTCAGAGCCGGAACGGTATTGCATCTTTTAAGTTTAGCAGCGGGCACGCTATGATTTTGCGCATGGCGCCGCGCTGTGTTTCCGTATTGCTGTTGATGCTCGCTCTCTTTGCCGATCCATCCCGCGCGCAGAAATGCAAAGGGATGCAAGTGAAATATGAGAACGAGATCCAGTATCCCAACAGCGCCAGAGCCGCCCGCATACAGGGCGATGTGACTCTGCAGGTACACATTGCAACCGACGGAACTGTCACGGCAGACATCGTCTCCGGACCGCCTGTCCTCGCCGAATCGGCTAAGCGCTTTGCTGAAAGCTGGAGCGTCACCTGGCCCAACGACGCGCCACCGACGGCCTGCGCCCCGGTCCTGCATGTGACCTACAAATTGAAAGATCACTTCAATGTGAACCCAAAGCTACCCACGCACATTCTGGTAGAAGCACCGCCGATTGAAACCAACGAGCCCGCCCCTCAAACTCATTGAGCACAGCATCCTCTTGCAGCCGGCGATTGAGCACGGTGCCAAAATACCGGCATCAATTCTGGCTATGACTCATCATCCCCGGATGTAAGTCATAGATTTGATTGCTCCCAATTCCTGCTTTAACTCCGGCCCTGTTTGGTCCTCGGAATGCCAAAAACAGACCAGCCACAGGTTCAGTAAGGAAAGCGAGAAGAGCAAGATGCGCCGAGAGGCAAATGGATTTCGCTGGTCTTTATGAATTCTTTTCCTCCCGCTTACCGTCCCCTTACGCCTAACTTTCTAGTCTGAAGTGTTTGCGCCATGCAGGCAGATGCCCTTTTGCGTCCCACTGCGTCTGCGCATAAACCGAAGAGGGATCATCATGCAGACCAGAAGAATGTTGAAATCAGGTCGTCAGTTTCTTGCTGTCGCCGCTTTTCTCCTTGCCGGAGCAGCCCTTTGGGCCCAGTCGGCTCCTGCAAACCAGATTACGAGCGAAAGTCATAGCGATACCGCTGGCGGAATAACTGCTGTCAAGGTCGCTCCGAGCACAGACGCCATTTTGAAAGAACTCGATGCCATGCGCGCCCGCATTGCGGAATTGGAAGCGCAGCTGAAGGCGCAATCCGGAGTGCAAAATAACACCATGGCGGTGGATGCAGCCGCGCAACTGCAAGCGTCGCGGCAGGCACTGCTGGCCTCGGGAGCGCCGGCTGCGACCGAAGCCTTGTCATCGCCATCCATCGCTTCAGTTCGGGCCGCCGAGCCCGCCCTCGCTTCGACAACAACTACGACTACGACTCCAACTATCGATAAGATGACCCCGTTTGCCGATGCAGACTGGACGTGGCTCAACGGCAATCCGCGCACGAAGGACTTCCCGCTGGCTACAAAGTATTTCACGCCGGAAATTCGAGTCGACACAAATTACAATCTCGATCTCAACCACCCGGCGGACGACACCATCAATGGTTCGAGCGAAATCTTTCGCGCGCAGGAAGTTCAATTGGAGCAGTTCGGTGTCGGCGGCGATCTGCTCGTCGACCATGTTCATGCAAGATTGATGACGCAGTTCGGCATGTACTCGGTCACCACGCCGCGCAACGACGCCAGCGTAGGCCGCGGGCAATGGCAGCTGAACAACGCCTACCGTTACCTCGCAGAGGCCTACGGCGGCTACCATTGGGACAAAATGCACGGCATCAACCTCGACGCCGGTATTTTCATGTCGTATATCGGCCTGTTCAGCTACTACAACTTCGACAACTGGGCCTACCAGCCGTCGTTTGTTTCTTCCAACACACCATGGTTCTTCAACGGAGTGCGCGGTCAGTTTTTTGTCACGCAACACCTGAAAATCGAACCCTGGTTCATCAACGGATGGCAGTCCTACGCGCGATTCAACACCAAGCCCGGCCTGGGCGGGCAGATCAAATGGACGCCGAACAACTTTATCAATGTGATCAGCAACAACTACGGCTACGGTGAAGATGACCTCAACATCCACGGCCGCACCCGTTTCCATACCGATGACAGTGTGGAAGTGAAGTACTACGACCACCCGGACAATGTCCTCGACAAGATGGCCTTCTCGCTTACCGGCGACGCCGGCTGCGAATCCGGCTCGGGCGTAGCCTGCACCGGTTCGGCGAACCACAAGATCCTTACACCGGCGACGCCAACTTCACCTGCCGTCTATTACAGCAAGCAGAGCTTCCTGGGCTGGATGGCCTACGACCGCACCTGGTTCAATAAGGATCGCTATGCCCTGACCATCGGCGGTGGACGGATCAACAACCCCGGCCGCTATCTGGTGCTGGTGCCGGCGATCAACGGCGCCACGGCTCTGACCGGCACCGCATATTTCCCTGAGAATCCGGGCCAGCCTTACCACGGCACGGACGGCACCATTACATGGGACTTTATGCCGCGCCAGTACATCACCTTCCGTACGGAATACGGCTACCGCCACTCGGATGTGCCCTACTGGGCCGGTCGCGGAGGATCAACACCTCCCGGCGGCTCGCAGAACTCGTCGATTGGCAGTCCCGGCGACTTCACCTGCACGAACGGAAGCAATTCCGTCGATTCAGGAATCGGCTATTCCTCTATGCCCGGGCTCTCATACAAACAGGAATACGCCGCGAACATCGCTGCCGCCAAGGTGGTTTGCGCTGGCATCCCCGGCTATACAACGCTGTGGCAGCCAGACCTCCGCCGCGACGAGCAGAAGTTAACCTTTGCCATCATGGTGAAGTTCTAGAGAAGCAACGACAATCCCTCCCCCAGGAACCAAAGCAAAAAGGCCGGAGCGGTCGCTCCGGCCTTTCTCTTCAAGTGGAACTAGGGCCTGTTAACAGGCCCTAGTTCACTCCCGGTCGCTCATCCTCATTTGGGGGGAATCATTTGCCGACTGGCGGAGCTACTGGACTGACGCGCAATTTCGATTGTGTTACTTCTTTAGTGTCAATCGATCCGCTCTTCTGCCTGTCCAGTCTGTCGAACTCTGCCTCCATAAACTTCATCCATTCTTGCTTTGTGATCTTGCCATCCTTGTTCGTTTCCATCAAAAGCAATAACTCTGCGACCTGATTTTCTCCGAGTGCGAGCTTATCGTGAGGCTTTGGAGCTGAATCTTTCTGTGCGAAGGAAACCCCCGCGGTACCGCCGATTGCGAACAGCGTTGCAACGAACAGGAATACCGATGGGCTGATTCGTGCTTTGAACATGGCCGACCTCCGTGATCCCAACCCTACACAAGCTTTGAGCGAACGTGTACTCGTCGGGGGCGGGACTTATTTGCGTGTTATTGTCCTACCTGCCTATCGTTGTAAATTGACGGCAGGCTAGCGGGCATGCAGTATAACGAGAACTCCGCAATCGTATCCATCATGGTGAAGTTTTAGGGAGAAAGTCCAGCTCAAAATGCCGGGCCAAAGCCCTCGGCTATTTTGTTTATAGGCAGCATCAAGAATTTTTATTCTCGATTATCTTCCGCATCCATTGCCTCAAGCGCCGAGAGCGTCTCGTCATCGACATCCCACTTCTTCAGAATTTTGAAGATCACCCCGGTTGAGAAGCCGGCGCGCAGCAGCATCCGCATCACGCGCGCGGCTTCTTTTTCATTTGCAGGCTTGCGAATGCGTTTTCGCGTCAGATGCTGCCGCGCCAGCTCTTCTTCGTTGACGTTCTCGTAAGCCGCGTCAAGTGTGCGGGCAATCACGTTGGCGTGCACGCCCTTCTGAATCAGGTCCTGCCGCACACGCCGCTTGCCGAAGCTCGAGTTCTCCTGCCGCAGACGCGCGTAGTCAGTGGCGAAATTCGTATCGTTGAGATAGCGCTGCTCCTTCAGGCGGCCGACGACGCGGTCGATCTTAGCCTCTCCGGCGTCACCCTCTTCGACCCGCGACCGCATCAACCGCTTCAGTTCAGCGACGGTGCGCATGCGTCGACCCAGCGCCACGATGGCGTATTCGTAGAGGGCGGCTTCATCGAGCGGCTGTTTCTTCTTAGGTGCCCTGCCAAATCCCATTAGCGATCCAATGAATCGTTACAGTGATGAATCAATGCGCAAGCGCTTCGTCGCTCAATTCATGCTCCTGCCGTCGCCTCGGGAGCGGCAGCTGGATTACGAGCGCGGCGCCATGCGGCTGCAGGTTGTGCGCGGTGATCTCGCCGCCGTGGTCGCGCACAATGGCGTAGCACACGCTCAAACCCTTGCCCGCGCCAATACGCGGAGACTTGGAGGCAAAAAATGGATCGAAAGCGCGATTCGGATCGGCAAAACCCGGCCCGTTGTCGGAGATCAACACGCGGACGCCATCCTCACTATGACTCGCATCCACGCGAAGGGCCTTCGTCTGCCCGCTTCCGTCGGGGCCGAACGCATCGAGCGAATTGTTCACGAGTTGGAGAAACATCTGCTGCAGCTGGTTGCGGTTTCCGTCAACGTCCGGCAGGTCGTCGGCAACGTGAAGCTGCAGGTCGATCTGCCGCCGGCTGAATTCGGCGCGGCGCAGCTGGAAAATGTCGCGCAGAATTTCCGCTACCGACACGGCAACGTGCTCCACCGGCGAAGGCTTCCAGAAGCGCAGCATGCTCTCGATGATCTGTTTCATGCGCTGCGCTTCGCCGCGAATCAGCGACATGCCTTCGAGGGCTGGGTGATCCTCCAGCGTCTCTTCCAGAATCTGCGAATAGCCGAGCACGACCGTGAGCGGATTGTTCAGCTCATGGGCGACACCGGCCGCCATCTGCCCGAGTCCGGCCAGCTTCTCCGACCGCGCCACGCGCTGCATAAGACCATTGTGTTCGCGCATCGCGGTGAGCCGCGCCACCAGCAGTTCCAGCGGTAAAAGATCGTCAGCCTGCAACGGCTGCTCGGGCTGCTTCAGTCCGCTGAGAAACAGATAGCCATTCGCTGCCCCGGTCCTCATTCGCATCGGAATCACGTGATTCCTGAAATACTGCAACCGCTCCAGCGGATCGTCTGGAATGAAGAGCGGCCGGATATCCACCTGCAGAGTATTGCCAATCTCAACCACGATATTTTCGCTCTGGCGGAAGCGTTCGATTTCATCATGCGTAACGCGTCTGCCCAGCGCGTCCAGTCCAGCCACGAGCGCATCCTCCATACCCGCGTGGCCCGCGGCATAGAAGTTGCCCTCCACGCTGCGCAGCAGAAGCGCCGCCTGGCTGAAGCGGCTTACCTCGACAATCACCTCGCACGCGTGCTGGTATGCGGCCTCCGCATTCACGTCGGAGAGGAGCGACAAATCAATCTCCGCATACCGCTCCATTTCCACGCGCGCGCGGTGGTCACGTTCCTTGGCCGCCTGGTTTTGCGCCAGCTCATCTTCAAGCACAATCAGAATCATGCCAACGGCCGTCATCACCTTGATGAGGTTGATGCCGCGCCAGACGATGAGCATGACCGAACCCTCTTGCGCCAGCATGGCGTCAAGCACTACGGGTGTGCTCCACAGGAAAAAGCCCGCGGAAGCGAAGATGACTCCGGGGCTGAAGCGGCGGAAGGCGCCTGCAAAAAGCAGCCCGGTCATAAGGTTCGTACAGCCTTGCGCAAGATATAAAACGAAGAAATAGTCGCCTTTATAGGTCAGCCAAAGGCCGGCGGCGCCCGCAAATAATGAGAAGGGAAAGGTGAACCACCATGGCAGGATATTCTTGCGGTTATTCCACAGAATCGCCACGTAAACAACCGTGGTCGTGCACACGATCAAAAGGATGCGTACAGCTTCGTTCGGATGCGGGTAGAGTGAGATAAGCACCGCAAACAGGAACGCCGGAACCGCAAAAACATAGGCATACAGAACCTTCGGCCAGCGCTTGAAGCCCAGCGGCGACATCGATCCGAGAAACATCAATGGCGCCAGCACCATACCCGCATTCGCAAGCGCAAAGGCAACGCCCGGCGAATGTATGCCTGCCGTCTCTATCGCCTGATGCAGGGTTGCCAGGCACCACCCCACCAGCCAAAGCAGGCGTCGCGTCGTCCGCGTCTTCAGATAGAGGAGCGCGAAAACCACCAGCAGCATGCTCAGAAGCGCCAGCGCCGGTATTCGATAGAACTCAATCATTTCAGGACGGATGAGGCAAGTGTACGATGCAAACGGTATTCCGGGAGCCGAAAATTCGCTCCAATTGGCTTGATTCCGTGTCCATCTAGCCCTCCGACGCGTCTATCCTGTAAGTGGAGTGGTTATCGGCTCGCCAGGGAGCATACTTCAGTGAATCGCATAAGTCAGCGCGCCAGGTCTCTTCTGCTAACAGTCCTGCTCGGTTTCGCCTTTGCATCTGTCTCTGCGCAGGTTTCTTACACTGCCATGCCGCTCGATCAGGGCTTCGGCAAGCTCGACACGTCGGCTCCCACTATCCCCGCGCAGCAGATTATCGATAGCTTCACCGCCAAGGAATCAGAATTCCGCAGCGCGCTGGGAAACTACACCTACGAACGCACGGTAAAGGTGGAGACGATTGATGACGACAACAAGGTGGACGGCCAGTACTATGAGGTGACTGATATTACCTTTGACCCCACCGGAAGACGATATGAGAAAGTCGTCTTCGCTCCGCAAAATTCCCTGCAGCGTGTCTCTATGAGCCCCGCCGACTTTCAGGACATCGAACAGCGTCTGCCCTTCGTCCTGACGAAAGAAGACGTCGGCCAGTACGACCTCACCTATGTCGGCAAACAGCAGGTCGATGAAGTCGATACGTATGTCTTCGACGTGAAGCCGAAGGTGATGGAAAAGAACAAGCGCTATTTCCAGGGCCGCATCTGGGTCGATCAAAAGGACCTGCAGATCGTCGTCACAAACGGAAAGAACGTCCCCGACGACACGCGCAAAGGCCATGAAGACCTATCGCCGCCCTTCACCACTTATCGCGAACAGGTCGACGGCAAATACTGGTTCCCGGTCTACACGCGGGGCGAAGGCATTCTTAAATTCTCCGGCGGCAGCGGATATATGGCCCAGGAAGTACACCTGCGCGAAACGTTGAAATACGCCAAATACAAGCGTTTCGGCACGTCCGTCAAGATCACCTTCGACGGACAGGAGATCGGTCAGGGAACCGGCGATCAGCAGCAGTCGCCGCAACAGCAGCCCGCGAAGCCTCAGTAGTAGAGATATTTCCGCCACTTCAGGTCGCTATGCCCGATCATCCGCATAATGTGCCGGCTCGTGTGCAGCGTAAATGGACGCGGCTCCCGCAGCAGCTTCATGTCTTCCAACTCGTGCAGCAACTGATTTCCCTTGCGGCGATTGCAGGAATGGCAGCACGCGACAAGATTCTCCCAGGTCGACAAGCCGCCGCGCGAGCGCGGAATCACATGGTCGAGCGTCAGCTCGCCGGCAGGCAGAACAACGCCGCAATATTGGCAGCTGTTGCGGTCGCGCAGCAGGATGTTCTTGCGTGACAGGGCTCGCGTCTGGTGCGGAATGCGCCGGTACTCCAGCAGACGGATCACTGACGGCATAGGCATACGCACGCGCGCCGCATGCAGTATCGCGCCCTGCTCTTCCTCGGTCTTGGCAATGCCCTTCAGCACCAGCACCAGCGCGCGCCGCGCTCCGCAAATGTTGATCGGCTCATAGGAGGCGTTCAGCACCAGCACCGGCGCCTGCATCGTGCTGCTCGAATGTGGTCGCACATCCTCGCGTGGAGCAACGGCGGCGTGCTTCTGTTTGCGCGCGTGAATCATGGCTCTTCCCAATGACATTTTTCCCCCAGACACTGGATAAAGACCTATATAAAAACAGCCCTCGGCGCTTACATGCCGGAAGCTGCAGGAACAAACTCCGCATCCCACATCGCCACGTCTTCGTGCATGGGCACTTCTTTCGCGGGCATTGGCGGCAGCTGAATCATTTCCTGCCGCTGCGCCCGCGCTACTGTGGCCACATACACGCTGCTGGCTCCGGCGCGCCGCAGCGCCTGCGCGCATGCCCGGGCCGTTGCCCCCGTGGTGTAAATATCGTCAATCAGAAGTACGTCCGCGCCCTTGAGCCGGTCGGGCGCAGATGCAAAAAAAGCGCCGCGCACATTCGCGCGACGCTGGTGCGGGGTAAGCCCCGCCTGGCTTTGCGTGGAGCGCCGACGCTCCAGCACGCCCGTCGCAACCGTCAATGCAAATTCGGCATTCATACGCCGCAGAGCCTTTACCGCGGCCCGCGCCAGCACTTCCGCCTGGTTAAATCCGCGCTGCCGCCGCTTGCCCTTGAAAAGCGGCACCGGAACCACCGTCAGCTTCCGCGGAACGTCTTCAATCACCAGAACCTGCCGCGCCAGAAGCTGGCCGAGTCGGTCCGCAACCGGCTCCATCCCGTCATACTTCAGCAGATGCAGCAGCGCTCGCAGCTCATCCTGATAAAGCCCATGCGCCACCGCTCGCGCAAATGGAGGCGTCACCACACGGCAAGCCCGGCACAGCAATCGCTCGCCGGAGCCAAAGTCCTGCACGGCAAGAGCTTCGCCGCAAATCGCGCACAGGCAACCAGATTGTTCGGGAAGATTTTTCCAGCAGGAATCGCAAACAGGAACGCGGGAAATACGCAGGAGGGATTCACCGCAAAGGCGGCATGGAGCAGGGAAGAGAGCGCAGCAGAGGCTGTCCACCGGACTTCGCAGCACGCGAGCGACCGCTCTCCATGCTGAGGTACCGGCCTGTCTTACGTCGAGCGCGTTTGTATCACGCTGACTGCAGAAGATGCACCTCTCACGGCGGGACAGCCCACCATTGCAAACGAGTATACAGTGAAAGGCTGCACAATTCCAGGTGCCACAGATGGTGCTCCCGTAACGAATACATCCTATTTCGACAATGCTTCTGTGTCTTACCGGCGAAATTCTCCATGTAGAGCGCAATAGCAAGAGGTATAGATTGGACACGTTCGGCTAATCTTTTTGATGAGGGTAGGCAATGGGCAGAACTCGCCAAAGTGAAGCAAAAGAAGAGGTAAACCTGGCACTTAACATGAATCTTCCTGTTAACCCACCCATTTTGCCTATGCTGGCCAAGCGAGTAGACGAACTGCCCATAGGAGAAACCTGGATTTATGAACCGAAGTGGGATGGATTTCGCACATTAGTTTTTCGCGACGGTAAGGAAATTCTGATTCAGAGCCGCGATGAGAAGTCATTGAACCGCTATTTCCCCGAATTGCTTGAGCAGTTGCAGTCGCAGTTGCCGTCCCAATGTGTTCTCGATGGCGAAATCGTAATTGCAAAAAAGGGCGCGCTTGATTTCGAAGCCCTTCAACTCCGCATCCATCCAGCCGCATCCAGGGTTAAGCTGCTCAGCCAGCAAACGCCCGCTGCGATTGTCTTCTTCGACTTGCTGGCGAAGGACGCGCGCGACTTAAGACAGCAGGCATTTTATGAACGGCGCAGAGAACTGGAGGCGGTTTTGTCATCCGCAGTTCCGCCACTTCATATCACCCCGGCAACCGATGACCCGGAGATCGCTCGCGACTGGTTTCGCCGATTCGAAGGCGCGGGATTCGATGGCGTGATAGCCAAGCCAAAGGACGGCACATACGAATCCGACAAGAGAGTGATGTTTAAGGTGAAGCACGAACGCGACTGCGACTGTGTTGTTGCAGGGTTCCGCTGGTATCGGAAAGGCGACCGTCCTGCGATCGGCTCATTGTTGCTCGGACTTTACGATGACACCGGCGCACTCCATCATGTGGGAGTCTGCGGCAGTTTCCCGCTGGAAAAGCGGTTTGAACTGGTTGAATACTTGGCCCCTTATCGCGAGAACGCGCTTGCTGATCATCCCTGGAAGAGTTGGAGAGGGGAGGAAGCAGGTGACGAACACGGCTCGTACCGAATGCCCGGCGGGCAGAGCCGCTGGAGCCGGGGCAAAGATCTCTCATGGGAGCCTTTGCGCGTTGAATTAGTAGCTGAAGTGGCTTACGAACATATGCAGAGCGGCCGCTTCCGTCATATGGCGCAGTTTCGCAGATGGCGGTTCGATAAGAAGCCCACGGATTGCGCCTATGCTCAGCTCGAAGTTGTTCCACCGGAAGAGTTGATGGCGATCTTTCCTCAAAATCGCTGACTCAAGGCTGCTTTTTGGACGCGCGCCGTTTGGACCACTCGCGCGTCGGATCGTCGTCAGGATCGGGAGTTTCCTGCACCGGTCGCAATTCCTCAGGGACGTGTCGCAGGTTCAACCGAATACGCGTCCATGTAGAAAACCTGCCGCGCATCGAATCGACAAGCACATCGTCGACCGCCAGCGATTTGGCTGCTTCGGGATATTTGGCCTTCCATCTTTCAAGGCCGGCAAGAGCGGCATCTTTATCTGAAGAATTTGCCACCACTAGTAGGGGCATCTTCGCTCGGGGATTTTTCGCAGCATTTTTTGCACGCGAAGGAGCAACGCGCGGTTTTTCCTCTGCCTGTTTGCGAAAATGCGGCGGCCATGGAGCATCGCCGAGACCGGCGGCGTCATCTCTGGCGGCAAATTCGAGGAGCTGTTCAAGTGAGCCTGGGTTAGCGTCCATATCGGCATGCGGATCGCCGATTTCTGCAAACCGCTTCGGAACTGTCAGCAGGGTGAAGTCTGCGGGATTGCTGTCGGGCACTTCCTTCCAGAAGAGCGGAGCAGAAACACGCGCGTCCGGGAGTGGCCGCACCGAATACGCGGAAGCTGTCGTGCGGTCTTTCGCATTCTGGTTGTAGTCGAGGAAGACGCCGTGCCGCTCTTCTTTCCACCATTTGGAAGTAGCAAGTGTTGGCACGCGTCGTTCAATCTCGCGTGAGAGTGCAAGCGCGGCACGGCGTACCTCAACAAATGTCCAGCGTGGTTCGATTCGAACATTGACATGCATGCCGCGTGAGCCGCTGGTCTTGGGCCAACCGCGGAGTCCCACGTCGGCAAGAAATGCATTCACCTCTATGGCAACCCGACAAACATCTGCCCAGGTGACGCCAGGGCCGGGATCGAGATCGATACGCAGCTCATCGGGACGGTCCAGATCGCCTGAACGGATCGCGTGTGGGTGCAATTCAATGCATCCAAGATTCACGATCCAC
>DATGAD010000223.1:0-10263 GCA_035313725.1 Alloacidobacterium sp. | reverse complement strand
CCTTCGTCGCCCTCAAGATGCTGCTCGTTCACTGGATCGAAGTTCCAGTCATATGGTCGCTGGCCTTCATCCTGACGACACTGATAATTTTCGCTGTCGCGAGCAAGATGATCCCGGAAAAGAAGGCCATTTAGCCTGCCTTGAACTGAACCGCGCTTCGATCCTTTCTCAGCACGGAGTGTTTTTGGAAGCTGGCGTCGTCACGATTTGGATAATCGTTGCGGTAGTGCGCGCCGCGGCTCTCCTCTCGCGTCAGAGCTGAACGTACAATCAGCTCAGCGACAGCATGTAGATTACGCAACTCCAATGACGGACGGTCCACGCCCGCCGGAAGTTGAGCACGTATCGCTGTAAGTGCAGTCTGCGCCTGCCGCAACCCCGAAGCATCCCGCAGTAAGCCAGCTTTCTGCCACATAACCTCCTGCAACATCTCCAAAAGGTCGTCGGCTTGATCATGTTGGAGAGAAATCTGCGAGTCACACGCAAAAGCGGAAATCCCAGGAAGCCCCACTTCCTCGCGCATTGCATCTGCCGCACGCGCTCCGAAGACCAGCCCTTCAAGAAGTGAGTTGCTGGCGAGTCGGTTGGCTCCGTGGACACCGGTACAGGCCGCTTCACCCGCTGCATAGAGACGTTTCATGGATGTTTTCCCGTTCACATCTGTCTTAACGCCTCCCATAAGATAGTGCGCCGCGGGCCGCACCGGAATGAGGTTGCGACTTAAATCAAAGCCGTGTTGCGCGAGGAATGCAGAGATGCCCGGGAAGCGCAGGTGAAAATCGACTCCTTCTACATGCCGCATGTCGAGATAAACGGGCAACTGTTCTCCATTCGAGCCGATGCCTTCACGCGTGATGGCACGTGCCACAACATCGCGTGAAGCAAGTTCGAGCAGAGGATGGTAGCGTTCCATGAACCGCTCGCCGCGTGAGTTGCGAAGATAAGCTCCTTCCCCACGTAACGCTTCGGAGAGCAGAAAGCGCGGCACACCAGGCAGGCTCAGGGCCGTGGGGTGGAACTGGTAAAACTCCATATCGGAGATGTCGGCACCAGCGCGATACGCAGTGGCAATGCCGTCGCCTGTCGCCACGGCTGGGTTCGTGGTATCGCTATAGACTTGCCCTGCCCCGCCGCTCGCGAGCAGTACGGCGCGCGCACGGATGGAATGCAGCAGACCTTCGTGATCGAGCACGGTCAGCCCAACGACTTCGTCTCCGTCCACCAGCAAGTCGATGCACATCGTCCATTCGAGCAGGCTGACATTCTTCAGAGCGCGCGCATGCTCCAGTAGAGACCGGCCGATCTCCGCCCCTGTTGCATCGCCGTTGGCATGCAGAATGCGATTCCGGCTATGAGCACCCTCACGCGTGAGCATTAACTCACCATCGTGGCGATCGAAACCTGTGCCCCAATGCAAAAGCTCGTCCACGCGCAACGGTCCTTCTTCGACCAGCACTTTGGCGGCCTCGCGGTTTACCAGGCCATCGCCTGCGTTGATCGTGTCTTCAAGATGAAGAAACACGTCCTCATCGCCGCCCATTGCAACGGCGATACCACCTTGTGCGTAACTAGTGTTTGATTCGCCCAGTTGTTCTTTCGTTATGACGAGAACGTGGCCCATCTCAGACAAACCAATCGCCGCGCGCAGGCCAGCAATGCCTGCCCCCACGATCACATAGTCCGCTTGTTTCGGAAATTCCATAACGTTTGAGGCTATCACCCGATGTAACTCTCTTAGACTCATCGGCAATGGCAAAAGGTGCAGCGAGCGGGCGTGCGATACGATGAAAAGAGCGTGCGTACGATTCAGGTCAAAACACCGTCGGCAAAATATCCGGTAGTAGTTGGCAGTGGGATACTGCCGACGCTCTACCGACGTCTGCCGAAGAGAAATCGCGTCTTTGTTCTCACATCACCCGAGATCTGGGCACTGTGGTCGAAGCGTTTCCTGGCTTCGTTTCCCGAACACAACCAGCCGTCCGTTTTGTTTTTGCCCGCAGGGGAACAATACAAGCGGTTGGCTTACATCGAGCGCCTGGCTTCAGAGCTGGCATCCGCAGGTGCGGACCGGAGTACGCTGCTGATCGCCCTTGGTGGCGGCATTATCGGCGACATGGGCGGATTTCTGGCCGCCATCTACATGCGTGGGATCGACTACGTACAGATGCCATCAACATTGCTGGCGCAAGTGGATTCGTCGGTGGGCGGCAAAACCGGTGCAAACCTTGCTTCGGGGAAGAACCTTATTGGCAGCTTTCACCATCCACTGGCGGTCTTCGCCGACACCGATCTGCTGCAGACCCTTTCGGATCGTGAACTGCGCGCAGGACTATTTGAAAGTATTAAGGCAGGCGTGATTCGCGATGCGCGCCTTTTTCGCTTCATGGAGCGCTACGCCCAGACAATTCTTCGACGCGACAGCAAGGCGCTGGAATATGTCATCTCGGCATCGATACGGATGAAAGCCGATGTCGTTGGAATTGACGAGAGAGAATCCGGCCTGCGCATGATTTTGAACTTCGGGCACACTGTCGGCCATGCCATCGAAGCTGTCACGCATTACCGCAAGCTGCTGCACGGTGAGGCGATTGCCTGGGGGATGCTGGCGGCTCTCAAGATTGGACGTATACGTGGAACAATCTCGCCCGCGCATGCGGATCGAATCGAACAGACGATTCTTGCCTACGGACCACTTCCCTCGTTCAACACTGATACCGGAAAACTGCTAGACGCAGCCTCACACGACAAAAAGAACCGCGCGGGCGTTCGACGCTTTGTGTTGCCGGAAGGCATTGGCAACGCATCCGTCGTAGAAAATGTAACTGACACTGAGCTGATTACTGCCGTCAAGTGGATGCTCACCAAGGTTCGGCAATCGTAATGCAGACTCACGGAGCGCAACCCGTCGGGACCTCTGACCAGGAGAGCGCCGCGCGTGCGGTGCGGGAAATGTTCGACAGCATTGCGCCACGCTATGACCTGCTGAATCATGTGCTCTCGATGAATGTGGATCGTTTGTGGTGGTGGCGAACCGCCCGCAAATTTCACGCAATTCTTTTGCAGCCTGACGCCGCTATTCTCGACATCTGTTGCGGCACAGGTGATATGACGATGGCGCTTCTGCGCCTTCGGCCTGTAGATGGCAAGCCGATACTCGCCGCGGACTTTGCACACCAGATGTTAATTCGTGGTAGGGATAAATTTGCCGGGAAAAATGTTCTAGCGGTTGAAGCTGACGCATTGCAATTACCGCTTGCGAGTGGTTCCATCGACCTGATTACAACAGCATTCGGTTTTCGAAATCTGGCAAACTATCGCGCTGGCCTGGTTGAATTTTATCGTGTGCTAAGACCGGGGGGGCAATTCGGCATCCTCGATTTCAGCGAGCCCGGTGGCCTGCTCGGGAAGCTGTATGCGTTTTACTTTCGCCGCGTTCTACCCATCATTGGTTCGCGCATCTCTGGCAGCTCAGGACCATATTCATATCTCCCTGCATCTGTGCACAGATTTCCACCGCCCAACGAGATGCTGCAGGAGATGCGCGATGCCGGGTTCGAAGAAGTCTCATGGAAGCCTTATAGCTTCGGTATTGCCGGGCTCTACCGCGGTATGAAACCCTGATAGTTCATATCAGCCATGCCACAGACAAAAACAGCTGCGGACACTGCTAGCGCGCGCGCCGAGAAGCGTTCGGTCACCATTGTGTCTGTCTTGGCAGCGAGCGTCATGACGCTGCTGAAGCTCGTTACCGGATTGCTAACTGGCAGTCTCGGCATGCTATCCGACGCGGCGCATTCAGGAATTGATCTGGTTGGCGCGGGACTGACATTTCTATCTGTTCGCATCTCGGATAAACCGGCAGACGAGAACCACCCTTACGGCCATGGCAAGGTCGAAAATGTTTCAGCTTTTGTCGAAACATTTCTCATGCTGGCATCCAGCCTCTGGATTACGTATGAAGCTGTCAGCCGCCTCTTCTTTCACTCGGTTGCGATTCACTATTCGTTCTGGCCGCTGCTGGTGCTCGCGCTCTCTATTGCTGTCGATTACTGGCGTTCACGCCAGCTCATGGCTGTCGCCAACAGATACAACAGCCAGGCATTGGAGGCGGATGCGTTGCACTTTGCCTCTGACATTTGGTCAACCGTTGCTGTTTTCTTTGGATTGTGCGCTTCATGGCTGGGAGCGTATTTGCAGATCTCGTGGCTGCGACTCGCCGATCCGTTCGCAGCGATTTGCGTTTCACTCATGATTCTGTACTTCGGCGGGAAACTGGCCTATCGCACCATAGGGGCGCTGGTGGATACGGTGCCAGTCGAAATGCGGCGACACGTACTGACCGAAGTGCGACATACGCCGGGAGTTTTATCTGTGGATCAGGCACGCATGCGGCGCTCGGGTAATTCTTATTTTGCGGATTTGACGCTCTCGCTTTCACGTCAGTTAACTTTTCAGCACACTGAGGAGTTGGTGAAAGATGCAACCGCAGCCGTGCAGCGTGTTTTGCCCGAAGCGGACGTTGTAATTCATACCGTCCCGAGGCCGGGTGTTGCGGAAAGTGTTTTCGACAAGGTACGCGCCGTCGCGGCACGCAACAATGTCGTCCTGCATGACGTGAGTATCCAGTCAGTAAATGGAAAGCTGCGAGCCGAGCAGCACATCGAAGTCGCCGAAAAGATGCCGTTGCGTGAGGCTCACACTTTTGTTCGGCACATTGAAGAAGAGATTCGCGAGGAGTTGCCGCAAATTGAATCTGTGTTGACCCACATCGAGAGTGAACCCGCGACGATCGAGCAACCAGCGAGGGTCGCTAGCGATCGCCTTATCGAAGAACACCTGCGCCACGCCGCTTCGTTATTGCCTGAGATCATTGATGTTCACGAAGTTATGGTTGGAAGGATGGGAGACAAAATACAGGTTTCCTGCCATTGCACACTACCCGATGCGATGGAGATGAACCGCGTTCACGATGTGATTACTTCGCTCGAAGATCATTTCAAAATAGAGTGTCCGGAAGTATATCGCGTGCTGGTCCATCCGGAACCTGTCACAGACAATCATCACCGCTAAGAGGGCCTAACTATGATTGCAAGCGCTGAATGGAAAGGTGGAGAGCAGTACGAGGGACGTACCGAGAGCGGCCATATCATCCACTTTGACGCCGACAAGGCGCACGCAGCCGGACCAAGCCCAATGGAGGCCGTATTGACCGCGCTCTGTAGCTGCACTTCGGTTGATGTCGTCAGTATTCTGCAGAAGAAGCGCGAGCCGATTACCAGCCTTGTCGTTTCAGCGGAAGCGGAGCAGTCACCGGCACCACCTCGCGTTTTCACGCATATTCGACTGATCTATCGAGTAGGTGGCGCAGTCTCAAGAAAAGCAACGGAAGATGCCGTAGCGCTCTCGAAAAACAAGTACTGCTCTGTATCAAAGATGCTGGAGAAAAGCGCGACGATCGAATTCGCCATCGAATACGCCGACGGGGTTCCCGGCGAATGATTGCCTTCTTTCGCGTCGCGCTGGTGGTCTTGCTCCTTTGTGTCGTTACTTTGCTATCGGCCGTCACCACGATGCACTTCGCCATCCACGGCGCGGAAGTTTCCGTACCTGACTTCAGGGGACTGACCGCAGTTGACGCGATGCGCAAGGCAGCGTCACTGGACCTGAACCTGACTGTCGACAATCGCTTCTACAGCGCGGAGATGCCGTCGGGCCGCATTCTTACGCAGTCTCCTGCATCGGGCGCCATCGTCCGTCGCGAGTGGCATGTGCGCGTTACAGAGAGCCTGGGACCACAACGGATTGCAATTCCAAAGGTAATTGGCGAGCCGGAGAGAACGGCCACGATAGCGATTCGTCGCGCCGGGCTTGACCTGGGCAATGTGGCGCACATGCCCTATCCTGGGGCATCTGCGGGCGCCGTAATTGCGCAGAACCCCGCCTCTGATGCGGAGGGCGTCGAACGGCCCAGCATGAGCCTATTGGTCGCAGATGCATCTGCCACTGGAGCCGACGGAATCGTTATGCCGGAACTGACGGGCCAGCTTTTTGTAACAGCCGCCTCGGCAGTAACGCGTACTGGCCTTAAACTCGCGCCGGTAGTTGATGCGCCCGCCGGTATTCCTACGATCTCCTCAGGAAGCGCAGCGCAAGCTCTAACGGCAGCTGTTGCGCCGGGTACAGTGATAAGCCAATCTCCGGTCGCGGGCCATCGTGTCGATGCAAATACTCCGATCCAATTGACCGTGGTTCGCTAGGACCTCACGAGTAAGGCGGCAAAGAAGCCATCGCATGCATGAACTCCAGGAAGCGTGCGCAGATAACCGTCTACAAGAGCAGTTGCTGATAATTCCCGACCACCTTCGGGAGTAACAATTCCCGCACGCTCGAGTCGCTCGATTTCCTGATCGATTCGAACGAGTTCGAAGTCATCTCGACGATCAAGACAATCGCGAACGACTGCCTCATTCTCCTCCGGCTCCAGAGAACACGTCGAATAAAGCAACCGTCCGCCGGGTTTGACGCCATCCATCACGGCAGACAATATCGCCACCTGCCGGTCGTGTTGCCGCTTCAACTCTTCGAGTCTGAGCCGGTGGCGAATCTCCGGGTTGCGCCCCAATGTTCCCGTGCCGCTACATGGAGCGTCACATAAAACCAGGTCGTACTCAGGTTTGAGCTTCAGACTTGCCGCATCGGCTAATGTGAAATTGATATTCGCTCTGAACGGAGCATGTTGCAACATCTGCTGCATTGCAGCGAGGCGCCTTTTGCTGATATCGCAGGCCGTGATCGCAGCGTCTGGATTGCGTTCGGCAAGAATCGCCGTTTTGCCTCCGGGTGCAGCGCAGGCGTCGAGAATCCGCTGGCCGTGCCCCGCGATTTCTGCGACCAGTTGTGAGCCCTCGTCCTGAATGCGCACTAAGCCATTTCGGAAGGCGGTGGTGGATGTGACGTCACCCCGCGTCACTCTGCGGACATCCGTCAAAAAGCTTGCAGGAGCAAGCTCGATGCCTTCCTGCAATAGTCCCTGTTCAGCTTCCTCGGCAACCAACCGCACGAAGATTGGCGCAGGCTCTTGGTCGTATTCGCAGATCCGCCTCGCCGATTGCATCCCGAAATTCTTGACCCATCGTTCGACAAGCCATTGCGGATGCGCATAGTAAGAGGCCAATTCGGCACTATTGGTGGCGTCAGAAAGATTGTCGGGCTTCGCCAGAGCTGCGATCTTGCGCAGAATCGCATTCACCATGCCGGCTGCAAACTTGTTGCTGCCGCTTTTCGCGAGTTCAACGCTCTCACCAATTGCGGCATAGACGGGAACCCGATCAAGATACAACAACTGAAACGCGCCGAGGCGCAAGGCAACTTGCACTGAGGAATCAAGCTTGTTAGGCCGGCTGAGCAGGGCGGCAATTCGCGCATCGAGGGCAAGCTGCCACCTTAGCGTACCCATTACCAGATTGGTCGTGAGATTGCGATCTTGCGGAGAGAGTTTCTCAACGGCCGGCCGGTACAGGAGTTCATCGCTATTGCCGGAACCGCGCTCCAATGTGCGCAGAATTTCAAAAGCTGCAGCACGCGCTGGCGCTACTCTGTTCATCCGAGCCGATCGCCACTCTTCAACTGATATCCGTGCAGGAAGTCCGCAACCGGCATGCGTTTTTTTCCCTCCGGCTGCACTTCAAAGATTTCGATGCGGCTGTTCTCGCCGCAATCGACCAGCAGGCGACCGCGCTCGATGCGTACTTCGGATGGAGTGGTCTGCTCTCCGCGCAATTCCATCGGAATCAAGCGATGCAGGACCAGTTTTTTGCCATTGAAGTACGTGTAGGCCCCGGGCCAAGGCTGAAAGCCACGCCAGCGGTTATAGATATGCATGGCCGGACGCGCAAAATCAACCAGGCCATCTTCGCGTTTCAAAATTGGCGCCAGCGTGGATAGCGCGTCATCCTGCTTTTTCGCCGTAACTGTGCCAGCCTCCAGCCTCTCGAGCGTCTCAACCATCAATGGGGCGCCCATTTCTGCCAGCAGTGGAAAGATGTCCTCGGCCGTTTGGTCAGGAGCGATGGGTAACTCGCGCTGCAGGAGCATATCGCCGGTATCCAGTCCTTCGTCGATGCGCATAGTGGTGGCTCCGGTTACTGGCTCGCCATTGGCGACTGCCCATTGAATGGGAGCCGCGCCGCGATACTTGGGGAGCAAGGATGCGTGCAGGTTCAGGTTGCCGTAGTGAGGCAGATCAAGCATCCATTTTGGAATGATACGGCCATACGCAACAACGATGATTGCCTGCGGCTGAATCGCTTCCAGCTTCGCGCGAAACTCCTGATTGTTCTTGATCTTTTCCGGCTGGAAAACGGGAAGATCAGCCTCAAGCGCGGCTTGCTTTACTGGAGGAGCAACGAGTTGCATGCCGCGTCCGCTGGGACGATCCGGTTGCGTTACGACGAGTTGGATATCGTGCCCGGCATGCAGCAGCGTCTTCAGCGTGGGAACAGCGAACTGCGGCGTGCCGCAAAAGACCAGGCGCATGGTCTACCACTCGCCGTTTTTCTGCATTTTGCGAATCTTGCGCAGAAGCAAATCGCGTTTCAGCGCACTCACGCGAAAGATGAAGAGGATTCCGTCGAGATGATCGATCTCATGCTGAAAAGCGCGAGCCAGCAATTCTTCGCCATCAATTTCGAACCATTTGCCCGTGACATCCTGCGCGCGCACGCGCACTTTTTCAGCGCGTGATACCTTTTCGCGGATTTCCGGAAGACTTAAACAGCCCTCATCTTCGTTCTGTTTGCCCTTTTTATCGATGATCTGGGGGTTGATGAGAACGATTTTTTCTTCCGGGTTTTTCTTGAAACTCAGGTCGATCACGGTCAGCCGCTTGGAAATGCCGACCTGCGGGGCGGCCAGTCCGATACCTTGCGCCGCATACATCGACTCGAACATGTCGTCGACCAATTCCCGCAGTTCGTCGTCGAACTCGGTCACCGGTTCTGTCGGTTTTTGCAAAATCGGGTCGGGATATTTAACAATCTCTCGAATCATTCTTCCAGAACTCAGTAGGCGCGAATCTGCTCCACGTAACCATCATAGTTACGTTTCAACTCCCGCAAAGAATCACCGCCGAATTTCTCCAGTACCAGCCGCGCAAAAGCAAGCGCCACCATGGCTTCCGCGGCAACGCCCGCCGCCGGCACCACGCAGACATCGCTTCGTTCGTATGCGGCCTTCGTTACTTCACGCGTGTCAAAACGCACTGACTGCAACGGCCTGCGCAACGTAGATATCGGCTTGAGATACCCGCGAACGATGACGTCTTCTCCGTTCGATATGCCGCCTTCCACGCCTCCGGCATTGTTGTGCTCGCGCGTAAAGCGGGTATGCTTGCCATTTGCCGCCTCATTGCTGTAGCCGATGGCGTCGTGCACATCCGAACCAAAAGATTCTGCGGCGGTGACACCACGGCCAATTTCAACAGCCTTGACAGCCTGCAATGACATAACCGCTTGCGCAAGGATGCCATCCAGCCGCTCATCCCAGTTTGTGTGCGTGCCAATTCCAGCAGGCGCTCCGTGAATCACAACTTCAAAGACACCGCCAACCGTGTCGCCCGTGCGCAATACCTTGTCGACTTCGGCTTTCATGCGCTCTTCCGCTTCCGGATCGACGCAGCTGAGCAGCACCTCGTCTTTAGCACGCAGCGCGGCGATCTCACCCCAGCTCGCATCGCGCTCCAGTTCTGCATGGCCCACACGAATCACATGGCTTGCAATGTCAATTCCCAATTGCAGAAGTACCGATTTTGCTATGGCGCCCGCAGCAACACGCGCCGTTGACTCGCGTGCCGATGCCCGCTCGAGTACATAACGCGCATCCGGGAAGTCGTATTTCAGTGCGCCTGCGAGATCCGCATGGCCAGGACGAGGCGATGCGACGGCCTTGTGTTTCGATGGATCACCAACTTCGACGGGGAGAATATCTGTCCAGTTCTTCCAGTCACGATTTTCAATTTCAATAGCGACAGGAGATCCGATTGTCTTTCCGTGCCGGACACCGGAAAGGATATGCGCGGTATCCCGCTCAATGCGCATGCGGCCCCCGCGGCCATAGCCCTGCTGGCGGCGCCACAATTCACGATTGATGAAATTTGTATCGACGTCGACGCCGGCGGGTAGCCCTGAAACCAAGGCAATCAAACTTTCGCCGTGCGACTCACCTGCGGTTGAAAAGCGTAACATTCTGTGTGCTGTGCCAGTAATG
>DATGAD010000222.1:0-4686 GCA_035313725.1 Alloacidobacterium sp. | reverse complement strand
CGAAGCAAGAACTTTTTTATTTATTTCGTAACAGTTACCGCTCGGGGAACCATTGCGGATTCTCGTGCCAAAGGGATTTACTTCAGGGGTTCAGTGTTTTCGGAGAAAATACCTGCATTCATTCCTGTGCCATCTCCATTCAATCTCACCGCGCATGAATCACTACAATGGCACCCTCCATGCGGATCAAACCTGTCAGAATGTTCATCAAAGCCATTGAGCTGCGCGCATGATCGCCACAGAAAAGCTGCGGGATGAGGTAGGGCAGACCTGCCGTAGGGCGGGCAGCATCATTGCCATTGTCTACAGAGAGCTTGGCCGCACGCGCGTCTTCACCGCCGCCGCCGGATTAGCCTTCTACTTCCTGCTCTCCTTCATACCGCTGATCATCGTCTTTGCGTCGTTGCTCTGGTATGTGCCTGCGACCAAAGTCGTGAGCCAGCTGCTGAGCATCATGGCTGCGCTCATCCCTGCGGACTCCATCCAACTCGTGCAGTCCGTTGCTCTGAGTGTGCTTGAACCGGGGCACGTCAAGCTGCTCTCCTTCGGTATTCTCAGCTACCTGTGGGCCGCCACCGGCGGCTTTTCCGCACTGATTGAAGCTCTCGATATCGCATACGACGTCGAAGACTGCCGCCCCTGGTGGCGCGACCGCCTGCAGGCGTTGGTGCTGACTTTCACCGTGGGCTGCATGGGAATGCTCTCCCTGCTGGCCATCATCGTCGGCCCTCATTTCGGTCACTTCCTGAGAATGTTTTTCTCTCTGCCTGAAGGCTTTGCCCACATCTGGCCTCTGTTGCGATGGACGATCACCATCATCCTGTTCGTCGCCAGCCTGGAGCTCATGTACTACCTGGGCCCGCATGCGCGTCACAGCTTCTGGTCCACGCTGCCCGGAGCCGCCATCGCTGTCGCCATGTGGTTCCTCGGCTCTTACGGTCTCAGCTTCTACCTGGGGCATATCTCGAACTACAACAAGGCCTATGGCTCGCTGGGCGCGGTCATCGGCCTCATGCTGTGGCTCTACATCACCTCTCTCGCCGTGCTGACCGGCGCCGAATTCAACGCCGAACTGGGCAAGCGTCGAACGAAAACCATCAAGCCATAACCCCTTCAGTCGGCAGCGATTGGAACAGTGCTGCGGCGCGCCTTGGTTTCCGGCACCCAGCGAGCAAAGACCCATGCCGCCAGCAGTGCCAGAGCGGCAAAGACCCAGAAGGTGACAGCGAATCCAAGATACTGCACCAGCACGCCAGAAACGATGGGGCCGACGACGCCTCCGACCGCCTGCGCCGTAGCCAGCAGGCCAAGCAGAGTATTGAATTTGCCCTTGCCCGCCGTAAGATCGGCGGCAATCGCTACCGCAACCACGCCATAGATGCCCGCGCCAATACCATCGAGAGCCTGCAACGCAACAACAACACGCGAATTCTGAGTCAACGAATAGGAAGCGATACGCAACGGCAATACCCAGAAGCCGATCGCCATCACCGGTTTGCGTCCCCAGCTTTGGCATAATTTCCCGCTGAGCCACGCCACCGGCACCATCACCACCTGCGCGATCAGCACGGTCGAGGTCATCAGCGAATCCGAGCCGCCCAGCTTCTTCACATAGAGTGCCGTAAGCGGCAGAATCGGCGCGTTCGCGAGATGAAAAAGCGAGATTGCCGCAAACAGCGCCAGCACGACGCGATCGCTGAGCAGAGACCGCCAGCTCTGGTCCTTCTCTGCAACTTTGCCGTCTTTCCGGCCGGACCCGCGCTGCTCGTCCAGTTCGTTTCTGCGAATCAGGAAAACGCTGGCAGCGCCAACAATCGAGACAAAGCCAACGGAATAAAACACGCCCGCCGCTCCGAGCCATTGCATCAGTCCGATCGCAATCATCGCCGCCGCGATATTTCCCGCATGGTTCCAGCTCTGGTTCTCGCCCAGAACGCGGCCGAGCGCCGTATGTCCGGCCAGCGCAAGCGCCAGTGCCCCCAGCAAAGGCGCAAAGAAGCTCTGCGCCACTCCCGAAACGAATAGCAGCGGATCAATCCAAGAATAGGTACGCGGTATAAGAGGAAGCAGCGCGAAACACAGACCAGTCACCACGCAGGCCGCTGCAAACAAGGCGCGGCGCGCATTCGCTTTATCCGTGATCACGCCCGCGGGCGTCTGAAAGAGCAGTGTGCCCAGCCCGGCAATCGCCGTGGCAACGCCAATCGCGTCATAGCGCCAGTGGGAATCTCTTAAGAAACCGTTCAGAACAGGAAGAATGACGCCGACGGCCTCGGCCTGAAAGAAATTCGCCGCATTCAAGCCAATGCGGCTTTGCCGGGAGAACGTTGTGGTGGTTTCCTGAGCCGAGCCGCGCATCTCACAGGTTTAGAGATGGACTCGGCGCGTGCTGTTGCCCTGTATCTGTCGCTCTGTCTAATTGGCTTTTATACTGCAGCTACAAGAGGCTCAAACTTCTCGCTGCGCCGCGCCAAAGATCTGCCCGTTCTGCCCCTTCTGCGCGAAAACAATCAGCCGCATCTTGCTGCGCTCCACGCCGCGCGGCAGCTTGATCTCGACCGGCCCCGAATACGGCCCATGCAGCGGCGAGACCTTCTGCATCACCCGGACCACAGACACGTGCTTTAACGTCCGGCCCGAAT
This sequence comes from Alloacidobacterium sp., assembly GCA_035313725.1. GTDB lineage: Bacteria > Acidobacteriota > Terriglobia > Terriglobales > Acidobacteriaceae > Alloacidobacterium. The sequence continues at coordinate 2,044 of DATGAD010000222.1, read as the reverse complement.
TCTCGCCCTTCGCCACGTTCGAAGTATCCTCATCATCGGCAAGCACCGCGTAGAGAACCGTTCCCTTCGCAGCCTGTGGCGAGAGATCAGCCACAGAAACCGTCGCGCGCAGAACATCGTTGTCCCACGACGCGTCGGTGATCGCGATCTGCAGTTTGCCCGGCTGGGCAGCTGCCGTCTGGATCGCATGCGCTACCTGCCCGCCATTGCTGCCATTCACCTGCTGCGAGCCGTCAATCACCATCTGCGGCGTGTACACGCTGTCCAACCGGAAGCGCTGGTTGTAATCGTTCTGCCGCGCCGTCCACTGCTCCGATGAAAACCGGTCGCGCCAGCCATCGTGGTCCCAGTAATCCACATGCTCGCTCAGCACGATGATGGGAGTGCCCTGGTAGTTCATTCCGTCCATTTTCGCCAGCAGCGCGTCAGCAGGAGGGCAACTGGAACACCCTTCTGAAGTAAACAGCTCGGCGACGACCGCGGGCTTGGAATGCGAAGAAGAAGTGGCTTGTGCGAAGCTGACGGACTGCAGTCCAGCAATCAAAACAAAGGCGGAAATAAGACGAAGAACATTCATGAACGCATTACACCCGCTCATTCGATGCGGCTGAGAGGCCGAAGTTACACCGACTGCGACCGATAAGCCCCCGCCACCCCTGGCCGATAAAAGCCGCATCATCCAACAAAGCAAGAATGGCGCCAAAGGCGCGTCCGCCTGAATAGCCTGCCCTGAGCGTAGCCGAAGGGGCAAATTCACATGTACATGCCGCCATTCACATCCAGCACATGCCCGGTAATGTAGGCCGCTTCATCGGAAGCGAGGAAGCGCACAGCATGGGCAATATCTTCATCGGCTCCGGGACGATTGAGCGGAATCTGCCCCAGCATTGCACCGCGCTGCTTTTCGTCGAGGACGGCAGTCATGGCCGTCTCAATGTATCCCGGCGCGACAGCATTGGCCGTGATATTGCGCGAAGCCAACTCGCGTGCCAGCGACTTGGTGAGTCCGATCAGCCCGGCCTTGCTTGCAGCATAGTTCGCCTGCCCAGCCTGCCCCGTCTCGCCGACAACGCTCGAAATGTTGATGATCCGCCCCCATCGCGCCTTCATCATCGAGCTGACCAGCGCCTGCGTCAGCAGGAATGTGCCCGTCAGGTTCGTGGTGATGACGTCGTCCCAATCTGCGCGCTTCATGCGCAGCAACAGCGTGTCTTTGGTGATGCCGGCATTGTTGACCAAAATATGCACGCTGCCGAAATGTTCAAGGATGGCCTTCGCAGTCGCCTTAATCGACTCCTCGCTGGCAACGTCGAGCGTAAAAGCCTTCGCCGTTCCGCCCGCCGCGGCAATCTCAGCGACAAGCTCATTCAGCTTCGACTCATTGCGGGCGCCAACAGCAACACTCGCTCCGGCGCGAGCCAGCGCGATGGCGCACGCGCGTCCAATCCCCTGTGAAGCTCCGGTAACAAGCGCGATTCTTCCTTCCAATGACGGCACGGCACTTCTCAACTTTCTTTCTGGGTTCGCAAAACGAAATTATAGAAGCTTGACGAACTTCGGGTGCCCCATAGTGTCGCGTTGTTTGCGACAGGGTGGGATACTACAATATCCAATCGGGCCTGAATTATAGAGGCTTCGCCACCGGAACCGCCTGCCCCGCCGCATGCTTTGCCATCGCCGGCAGCAATTCCAGCTGCCAGATATAAACCACCAGCTCGCGCGCATAGTGCAGCAGCGGCTTCGTATCCGGCAAAGAAATCCCATGCGCCTTCGGCAGTTCGTTGATCTCGATCTCCGCCTCCGCCATTTCCAGAGGCCACGGCATGTGGTGAATATTCCCGCGATACAGCGTGCCGCGCTTGTCGGTCGTATAGAGGCAATAGCGCTCCGTCAGAAACGATTCGATCCCGCCTTTGGCGCTCGGCTGTTGCAAACTGCGATAGCGGGCACGGAAACGGATGTGGTCAAGTGTGAGCAGCCGTGTGCTCTGGTACTGAAACTCCCGTTGGTCTTTCGACTCGATCTTCATGTGCGCCCAGTAATA
>DATGAD010000221.1:0-3859 GCA_035313725.1 Alloacidobacterium sp. | reverse complement strand
TTGAGCAGAGAGAAAGCAGGTCCTTCGCTGCGCTCAGGATGACAACTCTAATGTAGAAAAAATGAAGGCCGCTCCGGAGAGCGGCCTTCATACATTGTGCAACGATGACTACTCGGCGACGGCGTCGACGAAGGCTTTCAGTTTGCGTGAGCGCGACGGGTGACGCAGCTTGCGCAGTGCCTTGGCTTCGATCTGGCGGATGCGCTCGCGGGTGACCTGGAAGCTCTGGCCCACTTCTTCGAGCGTGTGCTCGGAGCCGTCTTCGAGGCCGAAGCGCATCTTGATGACGCGCTCTTCGCGCGGCGTCAGGGTGCGCAGTACCTGCGAGGTGTATTCCTTCAGGTTGACGCTGATGACGGCGTCGGAAGGCGATACGGCCATGCGGTCTTCGATGAAGTCGCCAAGGTGCGAATCTTCTTCTTCACCGATTGGCGTTTCAAGCGAGATGGGCTCCTGCGCGATCTTGAGGACCTTGCGGACCTTCGCGACAGGGATGTCCATGCGCTTGGCGATCTCTTCCGAGGTTGGCTCGCGGCCTAGCTCCTGCACCAGCTGACGCGAGGTGCGAATGAGCTTGTTGATCGTCTCGATCATGTGCACCGGGATACGGATTGTGCGGGCCTGGTCCGCGATGGCGCGGGTGATGGCCTGTCGAATCCACCAGGTGGCATAGGTCGAGAATTTGTAACCGCGACGGTACTCGAATTTATCGACGGCCTTCATCAGGCCGATGTTGCCTTCCTGAATCAGGTCGAGGAACTGGAGACCGCGGTTGGTGTACTTTTTCGCAATCGAAACGACGAGTCGCAGGTTAGCTTCGATCAGCTCGCGCTTGGCCTGCTCGGCGTCCATGTCGCCCTGAATCATCTCGCGCTGTGTGCGCTTGAGTTCGGCGATGGAGACACCGGCTTCCTGCTCCAGCTCTTCGAGATCGATCTTGCAATTCTTCTGCTGGCGGCGGTATTCCTTCTTGAGCTCTTCGCTCTTCGACTGGTCGTGCTTCTGGTCGAGCGACTTGATCTGGCGCTCGAGCATGCGCATGGAGTCGACGGTCTTGTTGAGCTTGTCGAGAAGGCGCTTGCGTTCCTGGTTGGTGTACTTGAGCTCGCGGACAATGCGCGAAACGTAGACATGCTCGCGCGCAATGGCCCAGCGGATCTTGCGCTGTTCCTTTGTCTTTGTCTTCTGGCCTGCGATGGCCTCGAGCTTCTCGTCGAGTGCAGCGGCTTTCTTCTGGTGCTTGACCAGGGCGTCGATGCGCGAAACGGTCTGCTTGACGCGCGCCTGCAGGATCTCTTCGGTGATCTCTTCTTCGTCGAAGATCACCACTTCCTTGATGTTGCGGACGCCGCGCTTGAGGTCTTCGCCGAGGCCGACGATTTCGCGAATCACAATGGACGAGCGCGAGATGGCCTTCATGACGCGGAGCTGGCCGCGTTCGATGCGCTTGGCGATTTCGACTTCGCCTTCGCGCGTGAGCAGTGGTACTGTGCCCATCTCGCGCAGGTACATGCGGACGGGGTCATTGGTTTTTTCGAGCGTGCCCGGCGTCAGGTCGAGCTCAACGTCTTCGCCCTCTTCGCCTTCTTCGTACTTGTCGCCGCCAAACTTGGGGCCGCCCTCATCGAGCAGATCGATCCCCTGCGTTCCGATCGTGGTGATCAGATCGTCGAGATCATCTGGTGAATTCAGGTCATTCGGAATCAGGTCGTTCACTTCACCGTAGGTGAGGTAACCCTTTTCCTTACCTGTATCAATCAGTTTCTGGATATCGTCTTCGTACTTGTCTTCCATCGCCAAGCGTGGTTCTCCCGCGATAAATATCGGATCGTTATGTGTGCCTGGGTAGGACTGGGTGCGATTGTGGCCATAATAGGCATGTCCGGAGCGAAACTATGTCGCTGGGCGATAGGCGCACGTCTACCAAAGACTTATAGAATATCACGGACGCCGGCGTCATCCCGCCTGTATTTCACGTAAATCTCTCTGGCCGTGATGGTTCTGATCCCAATCCGTTAGATGTGGAAAAGCCCTATTTTGTTTCGAGTACTTTGGCATTTCCTCCTCACAATGGGGTATGTCTGCTGGTAATGATCTATTCGCATCGCAAGGCCGTCATAGGGTCGACTGTTGATGCGCGCCGGGCGGGCAACAGGCAAGCCAGGGCGGCGACTGCAAGTAACAGAAAAGAAACGGCTAAGAGGATTAATGGATTAGTGGAGGCGTTCTCGATCCAGCGCGTCATGACGCGGGTGAGGCCGAAACTCAGGGCCAGACCTACTGCGATGCCCAAGCCGACGCTCACTCCGGCAGAGGCGAAGACGATCTTGAGCACGTGCCAGCGCTGGGCTCCCAGGGCCATGCGGATGCCGAATTCATTCGTCCGCTGAAGAACGGAGTAGGAGACGACGCTGTAGAGGCCAACGGCCGCCAGCAGCAGGGCGAGGACCGAGAAACCGCCGAAGAGCATGGAAACCAGCCGCCCCCTGCCATATACGGGCATGCTTTTGATCCAGGTTTCGAGCACACCGTCGTTCCACTGGACGGCCTGCTGGTCAGGATTGACGGAGACAATCTGTTGCTTGACGCTGTGTGTTACCGCGGTCGGATTGACGCGGGTACGCACCAGAATCTGTGTAAACATCCACATGTTGACGGTATATGGCAGGTAAATCGCGGGCTTGACGGGCTTGTCGATGCCATCATCGAGGGCGTCTCCTGTGACGCCGATGATCTGCAGCCAGCCGTCAGCGCCGGGCGCAGTAAGACGGTTTGGCGGCTCGCCTTTTAGCGACGGGATTTTTACGGAGCGGCCCAGAATATCGCCCGTTGGATAGTAGTGTTTGGCAAACGCCTCGTTGACCACGGCCATGAGAGCGCCATGCTGCAGTTCCGTGTCGTCCCACAGACGCCCTCGTTTGAGGGGAATCTCCAAGGCGCTGAAATAACGCGAATCGACGAAGTTGACGCTGGCTTTCTGGTCCTCTGATGCTGTTTTTCCCTGCAGGTCAAAGGGCTGGCCCCAGCCGCTGTCGGGAGGAGTGGCGTTCGTCGAGATTGCGGTTGTGGTGACGTCGGGTAATGCCGCGATCTTGTCACGAAGCTGAGTAAAGTAACTTGACCGCTCCGCCCATGTCGGGAAGGTGTTCTCGTGGATGGGAATGCCGACGGACATGATGTTGTGCGGGTTGTAGCCGAGATTAACATGCATCAAGCGCACGAAGCCTTCAATGGCGGCGCCAGCGGCAGTCAGCAGGAGCAACGTGAGGGCAATCTGGCCGGCGATGAGCGTGGAGTGGAGATTTTTTCCGCGGACGCTGCCGGCGACTTTGCGCGTGCTCGATTGCATGACCTGGCTTATTTCGGGGCGAGCAAACTGAAGCGCGGGAAAGAGCCCGAAGAGAATTCCAGTGACAAGAGCAATGCCGACGCTGAACAACAGCACCGGCAGATTCACGTGGAAGCTCGCTTCATTGGGGAAGGATCCCTCGGGCAAATGAGCGACGATGAATCCGATGCTCCCATAGGCCAGAAGCACGCCGAGCGCGGCTCCGGTGACCGCCAGGATGAGGGATTCGGTGAGCAGCTGGCGAACGATGCGGACGCCGCTGGCTCCGACTGCCGAGCGGACGGCAAATTCATGCTGGCGGGCTGTGCCTCGCGCCAGCAGCAGGATTGAGACATTACCGCAGCCGATGGCCAGCAGCAATGCGACAGCGCCAAAGAGTAGATAGAGGGTCTTGCTGATGGTGGTCGTTACCCAGTGGCTTAGGTTTTGGAACTCAATTTTCTTGAAGCCATTCTTCGGATAGTGGTCGGGCGTTTGTTTCGCGAATTCCTGGAAGTACGGCTGCAGCTC
>DATGAD010000220.1:0-13221 GCA_035313725.1 Alloacidobacterium sp. | reverse complement strand
CCGCCGGACTGTTACCCTTCTCGCGCATCCTGATGACCATGGCGTTCAATTCCGCCTGTGTCGGTTCCGAATTGGGAATCCATTGGAGACTATTTCGATACCAGTCGAGCGTCCGGCTGGAAACGTTAGCGAGGTACTGCCGTTCTTTGATAAACTGCTCACACCTTGGTGGTAGCTGCATATTGCTCCTTCAAGCAGGGGATCAATTCGCAGCCGGATAATGGGAAAATGTTGTGGGCGAAGCAGTTATAGTTCGACCGTTAGAGCGCCTGCCTTACAAGCAGGAGGTCGCAGGTTCGAGCCCTGCACTGCCCACCATGAAGGATAGATCGCACAGAAGTAATTGAAGTACTTTGATGTATTAGTAGTTTCCCGAGAACTGCTGTACAAAGCAGTCGTTGTCGTGCGTTTGTTGTGCCTCTTTTTCTTTATATTTTCCAAGCAGTTTTTGCGATTTTCTTCATCCCCAGATAGAAGCCGCCGATGGTGAGGTAAAGGGATCACCATGCAAGACAGGCTGCTCGATATTTTGATTCTTGGTCTTCTGGTGCTGCTCTTTGCAGTGATCTACCGGAAGCGCAAATCGCGTCGCCTGCGATACTGGATCGCCGGCTGGCTGTTTGCTTTGGCTCATTTCGCCGTCCTGTTGCCTCAGGTTTCCACTCCGTTCTGGCAGGAAATACAGATTGCGCTTGGCCTGACCGGGCTCATGCTGGCTGGCGTCTGCTTCGCGCTGGCTTCGTCTGCCTTCGCTCTGCGGCAAAAGAGTTTGAAGTTGCTGGGAGTCGTGATCGGCACGCCACCGCTGATCTACATCTTCCTTGTAGTTTTCGGTTTTTCGGCAGTCTGGCCGCTGATTGCTTTTGCTGTCGCGGGCGAGGCTGTACTTATCTGGCTGGGCTGGCGATTTATCAAGGACAAACCTGTTGTCCTTTGGGCGAATAGCTTTGCGGCCATCGGCTGCGGAGCGTGGCTGTTGTGGTTGATCAGCGCACAGCAGGCGGACCTCGGCATCTATGCGATCCTGACGCAATTGTTTCTCGTCAATGCGGTTCTTTTCTGGAATGACTTTCGTCGTCTCTCAGCCGGCGTGTGCACCGCCTCTGCCGGGCTCCTGGCATGGGCGGCGGTATTTCCTGCAGCGCTGGGAATGGCCCATTTCTTTCCTCAGGTCAGCGTTCCGGGAGAATTCTGGAACGTCCCGAAATATTTTGTCGAATTCGGCATGATCCTTACCCTGCTGGAGGATCAGATCTATTCGGCGAACTGGCAGAGCGAACAATATCGGGTGCTGTTCGACAGCAATCCGCACCCGATGTTCATCTATGACACGAAGACCTTTGCCTTTCTCCGTGTGAACGACGCCGCCTTACAGGAATACGGCTACAGGCGGGAAGAAATCCTGAAGATGACCATCGGCGACCTGCATGAAGTGGCCGCGCTGGCCGGCATGGAGCGTTTGCTCGCCGACACTCACAGCTCGATCAAAGTGACCGGCCCGTGGACGCAGCGCCGAAAGGATGGCAGCGAGTTTCAGGCGGAGATATCGTCGCATCCGATTGAGTTCGAAGGGCGCGATGCCCGGCTCTCCCTGGTGCAGGACGTCACCGATCGCGAGCGGCTGCACGAACAGCTCGTGCACAGGGCGCATCATGATTCGCTGACCAATCTGCCGAATCGTTTCCTGCTGGAACAGCGCATGCGCCACACGCTTGAGAATGCGTCGCGGTATGGGCATAAGGCTGCGATCCTGTGCATCGATCTCGACCGCTTCAAGCAGATCAACGATAACTACGGCCACGCGACGGGTGACGCCTGTCTGCAGGAAATAGCCGACCGGCTGACGAAGCGGCTGCGCGAGTCCGACACGGTGGCGCGGACAGGCGGGGAGGAATTTACCGTCGTGATCGGCGAGTTGCTCCACGGTGCGGACGCGGAGAAGGTTGCCACTGATCTGCTCGCGGAATTTCGGCGTCGATTCACCATCGATGGACTGGATATGCCGCTGTCTGCCAGCATGGGAATCGCGCTCTATCCCGACCATGGGACGGAAGGCGCGCAGCTCTGGAGAGCGGCTGACGTTGCCATGTACCGGGCCAAGTATTCGGGTGGAAATCGGTACTTGGTTGTGTGTGGAGAGGATGCAGAATACACAACGCCAGACAAAGCGTTTCCGCGGGCCTCAAATGGTGGTGAACGCAGCTGAGGTCTGTTTAACAGGCCTCAGCTGGGTTCAGTCTGAAAGAATGGTAGTGGGTCAGTTTGGTAAGCAGTGCAGTTACCCATACGACTTTTCAGGCAGTACGTGTAATCAGTTCCCCCACCCAATAGGCGATGTTCGGACCAGCAATCGTGGCAGGGCGAACGGGCGCACGAAGGTTTTCCTGTCTCCGAGTTAATTTCCCCACAGACGCCGGAAACCGCTACTATATTCCAAATTCCAAAGTTTTCGAGGCGGTCGTGAGACGCGACGGGGGAACACAAGATGAAATCACTGATTTGCGCTATCTGCTTGGTTATTTTGCTCACAGCCGCAGCGCGTTCAACCGCGCAGGATTCTGCGCAGACCAAGGAACAGACTGCCTGGACGGTATTGAACACTGGCCTTGAGGACAACAGCACAGACGTGCGCGTAAGAGCGGTCCACGTACTTGGCGAGCTCAACGGCAATGCAAAGGCCAAAGATGCCGCAATTTCTGCCTTGAAGAACGACCAGCAGGCCGAGGTACGGGCCTCTGCGGCTCAATCACTTGGAGAGATGGGAGCGAAGGATGCAGTTGCAGACTTACACGCGACCTTTCAGGACACGGACCCCTCGGTGATCATCGCCGCCGCGCATTCGCTCATCGAACTGGGCGACAACACGGGATACAACGTCTACTACGCAGTCCTCACCGGAGAGCAGAAGACCGGCCAAAGCCTGACCGAGCAGCAGAAGAAAATGCTGAAAGATCCGAAGAAGATGGCGGCTCTCGGCGTACAGGTTGGCGTCGGGTTTATACCGTTCGGCGGCCTTGCCATGGGCGGATATAAAATGCTCACCCGCGACGATACCTCACCGGTGCTGGCTGCGGCAGCTCTGATGCTGGCCAAAGATCCTGATCCAAAGAGCGGAAACGCGCTGGTCGATGCATCGGCCAACAAGGACAAATGGCTCGTCCGCGCCGCCGCATTCGATGCAATTGCCAAGCGCGGAGATCCGGCACTGCTCGTCCCGGCTGAGGACGGCCTCCAGGACGACAAGGACTTGGTAAGGATTTCAGCCGCCGCAGCGGTAATTCGCCTGCACGACATCCAGTCGCAGCCGAAGCCCGAAGCAAAGAAGCCCGCTCCCAAAAAGCCGAAGAAATAGACCGAGGCGCGAGGTCACCGGTTCGGGGAGCCGTTCGACGCTGGCCTTCACTCTACGCGCAGCGTCAGTACCTGTTGACCGCTGAGCAGGTTATTGATGGCAACCGACGCCATCGGGACAGCTGATTCACCGCTCAGCGTAAGCTTCTGGTTCTGGCGCAGAGGCTCAAGTACATTTGCCATGGACATGGGCACGGTCGCCAGGGTGCGGCCATCGAGGACGGCCTGAGGCGATGGCTGCAGCAGCGTGACGTAGAGGCGATCGTTCTCGTGCAGATTGTTCATCTGTTCGATGGTCGCTGCGACGTCAAGATTTTGGCTGCCGAAGTGCGATGCTTGGGTAATGCGGTCGAGGGTACTGCCATCGCTTACGAGCAGGCGCACCTGGCCTTCACCCAGCACCGCGGGCAGCGTTACTGGAATACGCACGTTCTGCACTTCGCCACGCCATGGGCGGATGGTGGCCTCAACCATGATGGTCTCGCCTGCATGCACGATCGGCGCAGTGCTCTGCGCGCTTTCAAGCTGTGCGGTGAGGTGCTTTGGGATCGCTTCCACTTCTATCTCGACACTGCTGATGGGCGTCTGGCGCGCTGCATTGTCATATAGGCGCGAGAAGCGCTCACCCACCATCAATGCGGCCAGAAGATTTGCCGGCGCGATCTCACTTGGTGCCGCTAGGCCGCCGAAGTGGACTGCCGGGAATCCGGAGACGTTGACGGTGCTGCGAATGCGGTAGCTCGTTTCGGCCGTGAAGGTATTGCGCTGCATCAATGCCTGGAAGACGGCAACCATGACGGCTGACGGGGTGATCTGCGGCTGGTCAACAACTTCAATGTGCAGGGCATGAGGAGCGTGTTCGCCGGTGATGTTCACTGTCACCGGAATCATCTTTGCTTGCAGTCCAAAAGCGCCGCGGATTGCCGACTCGCGATCTTCGGTAAAGGAACCAACTGTCTCGGTCGTATTGATGATCTTGAACGCGTAGAGCGGCGAAGGAAGCGTGGCTACAACCTGAGCCTTCGTCATCGGCATGGAGACGGGTCCGAATTGCGTAATCGGATGTCCGCAAGCCAGAAGCTGCTTCGGATCGACATAGGTAACGGTGCAGGTCGCCGCAATCTCCAGGTCTCCGCGCATGAGCAGGGCGCTGACGGCTGAGCCGGGAACTATGGGCTCCGGCTGCTTTTCATCGCTTGCCGATCCGCCGATTCCCGCAACGGCAGTGAGCCCGAGCTGCGGCGAATGCTCTTTCCACAGGTCCAGTGCTTCGGGGTTGAACCCACTGAAGACCAGCGGCATGTCCATCGGGCGGATCGCGCTTGTTTCGACGGTGTCTTGACTTGCGCCGGGAAGAGTGGCCGAATAACCGGTGCTCGATGGCTGCGTAAATAAAGGTGGATTGCTGGCAGCGATCAGGTCTTTAGTTGGAGGCGAGACCTCAAGCATCTGGCCGATGGGAGTGATTCCCGCGATGGGCTCTTTGCTGAATGCGCCGATGCGATAGCTGATGGCGCCCAGCAGCTTGCCATCGACATACACCGGACTGCCGCTCATGCCGGCGACGACGCCTGTGTACTCGGGCTTCGTGCCTTCCAGTCGCGCAAGGATCATGTCCTGGCCGGGGCCGAGTGCGTTGTGCAGCAGGCCCAGGATCAGCACGCCCATGGGTTCGGGGTTCACGCCTTCAAAGACCGTGTAGGCTACGCCATGCTGGCCGCGATGCACCTGATCGATTGGGTAGAAACCCGCTGAAGATGGCGGGGGAGTAGGGGGCAATGACGCGGTTTGAGCTACAAGCGCCGTGGCGCCAAACAAAATCAGCCCGCCGATGTCTTTTAGGCGAATACCCACGTCTACAGAGTAGAGCATTTTTGCTTTTGCGGTGACGAAACCTTCGTACCGCGTGGCGCTTGCAGGAGGACGCCTAGAAGTTCCACAATGAATCCAAGCATGAGAATCCCGGTAGGTGCATCCCAAGTTCGTCAGGTTTTTGCTTCGCTTGCCCTTCTTTCCCTGGTGTTTTGCCAGAGCGCCGCTCCGGCGCAACAGCAACAGACGCCGCCTCAGCAGCCTCAGCAGCAGCAAACCCAACCGAATCAGCAGAACCAACAGCCGCAGGATCAGGCATCGCCCGATGCGGGCGGTCCGGGCGGCGACAACGGCGCGATCGCCATCCCCAAAAAGAAAGAATCAGAGACGGCGCCTCCGCCTCCTCCGCCTGAGCCAAAGGTGAAGAACCCGCCGGGATTGCAGAACTTTTCCCTGCGTGTCGATGTTCCGGTCGTGAATGTGGATGTGGGAGTGATTCTAGAAAAAACGCACCAGTTTGTGCCGAATCTGCAAAAAGATAATTTCCGTGTGTATGAAGACGGCATACCGCAGGACATCACCAGCTTTCAGCGCATCAAGGCGCCGATTACGGCTGTGCTTCTGGTTGAGTTCGCCGCCAATAGCTATAACTTCATTTACGACATGTGGAATTCGGCCGTCGTGTTCACGAAGCAGTTGCAGCCGGACGACTATGTTGCAGTCGTCACCTACGACATGCATACCACGATCCTGACCGACTTCACCCAGAACAAAACGCAGATCCAGCAGGCCATCCAGTCGCTGACGATTCCCACCTGGCAGGAGACGAACCTCTTCGACGCGGTCTATACGACGCTTGACCGCCTGAGCCGCGTCGATGGTCGCAAATACGTCATCCTTGTTTCTTCCGGCCGCGATACGTTTTCAAAAATCACCCTGGATAAATGCCTGCAGAAGATCAAAGCAACGCCAAACGTGACCATCTTCTCCATCGCCACCGGGGGAGCGGGGGTCATGGGCGGGGGCAACTTTGCCAGTGGACGCATGAACAGCATTGGAATGCTGCAGGCTCAAAATCAGCTGCAGAGCTTTGCCCGCATGACTGGCGGCATGTACTTCGAACCTCGTTTCTCGGCTGAACTCCCCGACGATTTCAGGGCGATCAACGAATCGATCCGCAACCAGTATGTGCTCAGCTATCACCCCACAAATGTGAAGCAGGACGGCACCTATCGCAAGCTGCGCGTAGAGTTGGTGGACAACGAAGGGCATCCGCTGCACATGCAGGATGAAAAGCACAAGCAGCTGAAGTACGACATCATTGCTCGCGATGGGTACCGCGCCAAGCAGGAAGTGGAGTAAATAGCGCCTTTAAGGGTGGATTCTTTCACCTTTTTCGAGCATTTTTATAAACAAATCGATGCGTTTTGCACGCGTTGCCGCCTTCTTCGCGGTTTGTATCCGCCAGAGGATGGCGTAGCGGTTGCGGCTTTCGAGTGTCGCAAAGAAGGCTTTTGCTTTGGGGCTCTTGTTCAGGGCAGTCTGCAGATCTGCGGGGACGGTGGCGCTTCCGGGGGAGTCGTAAGCCTGCTCCCATCTCCCGTCCTGTTTGGCGCGCTCCACTTCGGCGAGGCCGCGCGGCTTCATTTTGCCGCCTTCGATCAGGGCGACGGCTTTTTCGCGATTGATCTTTGACCAGATGCTCCTGCGTCCCCTGGGAGTGAACTTCTGCAGCCACGCTTCGGCGCTGTGGCTCTGTTTCTGGCCGTCAATCCAGCCGTAGCAAAGGGCGGTTTCAATGGCCTCGGCATACGTAACTGAAGGAGAGCCGGAGGCTTTTTTGGCCAATTGCATCCATAGTCCTTGGGAGGTCAGGTGGTTTGTCTTCAGCCACTTAGCCCATTCCTTCTGGCTGGCGAAGGCGATGATCGGCAACTCGGCTCTGGATTTCTCCGGCATGCGTGGATTTCCCGGAAACGCGGCTGTTTTAAAATAGAAGCTGGATTCAGTGCTGTACAGAGCGGCAGGTTGACCGGGACCATTCTAGTCAACGTCTGCAAATCACTTTGCGCTCCCAAGTATGGCCAGGAATTTGGCAATATATCAACGAATAGTTCTGTGGAGGAATATCAGAATGGCAACCCCCAAAGCCGAGAAAACGACGAAACCCCGTAAGGCTCCTGCTAAGAAGAAGACGACTGCTGAAGTGGCAGAGCCGATTGTCATCCGCCCAACTCACGAGCAGATTGCCGCTCTCGCACAGAAGTTCTGGGCCGAGCGCGGTTATACCGACGGAAACCATGAACACGATTGGTTACGCGCAGAGCGCGAACTTATGCAGGCTTCTTAAAGCCATACTTTAACTTTATCTTTTATATTCATGAAAGCGGCGCTGGTAATTTGAGCGCCGTTTCTATTGTTGCAAAGTGGCTTGAGGCCAATCATCTCTCCACGTAATGGTGGATATCTGCAACCCGGGTTTCCCAGTTTTTGCGTCGTAGGCGTGGAAGACGATCAAGTCGTGGCCATCGGGCTGCATCCAGACGGATTCGCCACCGGGGCCGAGCCACCGGGCGTTGCCCGTGAGTAATTCCGTGCCGCCGCCCTCCATCATCGATTTGCCCTGCTTGTCCAGGTACGGCCCGGTGACACTTTTTGAGCGGCTGACCATGGTGCGATAGGTGCTTTTGGTGCCCCTGCAGCAGAGATCCCAGGAAACGAAGAGGTAATAATAGCCGCCGTGGGCGACGATGAATGGGGCCTCGACTGCTTCCCAATCGGGTGGCAGACCGGGCTTTGCAGGCGTGGCGTCAGCCGGTTTGCTGCGCGAGGCTAGCGAGTAGAGCCGAGTGTCTTCTTTGGAGAGCAGTCCGGTCTTGTCGTCCAGTCTGCGCATCTTGATGCCGCTCCAGAAACTGCCGAAAGCGAGCCAGACGTGGCCTTGGGCATCGAGGATGAAGTTGGGGTCGATGGCGTTGAAGTCGTCGCTTTCTGTCGACCGCAGGACGAGGCCGCGATCGATCCATTTGTAGTCGGGGCTGGAGCGGTCGAGCGTCTTGTTGGTGGCCAGAGCGATTCCAGAGGTGTTCTTTCCGAAAAGGGAATAGGCGTAGTAGAGGTGGTATTCGCCGTTTTCGTGGGAGATGTCCGGAGCCCACAGGTCGACGGTTCCTGGGCTCTCCTTGTGAATCCACTCAGGAATCTGGTCGAAGACGTGACCGCAGAGCTTCCAGTCGGTTAGATTTTCCGAGCAGCGCATTTGGAACTGGCCGCCGTCGTGCGCTTTCCCGGTGGCGAAGACATACCAGGTATTGCCTTCTTTCATGATGGATGGGTCGTGTGCTCCCTGATAGTCGCCTGTCAGGTTGACCGCCTGCGGTTGCTGCGCTGCGCATGCAGCGGAGATGAAGAGAAGAAGAAACAGCAGAGCCTTTGCGGGGTTTGCAGGTCGTTTCATGGAGTCTGAGCTTCCGCTGCGTAATCGCTTTCTGGCGAGAGAAGAGTAGCACAGGACAATGCTCCTGGTTTTCGGTCAAAGCGTGCAAGACCGCCTCGTGTTCTATGCTGCATTGAGTGACTGTTCATCAGGCTGAAGCCGTTGTCCTTCGTACTTGGCCTATTCATGAGGCCGACCTGATTGTGTCGCTTCTGACCCGGGACCAGGGCAAGATCAAGGGTGTTGCCAAGGCTGCCAGCAAGAGCCGCCGCCGGTTCGGCGGCGCGCTCGAACCAATGACGCATGTGCTTGCCAACTATACGGAGAAGCCACGGCAGGAGCTTGTTCGGCTCGATTCGTTCGAGATTGTCTCTTCTCCGTTGTCCGCTTCGGTGGATTACACGCGCGCGGCGGCTCTTGCCTTCTATGCCGAGGTGCTGGAGGAGATCCTGCCCGACCATGATCCGCACGATGCCGTTTTTCGACTGTTGCTGGCCGTGCTTGATCATACGAAGACGGGCGGTATCTGGATGCCGGTGACGTATTTCGGGCTCTGGATTACGCGGCTTATGGGGTGGATGCCGGATGTTTCGCACTGCACCGTTGGCGGGGAGGCGTTCGCCGGGCGTCCGGCATACTGGCATGCGCACGCGGATGGGTTGGTTTGCGTCGAGCACAAGCGGTTGGCCAGCTCGACGCTTTCGCCGGAGTCGCTGGCGCTGGCTCTGCGGATCTTTCGGCAACCCATTACCGTTTTTGCTGGCGAGGAGTGGCCTCGCGGAAGGGCGGCCGATCTGCGGCGGTTCGCGATTCAGGGGCTGGAGCGGCATCTGGAGCGCAGGCTGACGACGGCGGTGGCGCTGGCAAAGCTTGGCGGTTAGGCAGCATGCGGTAAAAATAGATCCTTCCGTTTCGCACAGTGGCACGAAAAGGTCCCGGGCCTTCTTCTCGCTTAAGCTCAACAAGCGTGCTGAGGATATGATCGGAACCGAGAGAGACCGGGACGCGCATGAGCTACTATCTGACCCACATCACCTATCCAATCCTGTTTGTTGCTGTACTCGCGCGTCAGCTCTGTCTTCCGGTTCCCGCCCTTCTTTTTTTGCTCACTGGCGGAGCGCTGGCCGGCGCTGGCAAGCTGAATTTTGTTGGAGTCCTGCTGGTCGCAGTGCTGGGATGCCTGTTGGCTGACCTGGTCTGGTTCGAAGCTGGCCGTCTACGTGGCAAGCGTGTATTGCGATTGCTGTGCGCCTTGACGCGCGATCCCAGCTTCTGCATCCGCCGGGGAAGGGAGATCTTTGCGAAAAAAGGTCTTCGGCTTCTGCTGATTGCCAAGTTTGTGCCTGGCCTGGACGGCATCTGTCCTCCGTTGGCGGGGATGCTGGGGGCCTCGCGAGCCGCTTTCCTTGTGCACGATGCCGGAGGGGCCTCTCTTTGGGCGGGAGCGTACATCGGCTGCGGCTTTCTTTTCGCGCGGCAGCTGGATAAGGTGGCACAGCAGCTCTCCGTTGTTTCCATAGCGGTGGTTCTGATATTCGGCATTCCGCTTCTAATCTTCTTTGTCTTGAAACTCGCGCAGCTCGTGTTGATGATCCGGTTGCTTCGACCGTTGCAGATCGATCCCGAACTATTGAAGTCTAGATTGGATTCAGGAGAGAAATTTGGCGTCATCGATCTGCTGCGCTTTGAGGAGGATCCTCAGGGTGTGGCCGCCATTCCAGGAGCGGTGCGCCTCGACCCACTCGAAATTCGACGCAAGAAGCGCATCGTCATCCCCAGTGACGTCAGTCTGGTGCTCTACTGCAGGTCCAGGAACAGTTTTGTAAGTGCGCGCGTGGCGGTGGCCATGAGGAGGCACGGAATCCATAACATCCATATACTGACTGGCGGTCTGGAAGCGTGGAAACGCCTCGGCTTTCCGCTGACTGAACACTTCGCAGATATGGAAGCGGAAGCCGCCCGGCTCGGCATGGAGGTTTCTCCGCCCTGGAAGCGCATTCCCCTCGAAAGCCGTAAGCAACCCCCTTCTAACGCATAAGATTCTGTATTGCACCGGGTCCAGATCAAATTGACCCACTCACAGATCCTTCCGCGTCCTCTTCGCTCTGCTCAGAGTCAGGATGACACCACGAATCATTTAGAATCGCAGCAGCGATTCATTCAGAGATTAGAGAGATTTTGCGTGGCATCTGCCTCCGTTCTGACTAAGAAGGAACCACTTACCTTTCAGCAATTGCTGTTTCGCCTGCAGAGCTTCTGGGCGGAGCGCGGGTGCGTGCTTCAGCAGCCTTATGATGTGGAAGTTGGCGCGGGAACGATGTCACCGGATACCTTTCTGCGGGTGCTGGGGCCGAAGCCGATCAATATTGCGTATGCGCAGCCGTCGCGGCGGCCAGCGGATGGTCGCTATGGGGAGAATCCCAACCGGCTGTATAAGCACACGCAGTTTCAGGTGATTCTGAAGCCGCCGCCGGCGGATGTGCAGGATCTTTATCTGGAGTCCCTGGCCGCAATCGGCATTGACCTGCGCGAGCATGACGTCAAGTTCGAGGAAGACAACTGGGAGTCGCCGACGCTGGGCGCGTGGGGCATTGGCTGGCAGGTGATGCTGGATGGGCAGGAGGTTACACAGTTTACCTACTTCCAGCAGTGCGGCGGCATCGATCTTGATCCTATTTCGGGTGAGATTACGTATGGATTAGAGCGGATTGCGCAATTTCTCCAGGATGTGGACTCGATCTACGACATTGTGTGGGCGCGCGATCCGGTTTCGGGGCGGGCGGTGACGTATGGCGAGGTGCGCTTCCAGGAGGAGCTGCAGTTCTCGGTCTATAACTTCGAGGCGGCTGAGGTCGAGAAGCTGTGGGAGCATCTGCGCATGTATGAGGCCGAATGCCAGACGCTGTTGGCGAGCTTCCAGGACCTGAGGAAGCTGGAGCGAGGGCAGAAAGCGCATGACCGGCTGCTGCATGAGGACGCTGCGCCTGAGCCGGAGCGCGATGTTGAGACAGAGCTGAAGCGCTTTCCGGTGTTGAGTGCTTACGATCTGTGTCTCAAGTGTTCGCACCTGTTTAACCTGCTCGATGCGCGGGGCGCGATTTCGGTGACGGAGCGTGTGGGCGTGATTGCGCGTATCCGTAACCTTGCCGTTGGAGTGGCGAAGTCATACGCAGCGCAGCAGGGCAGCTGTTAGCTGCTAGCTTTTAGCTTTTAGCTAAAACGAATCAGTCGGACAGAAAGAATGAGCTAGCAGCTAAAGGCTAATAGCTAAGAGCTAAAATGGCCCTTGCCGTTGGAGTGGCGAAAGCATACGCAGCGCAGCAGGGCAGCTGTTAGCTACTAGCTTCTAGCTTTTAGCTAAAACGAATCAGTCGGATAGAAAGAATGAGCTAGCAGCTAAAGGCTAATAGCTAAGAGCTAAAATGGCAGATTTTCTCCTTGAAGTTGGACTTGAAGAGATTCCCGCGCGCATGATTGCGGCGGCCCAGGGTGAGCTTGCCCGGCGTGTGGAAGAATTGCTGACGCGCGAGCGTTTGCTGAGCGGCGGTGCTGTGACCAGTTATTCGACGCCGCGTCGCCTGGCGGTGCTGGTGAGCGATGTGCTTGCGGCGCAGGCAGACGCCGAGGAGCAGCTGACCGGGCCTTCGTGGGCAGTGGCGTTCAAGGGTGGCGAGCCGACTCCGGCGGCGCAGGCGTTTGCCAAGAAGGCTGGCGTTGAGGTTGCAGCGCTCCAGAAGGTTACGACTCCGAAGGGCGAGTATGTTTCGGCGACGGTGCTGCGCAAGGGGCGCTCGGCTAACGACATATTGAAGGAGTTCCTGCCGAAGGAGCTTGCGGGGCTGTACTGGCCGAAGAACATGTACTGGCGCGCTGGCAAGCCGGAGCGTTTCGTTCGTCCGGTGAAGTGGCTGCTGGCGATTCTCGATCATGCGATTGTCCCAGTGGAGTTTGCAGGCGTTCATGCGGGCAATCTCAGTTACGGGCATCGCATTCTGCATGGCGGGCATGCTGTGACCATCAACAAGCCTGCTGAGTATGCCGCCGCGCTTGAATCGGCCAAGGTGCTGGTGGATGTGGAGGCGCGGCGGCAGCGGATCAGGAAAGCTTTGGACGCAGTAACGCGGACTATTCCTGGCGCTCGCTGGCGTGAGGACGAGGCGCTGGTCGATACGGTGACGCATCTCACGGAATGGCCTTCTGTGCTGCTTGGCGGCTTCGAGGCGGAGTATCTCTCGCTTCCGGAAGAAGTGCTGGTTACGGTGATGCGCGATCACCAGAAGTACTTTGCCGTGGAAGATGCTGCGGGCAAGCTGGCTCCGCATTTTCTGACTGTGCTGAATACCGAGGCGAACGAGCAGGGAATTGCTGTCATTCGCCATGGCAATGAGCGCGTGCTGCGTTCGCGGTTCAGCGATGCTCGGTTCTTCTGGAACTTCGATCAGAAGATTCCGCTGACGGATCGCGTGGAGATGCTCAAGTCGGTGACCTTCCAGAAGGATCTGGGCAGCTACTACGTCAAGACCGAGGCGAACCTGCGTATCGCTGAGCAACTCGCGGACCTGGTTGCGCAGCGGGGCGTAGACGTCGACGAATTCGCGCTGCTGACCGCAACTCGGCTTGCC
>DATGAD010000219.1:0-7008 GCA_035313725.1 Alloacidobacterium sp. | reverse complement strand
GCACCTGGCAGAGACCAATCCAGATGGCCTGTCCCGTCGACATTTGTTCCACATGGTTCGTGTGCGGCTCCCCGCGACTGCTCCACACATCCACCACCCACATCACCACGCCGCCGATCAGCAGCGCAAGCGCCATCACCTTCAGGTTTTCCAGATGCTTGCCAATCGTCTTCGTAAGCAGAAAAGCGGGAATGGCAGTGCAGACAAACGCAATCAGCGTCAGCGTCAGTGGATGATTCCAGATCGTGCGGTCATTTTCTTCGCCCTCAGGAAAGGTCCGCAGAAATTCGATGATGCGTCCCGCAAACACCAGCATCAGCGCGAGAATTGCGCCCAGCTGGATGACGATCGTGTACATCTTCCAATACGGATCGGTGAGGTTGATGTGCAGCAGCGCCTCGCTGATGCGCAGATGAGCCGTAGAGCTAACCGGCAAAAATTCCGTCAAACCTTCAACAATGCCAAGCAGTACAGAAACAAGGTAGTCGTTCAAAAAACCTCCGGTGAGCTACTCAATCAGTGTATCGAGTGTTCTCCCTGTAAATCACAAGATGAAAAGATTGCTAGTGTTGCACAATTTTGTGCTTAAGACGGCAAATTATGGCCAAGCAGGTGCGCGAAGCGCGATCGCCTGAACGGCTAGTTCTCACTTCCGTAAATGGGAATCTGCTGCTCCATCTTGTATACCAAACCAGCCGCGCGCGCCGCATAGTCGCTGTCTGAATACTTCGCTTGCACCCGTCCCGCAAGGTCCTTGGCCCTCGCCCGTGCATCATTCGATTTCTTATCGTCGTTGTCGGCCTGATACATATCGCCAGCCGAAGCCTCGCGCCATGCCGCCAGATACAGAGCCTGCGCTGCCTTTGGCGAGTCAGGATGCTCATCGGCATATTTCGTATAAATCTCCGCCTCTTTTTCCGGGCACTTCTCCGACCCCTGCCAGTCGCCACAAACCTTGTTATCGATCATGTCGTAAGCGGCCAGGTCGGCCCACTTCGTGTGCGGATAGAGCTTCTGGATCTTCTTCATCTCGGTCTCGTCCATCTGCTCGCGCAGGTAATTTTCCTTTTCATGCGCCGAGGGCCGGGAGAACGAGTCTGCCTTCTGCAACTGCCAGCGAATATCCGCCGCGCGCCACATTGCCTCGGCAGCCCGAGGCGATTGCGGGAAGAGATCGACCACCATGCGATAAAGCCGGCGCGCGGTCTGTGCCGCATCCGGTGGCGGATGCGACTGGCTGGCCAGAATTTCCGTGCTCACGGCCTCGCCAAAGAGAATCGCGTCCCCCTTCGGCGTCTCAGACGTGACCACGCCTTTATCGATAACCCAGCCGGAGATCGGCTGAGCATTTGTCTCATTGCCGAAGACCGGGGCATCGGCTGAAGTCACAACTTCCACGTCGGTATTCGCAAACACGCGCAGCCACTTATCGCTGCGCTCGGCAATCACCAGCTCGCGCCCCGGAGCCACCGAAGTTACCCGGGGGGCAGACTCGTCTGCTTGCGCGTAAAGATTTACAACATGCACAGCCGTCCCCTTCGTTCCATGCGAGGAGGGCGTGTTTTTCTGGCCCCACACAATGGCAGAGCTCAGAAGAAAGACGGCACAAGCAGGCAGTAGTTTTTGCATCACACTCGTCAGACGGATTCCCATGTCCATCGGTTTAAAACTCCGCTCAATTCCTAGCATGTCAGCCGTTCAAAAAGCCTGTCGAGCGACCGCTCCGGATCGCCGCATATACCCGTGTGCACCGGAGACACCTGAATCATCGTACTGCGCGGCGAAACCAGCCAGTGAAAGCGCTCCCGCTGGCTCAGGTGCGCAATCGGGCCGGCTGAAAGGTCGCCTGCCGCAATTTTGGGAAATGCCTCAAGATGCTGACGAATCAGCTCCACATCCAGTTCCGGCCACAGCGCCTTCAGCCGCTCGGCATTCACATGCACGCGCGCGGCTAGAAAATTCTGCTCCAGGCAAAAGACGATCACACCGGCGTTGACAAACTCCTCGCGCTCGACGCGCGGCACAACGCGAATCACGGCGTAATCAAACGAGCTCTGCGCGGACACGCGTTGCCTCCTCTACGAAAATCGATGATGCTCCAAGCCGCTCGGTAAGATACCTCACATACGCCGCCCGCTTATCCAACGGCGTAGAATCACCCTCTTCGGCCAGAAGCCACGCATCTGGGACTAAATCAAGAATCGCCGCGAAAATACTAGTATCCAGCAGCTTATGCGCCTCGCCATCCGCAGCGTCAATCGCCGAAGCCCAGGGAAGCAACACATGGCTGCGAATCGCAGAAAACGGCGACCGCGCCATCTCTTCCAAACTCGGCCAGTTGTGATGAAAATACAGAGCCGCCCCGTGGTCAATAAAGTACAGCTGCCTGTGCCATTTCAGCAGATTTGGATTGCGCGGCGTCCGGTCCACATTCGTAACAAACGCGTCAAACCACACAGCCCTCGAAGCCAGCTCCGAATCGGCCGCATCGCCCGCCGCCGGATCGAACATCGTCGATCCCGGCAAATAATCGAGCGCCAGATTCAGCCCCACGCTCCGCTTCAGCAGATCGCGGATCTCGGCATCGGGCTCGTTTCGCCCGAGTGCAGCATCCACCTCCACGAAAACCAGTTCCGGCACTTTCAATCCAAGAGCGCGACCAATTTCCCCAGCCACCAGTTCCGCCAGCAGCGCCAAAGGTCCCTGCCCGGCGCCTCGGAATTTCACAACATACAGCCCCAGGTCATCGGCCTCAATAATCGCCGGCAGAGACCCGCCCTCCCGCAAAGGAGTCACGTACCGGGTCGCTCGAACCGTGCGCAGCATCGTCTTCAGATTAATTGGTGCACACAACGCGCCGCAGAACGTCGGGCTCAACATTACCGCCGCTCATGATGACCACAGCATTGCGGAAGGGAAGCAGTTGCTCGAGATGAAAAAGCATGGCCGCAGTCGTCACCGCGCCGCTCGGCTCGGGCGTCAGGCGTGCTTGATAGAGCAGCACCCGCATCGCTTCGGCGATCTCGTCTTCCTTGACCGTAATGATGTCATCCACATAAGCGCGCACGTGCTCGAAGTTCAGGTCGCCGAGGCTCTGCGTGCGCAGCCCGTCGGCCATGGTCCGTGTGGTCATCTCCGCGGGCCAGCTTACGAGCTTGCCGCCGCGAAAACTCTCCTGCGCATCGCCCGCCAGTTCCGGCTCGATACCGAAGACGCGCACATCCGGCTTGATCAGTTTGATCGCCGTAGCCACGCCGCTGAGCAGGCCGCCGCCGCTCACCGGCGAAAGCACCAGGTCGACTTCCGGCAGGTCCCCGAGAATCTCCAGTCCGCACGTTCCCTGTCCTGCAATAATCGCGGGATCGTCATATGGAGGAACCATCACATAGCCGAACTTCGCTTCCAGTTCTTCAGCTTTTGATTTGCGATCGGAACTGGCCGGCCCAACTTCGACAATCTCGGCACCGAGCGCAGCCGTTGCCGCTTTCTTAACCGAAGGAGCATTCGACGGCATCACAATCACAGCCTTCGCGCCCAACGCACGCGCCGCATATGCCACGCCCTGCGCATGGTTGCCGCTCGAATACGTAATGACACCACGTTTGCGCTCGTCCTCGCTCAACTGCGCAATCTTGTTGTATGCTCCGCGCAACTTGAAGCTGCCTATAGGCTGCAATCCCTCGGCTTTTACAAACACATTTCCCGGCGAGTCCGGAATTTGTAACCGTACCAGTGGCGTATGCGCGGCCACGCCTCGAATGCGTTCCTGCGCATCGCGAATTTCTTTATAGGAAACGAGCAAGGAAGAACTCCGATCGGGAATTAAGGAAGATACTTCGCCGGAATCGGCTCATCAGGCGTCTCGGCCTGCCACAGGATCTCAACCACTTTCCATTCGCTGCCATTAAAGAAAGCCTGAATGCTGTTGATGCCGCGAATATCCGGTCTGCCATCCGGAGTCGGCCGAACTTCGTAGGTGCTCCACAGATGCGCGACATGCCCGTACACATCCGTAGGGTATTTCACCTGCACCTCATAAAACTCCTTGCGGCCACTCGCCTTCACGCGGGCGATCCAGTCATCCAGACTCAGAATATGTGGTGCGATTGATCCGTCTTTCCCCTTGCTAACCGGAATCAGGCGCGCTTCAGGAATCAGCAACTGCCGCAGGCAAGTGCGGTCTTTGTCCGTCGGTCCACTCACCGCATCGTCAAGAGCTTTGACGAGATCATCAAGCGTCTTTGCGGACGGGCAGGCTGTTGCCGCCTGTGCGTGAACAAAGGGTACAGACAGCAGCGCACCGACCGCGATCAAAAATAGTTTCCCGCGCATGATCGTTCCTCTAAATTTCGAGAATCACCGGCATGATCAGCGGTCGCCGGCTGGTGTTTTTCTGGATATAGCGCTTCAGATCGATGCGGATCTTTTCCTTGATCACACCGTAGTCGGCTTTTTCCTCATCGCTCGAATTTTCGAGCGTCTGGCTGACGACCTTACGTGCCGCTTCCATCAATTCCTGATCGGCGCCGACAAAGCCGCGGCTCACAATCTCCGGTAGTCGCTCGACCTTGCCGCTCAGCTTATTGATCGTCAGAATCGGCAGCACGAATCCGTCTTCGCTCAGGTGACGCCGATCGCGGATGACAAGGTCTTCGACCACGTCAGCCGTCGATCCCGAATCGATGCAGACGCGTCCCGCGGTGATCTTGCCCGTCTTGCGCGCATCATCGCGGTCGAGTTCGAGAACGTCGCCATTCTCAATCACCAGCGCAAGATCCACGACGCCCATGTTTTGCGCCATCTCGGCATGCTTCTTCAGGTGGCGATAATCCCCGTGCACGGGAATGAAGAACTTCGGCCGCAGCAGGTTGATCATCAGCCGCTGCTCTTCCTGACTAGCGTGTCCGCTGACATGGATGAGCCCTGAAGCCCCATCGTCGAAGATCACATGCGCATCGCGCCGGTAAAGGTGATCGATGACGCGATAAATGCTCTTCTCGTTTCCGGGAATCACGCGCGAGCTGAGCACGACCGTGTCTCCAGGAAGAATGCGCGCATGCTTGTGGTTGTCGACAGCGGCACGGCTCAGCGCGCTCATCGGCTCGCCTTGGGTGCCGCTGATCAGGACCATCACTTCTTCGGGATCGTAGTCGCCAATCTGCCCGGGATGAATGATGATGCCCGGAGGCACCTCAAGATAGCCAAGGTCCTGCGCAATCTCCGACGATTCAACCATCGACCGCCCAACGATTGCGACCTTGCGGCCGTGCGAATGCGCCAGATCGATGGCGATGCGAATGCGGTAAATCGACGACGAGAAGCAGCTGAAGAAGAGCTTCTTCTTCGTGCGCGAAAACAGCTCATCGAGACGCGGCTTCACCGCCCACTCGCTCGGCGTATAGCCGGGGCGGTCCACGTTGGTCGAATCCTGCAGCAGAGCCAGCACCCCGCGCTTGCCATACTCGGCGAATGTGTGCAGGTCGAAGGCCTTGCCATCCGGCGGCGAGAGGTCGATCTTGAAGTCGCCCGTATGCACGATGACTCCAACCGGCGTATCGATGGCGAGCGCCACGCAGTCTACCAGACTGTGCGTCACCCGAATCGGCTCGACGGTAAACGGCCCGAGCGAAAACTTCGACCCCGGAGCAATCTCAATCAGCTCCGTCTCATCCAGCAGCTTGTGCTCTTCGAGCTTGCCTTCCACATAGGCCAGCGTGAACTCCGTCCCATAGACGGGCACGTTCAGCTCGGACAAAATCCAAGGCAGCCCGCCAATGTGGTCCTCGTGTCCATGCGTAAGGATGATGCCGCGCACATGCTCGCGGTTTTCAACAAGATACGTGATGTCCGGAACGACAATATCGACACCCAACAGCTCGGACTCAGGGAACATCAGTCCGGCATCGATGACGATGATGTCGTCTTTGTAGCGGATAGCGAGACAGTTCATGCCAAACTCGCCTAATCCGCCCAGCGGGATAATTTGCAGCTTTGCGTCGGCCATTTTTTTTGCGGGACTTGCCGTTCAGGCACACACGCCTTCGGCGTATGAGTATTTCCTGTAAAACGGTTCTCTACTTAGAGTAAATCACAGCCTCACAAGGCGAACATGACGCTGTCATCCTGAGCGTAGCGAAGGATCTGCTTTTCCATTTGCCTTAGCGCAGTAAATCTTCCAGCGCCAGACTCAGCTCCGTCTTCTCATCCCGGTACTTCACAATCACGGGCGTATAGACGCTTAATCCCCATTCCTGCCCCATCCCTTTGTGGATCGCCCGCGCTCCCGGCACCACCACCGCACCTTCCGGAATGATCAGCGGAGTTTCACCCTCCGCCCGCAGCACAATCCCATTCACCACGTCATACACAGGAGTGCCGCGCGTCAGCACCGTTCCCGCCGCCAGTACAGCGCGCCTGCGGACGATCGTGCCTTCATACACTCCGCAGTTGCCGCCGACGAGCACATCGTCTTCCAGAATCACCGGACTGGCGTTGATCGGCTCCAACACCCCGCCAACCTGTGCCGCCGCGCTCAGGTGCACGCGTTTGCCGATCTGCACGCAGCTGCCGACCAGGGCATGCGAATCAACCATCGTGCCTTCATCGACATACGCGCCAACATTCACATACATCGGAGGCATGCACACGACCGACTTCGCCAGATATGCACCCGACCGGACAGCAGAGCCACCCGGCACAATCCGAATGCCCTGCTCAGGCGTAAATCGCCGCGTCGGATACGTATGCTTGTCGACGAAAGAAAGATCGCTCCCCGATGCCGCAAGCTGTCCCAGGCGGAAGCCGAGCAGAATCCCTTGCTTTACCCACGCATTCACGCGCCAGCCGGTAGGCGAAGCGGAATCAGGTTCAGCCGAGCGGACCGCGCCGCTTTCAAGCGCGTCTCTCAACTCAGAAAAAGCAGCCAGGGATGAGGCAGGATCGACAGTGGAATCAGAGAAGGAGCGTTCGATGCGGCTTTTAAGGTCGGTCATTGTTCACGTTCAAATA
>DATGAD010000218.1:0-7857 GCA_035313725.1 Alloacidobacterium sp. | reverse complement strand
GATCATCGGCGATCGCCAGACGGGCAAGACGGCGATTGCGCTCGACACGATCATCAACAACGCGAAGAACGACCTGATCTGCATCTACTGCGCGATCGGGCAGAAGCGGTCCTCGGTCGCTTCGGTAGTGCAGACGCTGACCGAAAACGGCGCGATGGATTACACCGTCGTCGTTGCGGCAACCGCCTCTGAACCGGCCCCAATGCTCTATCTTGCGCCGTATGCCGCCACGTCGATCGGTGAGTACTTCCGCGACAAGGGCAAGCATGCGCTGGTGATCTACGACGATCTGTCCAAGCACGCTGTTGCGTACCGCGAGATTTCGCTGTTGCTGCGCCGTCCGCCGGGCCGCGAAGCGTATCCGGGCGACGTGTTTTACCTTCACTCGCGCATGCTGGAGCGCTCGTCGAAGCTGAGCAAGGGAAAGGGCGGCGGTTCGCTGACGGCACTCCCGATTATCGAAACGCAGGCGGGCGACGTCTCGGCCTACATTCCGACGAACGTGATTTCGATTACCGACGGGCAGATCTTCCTTGAAACCGACCTCTTCAACTCGGGCATTCGTCCTGCTGTGAACGTCGGGCTTTCGGTGTCGCGTGTCGGCTTCTCGGCGGCCATGAAGGCGATCAAGCAGGTGGGTGCGACGCTGAAGCTCGATCTCGCGCAGTATCGCGAACTGGCGGCGTTCTCGCAGTTCGGCAGCGATCTGGACAAGGTGACGCAGAACCAGCTCAACCGCGGCCAGCGTCTTACCGAGCTATTGAAGCAGCCGCAGTTCCAACCGCTGACGGCAGAGCACCAGGTGGCGATTCTCTTTGCCGGAACGCAGGGCCTGCTCGATGACGTCAAGGTCGAAGCGATTCGCTCATTCGAAGAAGGCTTTCACAAGTACCTGGATTCGGCGCAGACGGCGCTGCTCAAGGACATTGGCGAGAAGAAGGCGCTCGACGATGATCTGCGCAATCGTCTGAAAGACGCGATCAACGAGTATAAGCAGAACTTCTTCGCAGACCATGAATCGGCGCAGGTAGTGGCAGCGAGGAAATAGAATCCGGCAGGAAGAATGGCAAACGTTCTCGATTTAAGAAGGCGCATCCGCAGCGTTAAGAATACGCGCCAGATCACCAAGGCCATGAAAATGGTGGCTGCAGCCAAGCTGCGCCGCGCACAGGAGCGGACCATGGCCTCGCGACCGTATGTCGCGATGATGGAGAGCGTGCTGCAATCGCTCAAGCGCCGCATAGACATTTACGATCCCGAGACGGGGGACGTGCGGCATCCGCTGTTGTTGACGCGTCCGGAAAAGAATGTGCTGGTCGTCGTTATCTCCGGAGAAGGCGGATTCGCCGGCGCTTTCAACGCGAACATCATCAAGGCCGCGACCAACTTCATTGCCGCGTACCCGGATCAGCACATCGACATAGAAGCGATTGGCCGCAAGGGGCGCGATATTCTGCGCCGGCGCTATCCTGCAGCGGAATATCTTGCAGCGCCGAAGCAGGACGAAGAAGGTAATGGTCGAGAGTCGCGTGGCGAGCGCAAGGTCCACAGCACAGTTGAGATGATGGACGACCATTATCGCAACATTCTGCACAAGATTACCTTCGACGAGGTGCGCGAGCTGGGCAGGGAGATCGTCTCGCTTTACACGCACGAGAAGATCGACGCGGTCTACGTGGTCTACAACGAGTTCAAGTCTGTCATTCAGCAGCGCGTAGTTGTTCAGCGGATTCTTCCGATCATAGAAATCGGCACACGTGAGATTGCTGCTGCCACAGAGATGACGCGGGAAGAGCGTGACCGCGCGGCGGAAGCAGCGGCCTCGGCGGGCGTCAGCGTGGATTCTCCTGAAGCGACCGCGACGGAAAAGCTGATCGAGGAAGAGGCGCATCGTTTCGGAACCGCAGATGAGGACTACACCTACGACCAGGATCCGAAGGAGCTGTTCCGGGCAATCCTGCCGCGATATGTCGGCACCCAGCTATATCGGGCGATGGTGGAGTCGGTAGCGGCGGAGTTTGCGGCACGTATGACGGCGATGGACTCGGCGACGAACAACGCTTCGGATCTCATCGACCACTACACGCTGGCCATGAACCGTGCGCGCCAGGCGGCGATTACCAAGGAACTGATCGAGATTGTGAGCGGCGCAGCCGCACTGTAGAGAGAAAGAATTTTATGGCAGAGAATATTGGCAGGGTCATTAAAATCGCCGGACCGGCGGTGGACGTTCAGTTTGAAGAAGCAAAGATACCGCCGATTTACCAGGCGCTGCGCGTTGTGAGCGACGGCTTCACGGTGCCTAACCCCATTAACGTGATTCTTGAAGTGCAGCAGCACCTGGGCGAAGGCCGCGTG
The DNA here is from genome assembly GCA_035313725.1 of Alloacidobacterium sp. GTDB lineage: Bacteria > Acidobacteriota > Terriglobia > Terriglobales > Acidobacteriaceae > Alloacidobacterium. The sequence continues at coordinate 5,499 of DATGAD010000218.1, read as the reverse complement.
CGCTGCGTTGCCATGCAGGCCACCGAAGGCATGGTGCGAGGCATGAATGCCATCGATCAGGGCGGCCCGATTACCGTTCCCGTGGGACACGAGACGCTTGGTCGCGTGCTCAACGTGATCGGAGAGCCGGTCGACGAGCTTGGCCCGATCAACGCAAAGATCCACATGCCCATTCACCGTCCGGCTCCGGCGTTCGATGAGCAGTCGACGCATGAAGAAATGTTCGAGACGGGCGTGAAGGTCATCGATCTGATCCAGCCCTTTTTGAAGGGTGGCAAGATCGGGCTCTTCGGCGGCGCCGGTGTCGGCAAGACGGTCATCATTCAGGAGTTGATCAACAACGTCGCCCTGAAGCATGGTGGCTTCTCAGTATTTGCCGGAGTCGGCGAGCGTACCCGCGAAGGCAATGACCTGTGGATGGAGTTTCAGGAAGCGGGCGTGATTGACCTGAAGGACTTCAAGAAGTCGAAGGCTGCCTTGATTTACGGCCAGATGACCGAGCCGCCAGGTGCGCGTCTGCGCGTCGCGCTGACCGGCCTGACGGTCGCTGAATATTTCCGTGACAACGAAGGCGCTGATACGCTGCTCTTCATCGACAACATCTTCCGCTTCACACAGGCAGGTTCTGAGGTATCGACGCTGCTGGGTCGTATGCCTTCTGCCGTCGGCTACCAGCCGAACCTCTCAACCGAAATGGGCGAGCTGCAGGAGCGCATTACTTCGACGAAGAAGGGTTCTGTCACTTCGGTGCAGGCTGTGTATGTTCCAGCCGACGATCTTACCGATCCGGCTCCGGCGACAACTTTTGCTCACCTCGATGCGACGACGGTGCTTTCGCGTCCGCTGTCAGAGCTGGGCATTTACCCTGCCGTCGATCCGCTGGCTTCGACCTCGCGTATTCTCTCGCCGCGTATCGTCGGGCAAGAGCACTACGACGTGGCGCAGGGCGTGAAGCGTATTCTGCAGCGCTACAAGGACCTGCAGGACATCATTGCGATTCTCGGCATTGACGAGCTTTCAGAAGACGACAAGATCACCGTGGCGCGCGCGCGCAAGATTCAGCGCTTCCTCTCGCAGCCGTTCCATGTGGCCGAGCAGTTCACCGGTATTCCGGGCGCCTACGTCAAGATTGCGGACACAGTGCGCAGCTTCAAGGAAGTGCTCGAAGGCAAGCATGACAGCATTCCTGAACAGGCCTTTTACCTGAAGGGCTCGATTGAGCAAGTGCTCGAAACGGCTGAGAAGATGAAGGCGACCGCGTAGACTATGCCAGATCAACTGCAAGTACGGCTGGTGACTCCGGAGCGCATCCTCGTCGATACGACAGCGGATGCGGTGGACTTGCCATCTCGTTCCGGTTATATCGAAGCGCTTTTCGGGCATGCTCCGCTGCTGGCTGAGCTGGGCGCGGGTGAAGTGCGGCTGCATGGCGGCCATGCCGGCGAACAGCGCTACAACGTCAACTGGGGATTCGTCGAAGTGCTTCCCGAGCGCGTGACGATTCTTGCCGAAAGCGCGCTGAAGCCGGAAGAAATTGACACGGCGCGCGCGCAGGAGCAGCTTGAGCGCGGTCAGAAGATGTGGAACGAGGCCGGTGAAGACGCCGAGAAATATGAAGAGGCAAATCGCAAGATTGCCGAGGCGGAATCGAAGCTGGAGAGCGCCGGTTCAAAGTCGTAACTGCGATTCCAATTCTTTAGAAGGCTGGCCATCGTGCCAGCCTTTAGTTTTTGCGAAATCAAGCGCACAGAAGAGCTGAGTGCTTAATAGACGAGGAGGGTAGTATTGTCGTACGTGCAATCCCCCGGTACATCTTTCTTACGTTAGAGGTTCGATCCATGACAAGATTGTCTCCGCTTCTGGCCGCATTGCTGGCCGGCGCAATTTCCTTTTCTGCTCTGGCTGCTGAAGACCCCGTCGCCACCACGAAAGCCACGCCCGCTGAGGCTAAGGCTCCGGCGCCCGCTCCGGACTCGATCACTGAAGGCTCAGTGAATGCAGGCGGAGTGCAGATCGCATACCAGGCGGTTGCCGGCACGATTACGGTGGGCGCGACCGACGAACAGGACGCGCAGCTTGGCCCTGACGGAAAAGCACTGCCTGACACGGAGATGGCTCTGGCAGCGGCGCAGGCTAAGGATCCGAAGGACATGCCGCCGATTGCGCGCATGTTCTACGTTGGCTACTTCAGGAAAGACGCCAAGGCTGAAGACCGCCCCATCACCTTTATCTACAACGGTGGACCGGGCAGCTCGACCGTGTGGCTGCACATGGGATCATTCGGACCGAAGCACGTGGTCACATCGGATGACAAGCATCTTGCCGGCGCGCCTTACAAGCTCGTCAACAACGGTTACAGCCTTCTCGACGTGAGCGACCTCGTCTTCATAGACATGCCGGGCACAGGTTTTGGCCGCCTGGTGGGCAAGGACAAAGATAAAGCCTTCTGGGGCGTGGATGAAGATGCGCATGCGTATGCGCGCTTCATCGCGCGGTTCATCAGCAAGTACAACCGCTGGAATTCGCCCAAGTATCTCTTTGGCGAAAGCTACGGCACGACGCGCTCGTCGGTGGTCTCAAATATTCTTGAAAACGAGGACAGCATCGACCTGAACGGCGTCATTCTGCTTTCGCAGATCTTTAACTTTACGTCAGACATCGACGCCGCACGCAATAATCCCGGCGTCGATCTGCCTTTCCAGCTCGCGCTGCCGACATACGCCGCAACGGCGTATTACCACCACAAACTTCCCAGCCAGCCACCCGCGCTCGAGCCATTTCTGAAAGAGGTGGAAGATTTTGCCATGGGCGAATATGCGCACGCGCTGGCGCAGGGCACAGACCTGACCACGGCTGAGAAGCAGAGCGTCGCCGAGAAGCTGCACACCTATACGGGGCTATCTATCGCCTATCTGCTGAAGGCCAACCTCCGCGTGAGCGGCGGCGGCTTCTCGAAGAACCTGCAGGATGATCAGGACCTGACGACAGGCCGTCTCGACACACGCTTCTCCGGCCCGAACATTAACCCGTTGAGCGAAGAGGCGGAGTATGATCCACAGAGTTCGGCCATCTCGTCGGCCTATGTCTCGCTCTTTAACGATTATGTTCGCCGCGACCTGAAGTATGGCGATGGCCAGACATATCTGCCCCACGCGGAGTTCGGCTCTGCGCAGTGGGATTTCAAGCACAACGACAATCCCATCAACCTGAACGTGAGCGCAGATCTGGCCACGGCGATGAAGACGAATCCGCGACTCAGGGTGATGGTGAACGGCGGCTACTACGACCTGGCAACGCCCTTCTACGCTGCGTATTACGAGGACAAGCACCTGCCGATTCCGGAGAGCCTTGCGAAAAACATCGAGTACGACTGGTATGAATCGGGACACATGGTTTACGTGCGCGACGAATCGTTGCAGCAACTGCACGACCGTGTAGCGGCGTTCATCCGGAGCACGGAGGCCGGGAACAGGTAGCTTCTTTCGTTTCGGTGAATCGGGCTGATGCGAAGTGTTGCCCGCCCCGTGTATCTTGGTGAGTGCCGTATGAATCGCCTTCAGGGTCGGCAATTTCACCATGCCTCAAGAACAGATGCTCATGGAAGCAGCAGCGCTTACTGATGTTGGACGTGTCCGCTCCGCGAATGAAGATGCCTACGGGCTGTGTCCGGAGGCGGGCCTTTTTGTTGTGTGCGATGGCATGGGCGGCGCGGCGGCAGGTGAAGTCGCGAGCAATGCCGCAGTAGCCGCCGTCACCGAAGCGCTTTGTGATCCGCAAATTGCAGGCGATCCGCGGCGAGCCCTTGAGGTTGGTATCGCGGAAGCAAATCGGCGCGTCTTTTCGCGCTCGGAGCAAGAGCCGTCGTTGCACGGCATGGGCACCACGCTCGTGTCACTGCTGGTGCGGGAGGGCCGCGTCTGGATTGCGCATGTGGGTGACAGCCGCTGCTATCGCTTTCGCGCCACGCTGGAGCGCATGACGCAGGACCATTCTCTCGTAGACGAGCAGGTGCGGCTGGGACAGATGACCCCCGCTGAGGCGGAAATGTCTCCTTTGCGCAACGTCATCACGCGGGCGATCGGCACACGCGACACGGTAGTACCTGACATCCAGGAAGTGGCGACAGAGCATGGCGACCTGTTCCTGATGTGCTCTGACGGGCTTTCGAAAGAGGTTTCCGAGGCGCGACTGGCAGAGCTCCTGGGTGGGGACACTTCCGATCTTCAGGCAGCCTGCCGGCGTCTGATTGAAGACGCGAATGCGTCAGGCGGAAGCGATAACATCACTGCGGTTCTTGTGAAAATCGCCTAGCTCCGTTTTCATATCCGCGTGTCTTGATACACTCATTTGTTTTGAGGTGTTGGAATGAGTGAGATCAAGGTGGTCGGCGTGCTTGGTGCCGGAACCATGGGCAACGGCATCGCGCATGTCTTTGCGCGAAGCGGATTTGATGTGCGGCTCTGCGAGGTCGAACAGCGGTTTCTTGATCGCGGGCTTGAGGCGATCCGGAAAAATCTTGACCGCGAAGCGGCCAAGGGCAAGCTGACCGCGGACGAAGCCGCTGCGTCATTGCAGAGGATTCAGGGCACGCTCGACCGCCAGTCGCTTGCATCGTGCGATTTCGTTATCGAAGCGGCGACGGAAAAGTTCGAGATCAAGAGCCGGCTCTTTGTAGAACTCGATTCGATCCTGCCGCAAGACGTCATTCTCGCTTCGAACACGTCCTCCATTTCCATCACAAAATTAGGCGCGCAGACAAAACGCGCCGAGCAGATCATCGGCATGCACTTCTTCAATCCAGTGCCGGTGATGAAGCTGGTCGAAGTGATTCGCGGCCTGGCTACGTCGCAAACTACCTACGACACAGTGAAGGCCCTAACCGAGAAGCTGGGCAAGACGCCAGTCGAAGTGAACGACGCGCCGGGATTTGTTTCAAATCGTGTGCTGATGCCGCTGCTCAATGAAGCGATGTTTGCGGTGATGGAAGGCGTGGCGACTCCGGAGGCTGTCGATGAAGTCTTCAAGCTGGGCATGGCGCATCCGATGGGGCCGCTGACGCTGGCGGATTTCATCGGCCTCGATGTTTGCCTCGACATCATGCGCGTACTTCAGGATGGCCTGGGCGATCCGAAATACCGGCCCTGTCCGTTGCTGATCCGCATGGTGGACGCGGGCTGGCTCGGGCGCAAGAGCGGGCGCGGTTTCTATACGTACTAGTTGCCGTATCCGCGATGTTCCATGGAGCGCAGTTTTTCGCTGGTCGGCCAGGAGATAGTCAGCAAGAAAGCTGAGTCCTCGGCTGCCTCAACATCATGCTTGATCGATGGAGCCAGCGTGAACAGGCTTGCTGTTCCCAGGTCATGCGTCTGCCCCTGCGCATGTACGCGAACGGAGCCCTTCAACACGTGAATCGAGATGGTGCCGTCGGTGTGATGCTCCTTCATGTGGGCTGCGCGCTCCATGGTGATGAGCACAGTGCGGAAGTCATCGCTCTTGTAA
>DATGAD010000217.1:0-3355 GCA_035313725.1 Alloacidobacterium sp. | reverse complement strand
TCAGTCGCGAGCGGCTGATTCAGAGACATCCAAGGAGGCTCCTCGATGCCCAGTATGACGTATATCGGTTTGGACATCCACAAGAAGACGATCAGCTTTTGCGTGAAGGACGTGAGTGGCGCGGTGTTCTCGGAGGGCAAGCTTCCGGCGACCCGCCAGGGGCTTGACGCGTGGACGCAGACATTGCCCACGCCGTAGACAGTTGCGATGGAGGCAACGATGTTCACGGGTTGGATTTATGACTACCTTCGACCACATGCCGCAGCGATCAGGATGGCCCATCCGCTGATGCTGCGTGCGATCGCGGTCGCTAAGAAGAAGAACGATCGCATGGATGGAAGGCGGAGCATCGGGGAGATCGCCTTAGCGATAGGCTTTCAGTCTTCAAGCGCATTCAGTACGGCATTCACGCGTGTCGTGGGGTGTTCCCCAACGCGGTTCGCGCTTATAGCCCATGGCGGATTCCGATAAGGCAACGTTGTTGGATGCTTGCACATACTAGTATCGGGAACATGTTTCTCGTCACCGATCATTACTGGCGAGAAGATGACTTGAACGAAGCCGCTGGCGCGGCGGACGCAAGCGCGTGCGCTGGGCTGGCGGTGGAGGTGATGATCTAGCGTTTGTCGCAGAGGAGGATTCTCTGTGACCCGTTTACGCCAGATCATGATCGAGGAGATGGAGCGGCGCAACTACGCTTCGTCCACGATTCGCGCCTACATTCGTACGGTTGAGCACTTCGCTCGGTACTTTCACTGTCCACCGGACCGACTGGGAACTGAGCACATCCGGCAGTATCAGGCTGCGATGTTCCGCACCTGGAAGCTGTCGCCGAACACCGTGACGCAGCGGCTGGCGGCACTTCGTTTTCTTTATATCCAGGTGCTGAAGCGCGGCTGGAGCGTTGCCGATACGCCTTATCCGAAGAAGGTGCTTCGCCTGCCGCAGATCCTCAGCCAGCAGGAAGTGGCCCGGTTGATCGATGCGGCCGACACGCCGTTCCATCGCATCCTGCTCATGACCCTCTATGCCACGGGCGCACGTAGAGCTGAAGTGGCCCGACTGCAGATCACCGATATTGACAGTGAACGGATGGTCGTTCATATCCGCGGAGGCAAGGGGCGCAAGGACCGCGATGTCATGCTCAGTCCGGCGTTGCTGGAAGAACTGCGCAGCTATTGGCGTGCACTCAGAAGGAAGCCTATGGACTGGCTGTTTCCTGGCAACAAGTGGCACACCTCAAGTCGTCCGGTCACCACCAAGGTGCTTTGGACGGCCTGTCAGCAGGCCGCGCTCCGTGCCGGACTCGAGGACAAGAACATCCATCCACATACGTTGCGGCACTGCTTTGCCACCCACCTGCTGGAAGCAGGCGCAGACCTGCGCACCATCCAGATCCTGCTCGGACATCGGGATCTCGAAGAGACCACGATCTATCTTCACCTCTCGCAGAAGCACCTGAACGCGACCGCCAGCCCACTCGACCAGCTTGCACTGGTTTCCCGGAGAGCCGCGCCACGCAGCGCCTGAACCGCTCCTCGCTGGAGATGGCCGACATCATCCGCTACGCTGGACCGGGCTTCGTCGAACGCAGTCATCGCTGGATCAACGGACAGCACCTCAAGGTGCTCGATGCGATCACGCGCTGTCGCACCGCGGTGCTGGGCGGCCATCGCGATCAGTGCGCTGACTGTGGGCACACCGCCATCTCCTATAACTCGTGCCGCAACCGGCATTGCCCAAGATGCCAGGGCAACGCCCGCCTGCGCTGGCTCCAGCAGCGTGAACGGGAGTTGCTGCCCACTCGCTATGTCCACGCCGTCTTCACGCTCCCGCGTGAGCTGGCTCCGCTGGCTCTGCAGAACAAGCGCATCCTGTACAGCCTGCTCTTCCGCGCTAGCGCTGAAGCTCTCCAGCAGGTCGCTCGTGACCCACGACACCTCGGAGGAGAGATCGGCTTCTTCAGCGTGCTTCATACCTGGGACCAGCGCTTGCAGCACCATCCCCATGTCCACTGCGTGATCGCCGCCGGCGGCCTCGCTTCGGACCATGCAGGCTGGATCGCCTCGCGCCGCTCCTTCTTCCTTCCCGTCAAGGTGCTCAGCCGCGTCTTTCGCGGCAAGTTCATCGCTGGGCTGAAGAAGGCATTCTGCAACGGCCACCTTCAGTTCCACGGTCACCTCTCACACTTGGTAGAGCCACGCAACTTCGCTGCCTGGCTCCGATGCCTCTTCCGTCATGATTGGATCGTTTACTCCAAACGGCCATTCGGCGGACCTGAGCACGTTGTGCGCTATCTTGGCGCGTACACCCACCGCGTCGGCATCTCCAACAGCAGACTCGTTGCGCTCTCGGACGGCAAGGTCAGCTTCCGTTGGCGGGACTCCGCGCACGGCAACAAAAAGCGGATCATGACGCTGCCGGTCGACGAGTTCCTCCGCCGCTTCCTTCTGCATCTGCTCCCACCGGGCTTCGTCCGCATCCGCAACTTCGGCTTCCTCGCCAACCGCCAACGAGCCAAGCTATTGCCGCTCTGCTTCCGTCTTCTCCAGAGCGCATTCGATCCGCCAGCCCTGCCAGCTCAAGCTGAGCGAACCCAGGTCCTTCCGAAGTGCCCGCTCTGCGGTGGGACGATGCACATCATCGAGAGACTCACAACCGTACAGTTGCTTGCCCGCTCTCCACCCCATGCAGACCGGCATGCCGCATGAGCTTGCAGCTCCCACCTCGAACCGACCCCCTGCTCTCGCATGCATATCCGGTCTGCGCCTTCAGAGGCTCATCCCACTCAAGATGGGCTCTACCAACTTACGTAAGCAGCACTCCGAATCACATCTGGCGCAACGAACTCGCGCTTCGGCCCCTGCCTCACCACGCAAATCCAGGAATCCCACCACGCCCGAAGCAAGTCAACCACATTGAACGCCCATAAAACAGTGGCCCCAGACAAAGCGGCTTCCTTCAAGTCGCTGTATCTGAACCGCCCGCAAACAGCTCTGCACACAGACAGGCCTCGAAGGGGCGGTCCAGATACAGCACTAAGACTTCCCCTTACTGATGCGGGAACGAGTCGACCCAGACCGCGGCTCCGCCAAGCTAGGAATGGCTCGTCAATGAAGTAGGCTGGTAGGCAGTTCTGCAGTGCCTATGTTGACCAGCAATAGCCTCGTCCGAGAGATCAATTCGATCCGCTGTCTTCGTGAGATCCGTGCGAGCGGGCCTGTCTCACGGGCAGAGCTTGCACGCATTCTCAACATGTCGCGGGCGACTGTGGGAAACGCCATAAGGCCTCTTCTGACGGGGGGGCTGGCGGCGGAAAAGACAGAGACGCGAGAACCGGGCGGCGCAGGGCGTC
>DATGAD010000216.1:0-6435 GCA_035313725.1 Alloacidobacterium sp. | reverse complement strand
TCGTCGTAGCCGGCATTACGGGCACCGATCCGCGTCCGCCGAAGACCTCCGTCGTCGTAGCCGGCATTACAGGCACTGACCCGCGTCCGCCAAAGACCTCCGTCGTCGTAGCCGGCATTACGGGCACCGATCCGCGTCCGCCGAAGACCTCCGTTGTAGTAGCAGGGATTACGGGCACCGATCCGCGTCCGCCGAAAACTTCCGTTACCGCAGCCTAAGCCTATTTACTGCTGAAGTATTGAAAGCCCGGGAGTAATATCGTGCTGTGGAAGTCAGTCTCACAGCCAAGCTCTTGTGGGCGGCGGGTTTTGTTGAACACGCTGCCCTCCTGTTCGTATTGATACGATGTGGGCGCTGGAGAACGTTTCCGATCTTCACGACGTTGATCGGTTACAACGCGCTGCGAACGATTCTGCTCGTATCGCTGTGGAAAACTAACCAGATCTCCTTATATTCGCGCGTCTATGACGTGGGAACTTTCCTTGATCTGGCCTTCCAACTGGGCGTAATCCTGGAACTGGCGCGAGTCGTACTGAAACCTGCAGGGAGCTGGGTGCGCGACGCCGGAAAGCGCTTTTTGTTCTACGGCATTGCCGGGGCGGCGGTTGCGGCGGTCATTGCATATGCCATCAATCCCAGCGTTCAAACCAGTATCGACTTCTGGCTGGAGAAGGGAAATCTCTTCTCGGCTATGCTGACACTTGAACTTTTTGCCGCCATGCTCTTTGCTTCCTCGCAGCTTGGGCTGGTGGGAAGTAGCCACGTGATGCGGCTTGGTCAAGGATGGGCGATCTGGGCCATCGCTGACCTGGTGGCCGAGGGCGCCTATAGCCATTTTGGAAACAGCTGGCAGGGACGCCTGTTCGACTATATACGAACTGGTACATATTTCTTGGTTGTTGTTTACTGGATAATAACCCTATGGCGTCCGGAACCAAAACGTCGTACACTATCACCTGAAATGCAGTCCTACCTGGACGGCCTTCAGCAACAACTGCAGTCGGAACTGAAACGTGTAAGCGGTGTTGAGAAGCAATAAACTTGCATATGGCATATCTCGCGTTTAGTGCGTTTGGTCTGTTGGCGGTCATTGCGCTTATTTACGCGCATACGCGATCGCATAAGCTGCTGTCCAAGGACTGGCAAACGCTGGTCACATCGATTGAACCCATGCACATGCGCGGCCTTGAGATGGTCGCTCTTGACCACCTGGAGCCGAAAAAGAATCAGCTGCAGCTCGAGCCCGATGAAATCTGGGGGCTGGTTGGTGGAAAAGAAGGCCTGCGGCGCATGGAGCACAATGCAGATCTGATGATCGCGCTGGCTGCCTATGTTCGGAACTGGAACCACGATCAGGCGATTATCGTGGCGGAACGGATTCGCCAGGATTCGATCCAGCTCAAGCGGGCATTAAGGCGTATTCGCTGGAGCGCATATCTTCGCCGCAGCCAGCTCAGAGTACCCTTCTATGTGCATCAGGCAGCTGCTTCCTATTACCTGATGACACGCCGTCTGCTCGCTCTCTACGAGACGAGCCAGTACATGCTCTATCCCGTCCTTGCAGAAGCCCTGTAATCCCGTTTAGGGATTACAGGAGCTCTCCCTTCCTTTATCCTGCCGCGGGCGCGGTTTCCAATTCAGCTAATGCCTCATTGTACGGAGCGCGTAGTACTCCGCGTTCTGTAATGATGGCGGTGACGTATTTCGCAGGCGTCACGTCGAAGGCAGGATTCTCGATGCCAACACCGTGAGGAGTAAGCTGCTTTCCTGCATGGTGCGTGACTTCGATTTCTGCGCGCTGTTCGATGGGGATGCCGTCGCCCGTGGCTGTGGCGAGGTCGATAGTCGACCATGGCGCGGCTACGTAGAACGGAATGCCGTGTTCCTTTGCAAGAATCGCCACGCTGTACGTGCCGATCTTGTTAGCGACATCACCGTTTGCTGCGATGCGGTCTGCTCCGACAACTACAGCTCGAATTTTTCCTTGACGCATGAGGCTGGCAGCCATGTTGTCGCAAAGGACCGTCGTGGGAATGCCATCGTGCATCAGTTCCCATGCTGTGAGGCGGGCACCCTGCAGGAATGGGCGGGTTTCGTCGGCGTAGACGTGAATGGCGTGGCCGCGCTCGACAGCGGCGCGGATGACGCCAAGAGCGGTACCGTAGCCGCAGGTGGCCAGGGCTCCGGCATTGCAGTGCGTGAGCACGCCCCCGGTTTCAGGCAACAGATCGGCTCCATTTGCGCCCATCGTTTTGCAGGCAGCGATGTCTTCGTCGTACATGAGCTGCGCTTCCTCGATGAGAGCTGCTGCAATCGATTCACGAGTAGCGCCTGGCTGCTCTGCAAGGGCTGAATAGCGCTCGCGCATGCGGGCAATAGCCCAGAAGAGGTTTACAGCGGTGGGGCGCGTGGCGGCAAGCGTCTTGCAGATTGTCTCGAACTCGTTTGTCAGCTCGGAAATCGTCGCGGCGCTGCTCTGCTTTACTCCCAGTGCGGCGCCCATCGCGGCGGAGACACCGATCGCCGGAGCGCCGCGCACGACCATCGTAGTGATGACGTCGGCTACCTGCTGGTAGCTGGTGGCGAGCACGTAGGTTTCTTCTAGCGGGAGCTTCGTCTGGTCGAGGAAGCGGACGCCGCCCGGGGTCCATTCAAGTGTGGGAATCATGTTGTTCTTAGTTTACTAGGATTGATTGTTGCGGCGCAGGCTGCGGTTTCGCAGCCACTTTGCCACGCCCAGCAGAGAGAGCAGGAAGCCGAAGGGCAGGCACATCAGCGCCACGATAAGGGCGAGCCATCCTGAATTGGTGTGCGGGCCTTGAGGGCCGATGCCGCCGAAGGCGAACTGTGTCAGTGCTGCCGCCAGGATACCGGTCGCGAGAGTTCCGCCGCCCGACTGCAGGAGCTGCCGCGTGCCGTCGCCGGTTTCCGGCGTAACAGACAGCGGCTCGCTGCTATTAGCCAGCGGCTGATGCTCCGGTGATTGTTCGGTTACAAGCGGCATGCCAATCCTCAGCGCCATGCGGCCAGCATGGCATAAACGACGACTCCGGTGACAGATACATAGAGCCAGATCGGATAGGTGTACCGGGCGATCTTCCGGTGCTGTGGAAAACGGCCTGACAGCGAAAAGAAAAAGGTAATGAGCACCATCGGCAACGCTACGACGGACAACAGCACGTGGCTGATGAGCAGAGCAAGATAGGCCGTACGGATGGGGCCGTGTCCGGGGAAGCGCATTTCGCCGTGCAGCGCGTGGTTGGTGATGTAGCTGACGAGAAAGAGTGAGGAGAAGACAAAGGCCGTGAGCATTGAAGCGCGGTGGGCGGCAATGTTGCGCTTCCGGATGTAGGAAAAGCCGATCACCAGCGCCACGGCGCTCATGGCGTTGAAGAGGGCATTCAGCGCGGGGAGGAAGAGCAGGCGCGAGGCATATTCCTGCGACGGAGGGTGCACATAGACCAGCCAGAGCAGAAAGAGCGTAGCGATGACGCTGATTCCGATGATGGTTGCGATGGGTGCCCGACTGGTGGTCTCGGTGGCTTGCATTCTAGATTCATTACCTCGGGGGCTGAAGCCCCTCATTGTTTCATTTCACTTTGTGAGGGCTAAAGCCCTCGCCTATCTTATGCCGCTGGTTTATTGGTTCTGCGGTTGACGATGGCCCAGGATGCGGCGAAGGTCAGCGCGCAGAAGCCTATCGTTACAGCCAGGTTTGTCGTCAGCGAAAACTCGGTGTGTTGCGCGGGGAAGAGCGCGATGCGCAGCGCGTCGACTCCGTAGGTCAGGGGATTGAGCTGCATGAGCGTACGCAGCCAGCCGGATGCTCCGCTGGCTGGGAAGAGTGCGCCGGAGAGCATCCAGAGTGGCAGCAGGATCAGGTTGACGATGGCGTGGAAGGCCTGCGGCGAATCCATGGGCCACGCGATGGCGAAGCCGAGGGCTGTCAACTCGAAGCTGATCATGAGAATCGTGATGACGCTGATGGCGATGGCTTGCAAGTCGGGATGAACGCCAATCAGCGGCGTGAAGACGAGGAAGACGATTCCCTGAATGGCGGCGAGCGTGGCTCCGCCGAGGACTTTGCCCAGCACGATTGATGAGCGGCTAACCGGCGCGGCGAGGACAGAGAGCAGGAAGCCTTCGTTGCGATCCTGGATCAGCGACATCATGCTGAAGATGGCGGTGAAGAGCACGATCATGACGACGGCGCCGGGGAAAAAATATTCCAGGTATTGACCGGAACCTGCGCCTCCGTGGAAGCTGCGCCCGAAGCCGGAGCCGAGGACGAACCAGAAGAGCAGAGGTGACGCGATGACGCCTACGACGCGCGCTTTCTGGCGGTAGAAGCGGACGATTTCACGCAGCCAGAGGGTATAAGCGGGTGTCCAGATGCCGGCTTTTTTCACTTGGCGGATGCGGGGTACGGGAGCAGTTGTGGCGATAGTGGCCATGATTATTCCTGCTCCTTTGCGGCGTCACGTGCTTCCGTCCAGAAGCGGTGTCCGGTGCGTTGAATGAAGACGTCTTCGAGACTCGGCTTTGCCACCGAGATGCCCTCGACGAGCCCGGGAAAGGCTTCAACGACATCAGTCACGAACTTGTGGCCTTGCTCGCGTTCAAGGCGGACGGTGTTTCCCAGCACCGACGGAGAGACGACGAAGCGATTGGCGATCTTCTGAGCGAGGGCTTCTGCGTCGGCTTCGCTGGTTGTTTCAAATGTCACGACATCTCCGCCGATTTCTGATTTCAATTCGAAGGGCGAACCGAGAGCGACGAGTTTGCCTTCGTTCAGGATGGCGAGGCGGTCGCAGTGTTCGGCTTCTTCCATCAAGTGCGTGGTGACGAGAACCGTTACGCCTTCTTCATCGCGCAGCATGCGCAGGTACTGCCACACATCGCGCCGGGCTCCCGGGTCGAGGCCGGTGGACGGCTCGTCGAGCAACAGGACCGATGGCGAATGGATGAGGCCCTTTGCCAGTTCTACGCGGCGCTGCATGCCGCCTGAGAGTGTCTCGACGGAATCCTTCGCACGGTCGAGCAGGCCGACGCGGCTCAGTACTTCTTCAATGCGACGCTTGAGTTGGGTGCCTTTCAGTCCGTAGAGGTGTCCCTGGTGTTTCAGGTTCTCTGCGACGGTCAGCTTCAGGTCGAGGCTGCGTGCCTGGAAGACGATGCCGATCTGCTGGCGGACTCTGTTGGGTTCGCGGGCGGCGTCGAAGTTCTGAATATAGGCGTGGCCGCCGGTCGGCACCATCAGCGTCGAGAGAATGCGGAAGAGCGTTGTCTTGCCGCTGCCATTGGGGCCGAGGAGGCCGAAAATTTCGGCTGGCTGAACGTCGAATGTCAGCTGATCGAGTGCTAGGCGCGAGCCGTAATTGTGCGAAAGCGCTTTGAGAGCGATCGGCGCTGGAGAAGCGCTGGTCGTGTTCTTGTTTGTTTCTGGTGCATGTTCTGCGATTGCTGACATAGGTTACTTCGTAAAGTCTGGAGAAATGCCGAACTGCAGGTCCCTCCGCTTCGCGCTAACGCGCTCCGGTCGGGATGACAAGTTTGGGGAAAGAGTCATATCGTCGCCTATTTCCCGAGTGCATTCAACATGAGCACCGTTAGCAGCACGGGCAGGTAGATCACGCTCACCTTTAACAAATCGCGGGCGTACATTTTTGATTCGACGACGCTGCGCGCGCGGGTGATGCGAGCGAAGCGGATGGTATACCCCAGGTAGACGAGACCGAGCACGACCGCCGTTGCTCCGTAAAATTTCCCGGCAACGTGCAGATAGACCGGGAGCAGGCTTACGGGAATCATGAGCACGGCGTAGGTCAGCGCTTCGAGCACAGTCGACCAGCCATCGGGCTGCACTACCGGCAGCATGCGGATTCCGGCGCGGCCATAGTCCTCTTTGTAAAGCCATGCGATGGCCATGAAATGCGGGAATTGCCAGACGAAGAGGATCGCAAACAGTGCGACTGCCGGCCATTCGATGGCGCCGCGCGCGGCTGTCCAGCCAAGTAACGGAGGCATCGCTCCCGGGAACGCTCCGATGAATGTCGCTAATGTCGTGCGGCGTTTCAGAGGTGTGTAGACAGCGACATAGCTGAAGGCTGTGATGAGCGTCAGCGTGCCGGTGACGAGATTCGTTTCATAGGTAAGCCAGAGCGCTCCGGCGATGATTGCGACCATGCCGAGGAGCACGCCGTGCGGCAGGCTGATGCGGCCCGATGCCATGGGGCGCTGCGCAGTGCGAATCATCTTCGCGTCCAGCTTGCGTTCGAACGCCTCGTTCAGGGCTGCCGAGCCAGCGGAGACGAGTCCGATGCCGACAAGGGCGGCAATCAGTCCTGGCTGGATGCTGCTGATGCCGCTGTGCATCGAGCCGAGATAGAAGCCGGCCCACGCTGTCATCACAACCAGTGAGGTAACACGAAACTT
>DATGAD010000215.1:0-6996 GCA_035313725.1 Alloacidobacterium sp. | reverse complement strand
GGATTCTTCAGAATCCGATGCCATTGCTGTTTGGATCACGAGGAAGTCCGTGCACCAGTAGCCGAAAGAAAGAACAAAGGCCAGGCCCATCGAGAGCCCGAACCACTCCACACCCAATGGATTGTTGTGCGGGTTCGTCATGCCTCGCCAGGAATGCGTATACGCAACAGGCAGCGCAGCCTTCAGCCCGCTCCATCCCCCAACGTTTTTCAGGCCGATCCAAACCAGCGGCAGGAATCCGGCGACGATCAGGAAGAATTGCAATACCTCGTTGTAAATCGCGCTGGTAAGGCCGCCGAGAAAGATGTAGCCCAGCACGATGACCGCGGAAATGATGATGGCGAAGTGGAAGATCCAGCCCAGCGGCAAGTTGAATTTCAGGAATAGCGAGTCGAAGACGTGCAGGGTCTGAATGAGCCGCGCCATGGCATACATCGAGATGCCGGAAGAAAACACGGTCATCACAGCAAATGAGCAGGCGTTGTAGGCTCGCGTTTTTTCGTCGAAACGCAGACGCAGAAATTCAGGGACAGAACGCGCTTTGGAACCGTAATAGAAGGGCATCATGAAGACGCCGACGAAGATCATCGCGGGAATGGCGCCTATCCAATAGAAATGGCTGGTGGCAATGCCGTACTTCGCGCCCGAAGCTCCCATGCCAATCACTTCCTGAGCGCCCAGATTGGCCGAGATGAAAGCGAGTCCGCAAATCCATGCAGGCAAAGAGCGGCCCGCCTGGAAAAAATCTTTGCTCGTCCGCATAAACCGCTTGAGTGCGAAACCAATGCCCAGCACAAAAGCGAAATACAGCAACATGATGAGCCAGTCGATGAATGTCAGGTTCACTTTTGCTTGCCTGTTCCCTTCCCAGGAATGACGTATGGAGAATACCCGTGCCGCCGAGTCTCTATCGCAATGTACGCGCTTTCATTGCCAACGTCTACTGAAGAAGGTGATGCTCCTGTCGAGCTGACTTGCAGGAAGAAGAGTGACTGGCTTTCGCTCTGGAAACAGCGACGCCCCGCTGAAATCGAATCAGCGGGGCGTTTGTTGACACTTACTTATGGCATTCCAAAAAGACGGACTTCGGGTTTGTTCGGGTTGTTGGGATTCGCTCGCGCATACCAGAGTTCAAGGCTTTCGATGATGCGATCGCCGCCCGGCAGCATGACGGGAGCGCTCTGTCCGCCTGCATGGATGACTGCCCTTACAGGCAGGGTTTGCGCGGTGCCGTTTCCATAGTGGATCACAACGTGATCGAACTGTATCGGCGCGTATTTCACGCGCAGGACAATGGAGTGGTAGCGGCCGGCATACGGTCCCACCTTAATGTCGTCGTGATCGGTAGGACCATCTACGTGGGCCATGCCTAAAAAGATCATGTGGGCCTGCGCCGTTGCTCCTCGCGCAAATCCGAGGATGAGCAAAATCGCCAATAAAAAACCAGACTTTCGCGTGCGGGACATTCTTATCTTCCTTTCGAACTCCAATGCACACAGAAACACTCCGCTCTTATTAGAGTTGCGGTGGATTCCAATGCCGGGAATGGGAACGAGGCCGCCGATTCTATTTCAAATGCTTCGCGAAGAACTCGGAGCCGGCAGAATACGCGGCCAGCCAGTCGCGATGCAGCAGGAAATCGTGGATCTCGTCGGGGAAGACCAGTTCCTCGACATCGACTTTCTGTTTGCGCAGCGCCTCGGCGAGCTGCACTGTCTGCGAAAACTGAACGTTGCGGTCATCATCTCCCTGAATGAGCAAAACGGGCGATCGCCACGTATCGACAGATGCAAGTGGAGAGGAAAGCCACGCGGTCTTCGCGGCTTGCGGATCAGCCGAAGGGTCGTAGGCGGGAAGCCAGTTGCCCAATTCCAGATTCCAGTCATGCACGCCGTGCAGGTCGACGCCCGCGGCAAACATGTCTGAGGCCCGGGCTAAAGCCAGTGCCGTAAGATAGCCGCCATAACTGCCACCCCAGATGCCAATGTGCGCAGCATCCACATCAGAGCGCGAGCGCAAATACAGGCCTGCTCCCAGCACATCATTGAATTCACTCGCGCCGGTTGCTCCGTAATTGAGCGCTTCGCGGAATTCCTCACCATATCCTATGCCGCTGCGGTAGTTGACGGAGAGGACGATGTATCCCAGGCTGGCGAGATACTGGTTCATTCCATAGGCGTTGGAGTAGTACTCCATATAGTGCCAACCAAGCAGCATCTGGCGTCTCGAGCCGCCGTGGAAGAAGACAACAGCCGGATGCGGATGACCGTCGTTGACATTCTTTGGCAGGAAGAGCTGCCCGTGGATACGCATCCCATCTGCGGACGAGAAAATGACCTGTTGCGGCACGACAAAGCTCGCGCCGGGGTATGCTGCCGGTTCGGCTTGTGACGCAAGATCATGTATATCGCCATTTGCTGCGACGACTGCGGGACGTATCGGGATGCGCGCATCGGAGCGAAGGACGGCAATCGCTTCTCCATCACCGGAAACTGCCGGGGATGTCTCAATGCCTTCTCCATGAGTTAGTTCCGTAAGCTGTCCGCTAGTAGTGTCGAGCTTCCAGACATGTCGGCGGTCTACGTCGTTCTGGTTTGAAGAATAGACAAGACTCTTGCCATCGCGACTATCGCCAACGCTGTCCACTTCAAAATCGCCGGGCGTCAGTAATTTCGCCTCGCGATTCGAACCGACCGAATATAGATGCACCCACCCATCGGCTTCCCATGGAAAGATAATCGAGCCAGTGCTCGTCCAGTGAAGCTGGCTATGTCCCTGGGTTTCGTGAAAGACGCTGCCTCCCCCCTGGTTTGCGTGCCATATCTCGCGGCCCTTGCCGCTTTCGATATCTGCTACACGGATTGACCATGGTAGACCCGTCCTTTTCGGCCCAAAGAGCGTTTCGTGCTTGCTGAATGGAATCCGGACAAATGCGATGCTCTTGCTGTCGGGCGACCACGCAGGAAAATCGTCATGGTCTGTACCGGGATCGAGATAGCGGAGCGACTTTGTGGCCGGCGAATAGAGGCCGATAAAGCTGTGATCGCTACGGTCGCTAACGAATGCCAGCGCCTTGCCATCGGGTGACCAGAGTAGTGACGAGGCATTGCCCCGTGTATGCAACAACTGCTCTGGCTTTGCGTTCGAATCTTTCAGCGATGTCGCCCATATCTGCCCTTTCAGGAGATACGCTGCTTTATCTCCGGTTGGCGAGACCGCCGGAGCGCTGCCGGTCGTGATCTTTCGCGGTTCACCGCCGTGCGTCGAAATGACCCATATCTCCTGATCGACGCCTCCGGAAAGCAAATCAGGATTAGGGGCCGGTCTCTCCGGGAATTCAAAATCACCGCCTCGTACATAGACGATAGACTCGGCGTCGGGAGTCCATGCAATGTCTCCGATTTCGATGCCGTCATCCCCGGGATAATTCGTCAACTGACGGGAGGTAAATGTTTTTCCATCTGTATTTCGTGTAGCCACCCAAAGATTGCGGCGGCCTTGCAGATTTGTAACCCAGGCAAAGGCAGCACCCGAAGGAGCGGCCGATAACTGCGAGCTGAAGGGCGCGCTTAGCGCTTGATCAAGCGTAAAACTCTGTGCCGACAGAGAAAATGAAGTGATGCATAACAACCACAGGAAAAACATCCTTGCGATAGTCATCTTTATGGCATCCTCGAAGATTTTGAATCATACCACTTGTCTCACCCATGACCGTGCCAGGCTTACGGAATTCGGAGCGCCGAACGGCAGATACTTGCGAACCAGGTCGTCGCCGTCGCACTCATGATTTAACATAGGATTCAGACCAAGGGGCCGCGCTGATTGTCCTCCCAGTGTGTCCCTTCATCTCTTCTCAAACGAGATTCGATATTGATAACGCGAGTACTTATTACAGGCGCGGCGGGATTTTTAGGTTCTCACTTGACGGATGCACTTCTTGCGGAGGGGCATTCAGTAATCGGCGTCGATAATCTATGCACAGGGACACTTGAAAACCTCGATCATCTCGGAAACGAACCGCGTTTTGAGTTTCAGGAGCATGATATCTGCTCTCCATTCGATTTCGGGAAAGTGGATTACGTTTTCAACTTTGCCTCCCCTGCCAGCCCGGAAGACTATGACCGACTGGGGATCGAAACACTTGAGGTCGGATCTTCGGGAACGCGAAATGCGCTGGAGCTTGCGCACAAATACAAGGCCAGGTTTCTTCATGCCTCTACTTCCGAATGCTATGGGGATCCAACAGTACACCCGCAGACAGAGGATTACTGGGGGAATGTAAACCCGATCGGTCCACGCTCTGTCTACGATGAGGCCAAACGCTTTTCTGAAGCGCTGGTGATGGCCTACCACCGTTATCTAAAGGTGGATACCAGGCTCGTCCGCATTTTTAATACATATGGCCCACGCCTGCATGCCAACGATGGCCGGGTGATTTCCAATTTTGTGGTGCAGGCGCTTCAGGGACACGATCTGACGGTGTATGGTACCGGCAGTCAGACGCGAAGCTTTTGCTATGTCTCCGATGAAATCGATGGCTTCCTCCGTCTCTCCCGCTCATCGGAGCATCTTCCGGTTAACATTGGCAATCCGAATGAGTGGACCATCCTCGACTGCGCCCAGGCCGTATTACGGGTTACGGGTTCAAAAAGCAAAATCATTTTTAAGGCTCTACCGGTGGATGATCCTGCGCAGCGCCAACCCGACATCACTCGCGCCAGAACACTGTTAGGGTGGGAACCAAAGATTGACCTGGAGTCGGGGCTTCGGCTCAGTCTTGAGTATTTTCGATCGACGATTGCTTCCTCTTCGCCCGTGGAAGAAGGAAAGATCTGAGTTGAGCAAGGGATAAGGTGCTCAACCTGGGTGCTCGACTACAGAGGTTTGGCGTATGGCGCCGGGGAAGCTTGGCAACCTTCTGCTCGAATGGCTGCATCTCAGCTAGGACTTAGTTTCCCGGCTAAACCATGTCCAATACCATTCTTCTTGTCGATGACAATCCCGTGCAGGCGGCCACGCGGCAGGCCATACTTGTCTATTCAGGAAACACAGTGATTGTCGCTACAAGTGCCAGCCATGCTCTGGCGCTGTTCGAGGATCTCGATCTGGCAAGAAATGTGGGGCTGGTCATTACGGATCACCTGATGCCCAAAATGAACGGCCCACAATTTGTTGTCGAGCTACGTAAACGATTTCCTACACTACCTGTTCTGGTTCTGAGCGGTATGCCGGATGCTGAGAGTGAATATTCCGGATTGAATGTTGTGTATCGCTTAAAGCCGATCGCCCCGGAAGAGCTGATTCAGCTCACGCGATCGCTTTGTGAAGATACCCTCGGCCGGACGGCCTGACTGTTTTCTTAGCCCTGAAAAGTACGCGGCCTTCTCGTTTACTCTCTTCGTGCTGGTACGCCAGTCAGCTCGTTTCTTTCGTCTCTCGCTGAGTCTCTCCTTTTCTCCTTGCGCAAGATCAAAATTTGTTACAAATGAGATGTAATTACCCGAGGCATAGAGCCGCTATTGTCTTGCGTCTCGAGAAACTTCGGAGTATTTTTTTTGATTGCTGCCGGGAGTATTAAAGCGAACGAATGACCAAGAGCAAGCGTCCCTGCCCCAACTGCGCCAATGTTGAGATGACCCGCGTGCCGCGCCGCGGCTTCCTGCAGGAACGCGTCTACTCGAAACTTGGTCTTTACCCGTGGGAGTGCCCATTCTGCCGCGAGACCTTTCTGCTGAAGAGCCGCGGACGAAGCTATCGCAGGTCGGGTCCTGACCCTGAGGGGCATAAATAAGGTGCTGAAGGATTTCACCTTATAAAAGGCTGAAGAGGTCTCCGTTATTTTTTTCCAGGATATTCACTACCTGAGTCAACGCTGCCTGCTGCGTCTCCGCCGTGCTCAGTTGTGTTGACACCTGGGCTACATCTGCCTGCATGAGATTTGTCTGGGCCGAAGTAATTTGTGTTCCCTGTGTCTGAGTGTAGCTTTGCGCCGCCTGCAACTGCGTAATCGAATTGTCGATGACGACACGCTGCTGTCCTACATAGTTCAGCGCCGAATTCAGGGCAGTTGTATCGGAGATGGCGCTGGCTGAAGCCGTGCCCGTCGAAAAATCAGCGACGAGGTTATTCAGCATCTGCAGAACGTCATTCGTGGGATCGCTGAAAATCTGGTTGCCCGGAACGTTTGACTGGATCTTCTGTCCAGCTGGCGTTGTGATATAAGACGTGACCGCGTCACCGTTGTAGGTAGCCGTGTTCGGCGTCACGGCAGAGTTCAAGGTATACGGCGCCGTGCCACCCTGACTGCCGGAAAAAATATACCGATTCATATAGGTTGTGTTCGCCAGCGAGAGAACCTCATCGCGAATGCCGGCGATCTGCGTGGAAATTGACTGAAGATCGTTCGCGTTGAGAGTACCGTTGTTACCCTCGGTCGCGAGGGTAAGCGCCTGCGTCAACTGCGAAACCACACTGCCCAAGGTCGAATCTGTCACCTGGAGCGCGCCGACGGTCGAACTCTCGGTTTGCGAAAAGCTGTCGTCGAGGTTCAACTGCGAGCTGAGCAGCACGTTCTCGCCAACAGCGACGGGATCGTCGCCCAGCGAGTTTACGCGCGTACCGCTGGAGATTTCATTCGTGAGCTGTTGCTCGGACGCTGATGTCTGATCGAGCGATGCTACGGCACTATTCAGATAAAAGGGATCGAATCTCATCGTTCTAGTCCTTAAGCGACGGTAGTTTCTACGCCGAGATTGATGGCCGAAGCCATGACCGTGTCGAGAATCGTAAACACTTTGGACGCGGCCTGATATGCCTGCTGCAGATTCTCAAGGGCCGCGGCCTCATCATTCAGGTTTACGGCGGAAAGCGAGTCCCGTTGCGTCTGAAGTTGCGTCAGAGAAGCCTGCTGCGCGGTGTTCTCAGTCGAAACCTGAGAGACGAGGCTGCCCAAAGCCGAGGTAAAGCTGGAATAGTAGCTCGATGGAGTGGTACCGC
>DATGAD010000214.1:0-8678 GCA_035313725.1 Alloacidobacterium sp. | reverse complement strand
AACCCTTGCGCAACTCATCGCCGCCATCCCAGAGGCGGTTTACTTCAAACGAGAGAGCGTTGTAGCGGGCATCGACTTTCCAGCCAACGGTGCGGGTCACGAAATCGACCATGGCAGTCGTGGTCGGCGCGATGAGGGTTTCCAGCATGGGATCGCCGAAGCGCCTCTCGGGGGAGTAGGGGAAGGGGTCGTAGGCGGTCACGTTCGAGTCATAGACTGAGCCGATTTTGCCCTCCTCGCGGTGGACCTCGCGCAGGTAGGCTCCGATTTCAAGACGGCCTCCGGAATATTTCACGAACTGCGGGTCGAGGCCGGTCATGTCGGTGACGCGCTTGACGATGCGCGCGGTGGCTTCTGGGTCGGTGCGTCCTTTGAAGAGGTCGGTCGCGTAATCGCCGAGCGTGTAGGAGATGACTTGCTGCATGGCGTCGGGGGTGAGCTTGTGCTGGCGCTCAAGGCTGGCGGCGGTGATTGAGGGCAGGGTGACCATCCAGGGGATGGGCGAGAGGTCGCCGTTTTCATCGATGGTCGGGTTAAGGTAGGGCGAGACGAGGACGACGCCGTTCATGGCGACGCCGAGCTGCGATTGCAGGTAGTGGGTGATGCGCGGGCCGCGGAATCCGCCGTAGCTCTCGCCTACGAGATATTTCTTCGAGCCGAGACGGTTGTTCTTGACGAGCCAGTCGTAGACGACGCGCGAGAGGTATTCGATGTCGGGCTCTGTGCTGTAGAAGAGCTTTTTGGCCTCGGTTTCAGGGACGGAGGCGCGGCTGAATCCGGTGCCGATGGGGTCGATGAAGACGAGGTCGGTGAAATCGAGCCAGGTGCCGGGGTTGTCAACCAGCGTGGCAGGGTCGGAGGGGCTGTCGCCCTCGTTGCCGACGCCTTCAAGGTGCTTGGGGCCGATGGCGCCGAAGTTGAGATAGACGGACGCGGCTCCGGGACCGCCGTTGAAGGCGAATGTGACGGGGCGGTTGGCGCCTTCGACGGTGTAGGCGGTGAAGACGACCTGTCCGGCTTCCTTGCCGTCTTTGTCGCGCGTGGGAAGAGTGCCGACGGTTGCGGTGTAGCGCAGGGTTTTGCCGTTCAGCTGAATGCTCTGCTCGACGTGGGCATCGGGCGGGAGCGGTGGAAGGGCTTTGTCCTTGTCTGCTTTGTCGGATTTTTCGGGGGCTGCCGCGGGTTTGTCAGCTGGCTTTTCTTTGTCTTGTGCCTGGATGGGAAGGCAGGGGATAAGGCAGATGGCAGCGATGGCGGCTGCATTTCGAATCTTGTAAAAGCTCATTGAAATACGATACATGGGGATTTGGGTTACTTCACGCGATGCGTTAGGTGGTGCTTGTTTTTGCGGTGGGTTGAGGGTGGTGGTTTCCCACCCTTTCGCAAAAATACGCGCGAAAGGATGGGGGCACCCTTTTTCGTGCTGCTTCTGAGTGAAAGCAGGTCCTTTCCCTTCGTTACACTCAGGGTCAGGATGACGGCGGCTGAGTGGTGCGCTCACTACTGTTTTGTGTCGAGTGGATGTTGGGCTTTTTCGAAGAATTCGTTTTGTAGCTGCAGGCTGGTCTGGTCGGCCTTGATGGCGCGGAGGGCGTCGGCGAGGTCGCTGATGTACGCCTTCATGTCGGCCTGGCCGAGTTCTAGCGTGGCGGCGCTGCCGTCTCCGGAGTAGTGATTGGGGAAGCGCGCGTACCACCAGATGCCGGTGTAGACGTCCTGCGGCAGATGCTCGCGGGCCTCGTCAGCGCCTGATTCCTGCGTAGCGCGATCCTGATGGACGAGGTCGGGGCGCGAGACCATGGTGTGCGCAGTTTCCGATTCTCCGGCGTGCATGTCAACTTTTGTGTGCTCGGCGGGACGGCCGGGATAGCTGGCGTGCCAGCGGTAGATGTAGACGACGTAGTCGTGCTGCATTTGTAACTGCGACTGAGCGAAATAGGGAAGCAGGCTCTCGTTGCCGCCGTGGCCGTTGACGATGACGATCTTTTTGCAGCCGTTGCGGGCCATTTCGTCGGTTGTCTCCTGCAGCAGATCGAGCTGCATGTGCATGCTGTAGGCAACGGTGCCCGGTTCGTGTTTTGCCTCATTGATCTGGCCAAAATAGTAGGCGGGGAAGATGACGGCGTATTGCTGCGCGGCGGCGTGCTCGGTGGCGTAGCGGACGTTGATGAGATCGGTGCCGAGAGGCAGGTGCGGGCCGTGCTTTTCGATAATTCCAAACGGCAGCATGCAGACTCCCTGCGCCTGATGGATGGCAGTGATGAAGTCCGGGCCGGTGAGTTCTTCCCATTTGGGTGAGAGCTTGCTTTCCGTCTGGGCAAGGCTTGCGATGGATGCGGCCGCGAGCAGGCCGAGGGCGAGGGAGCGCATCTTCACAGCGGGGTTCTCCTGAGGGTTTTAGTCGAGAAGGCCCATGATACAGCGAAAAGAAATCGGATTTTCATGAGGTTGTCGGCGACTTTGGTGAGCAAGTCGAATCTAAGAGGTAGAAAATCGTTCCTGGAAGGAGACCTGACTGTGTCGCTAACACCTGAAGAGCTCGAGAAGCTGAAGCATGCTCCGGCTGTGCCGGGAGTGGAAGACCTTTTTCTGCGCCGCTGGAGTCCGCGCGCGTTCGCCGATAAGGATGTGTCAAACGACGACCTGAAGACGATCTTCGAGGCGGCTCGATGGGCTGCTTCGTCGTATAACGAGCAGCCGTGGCGGTTTTTTCTAGGGCGGCGCGGCGATGCGACCTACCAGAAGATTTTCGATGTGCTGGTGGAGTTCAACCAGGGCTGGGCGAAGAGCGCGCCTGTGCTGATTCTGTCAGTCGCGAGTAATAAATTCGCGCAGAGCGGACATCCGAACAAGTATTCCATTCATGATACGGGGGCGGCGACGGCGAATCTTTCGCTGCAGGCCACGGCGCTTGGGCTGCACACGCATTCGATGGCTGGTTTCGATCACAGCAAGGCACGGAAGGCGTTCGATGTCTCTGAAGATTACGACATTGGAGCGGTGACGGCGCTGGGGTATCTGGGAGATCCGGCTACGCTGCACGATCAGCTGCGTGCGCAGGAGTTGGGGCCAAGGCAGAGGAAGCCGCTGAGCGAGTTTGTTTTGCTGGATTGGGACAAGCCTGCGCTATAAGGTGAGTAGAGCGAAGTTTCTTTTCCTTGTTTTGGTTTATGCAATAGGCATAGAGAAAAGCAGATCCTTCGCTACGCTCAGGATGACAAATCTTGGTTAAGTCGACTCGCTTTACTGCACGCTGGCGTCGAAGGTCGCGGTTTCTACGACGTTGGCGTGCTTCATCTGGACGAAGATGCGGTAGTTGCCGGGCGTTGGGAATCCATAGGGGAAGCTGACGGTGTTGGGAGTGGACTGCGAGCTGTTGCTCATGGCCATTCCCGGCATATCTTTCATGTCGCCTGAGCTCGAGCCGTTCTGCGATTGCGCCATCATCAGCGCAGCCATCGAGACCGTTCCTGATGGGTGAATGTGGGCGAAGACGGCGCCGTCGGTCTTTACGAAGGCGGCGTGGCCGACCATACCCATGTATAAGCCCATGTCTTTTGGTGGCTGCCCTTGCGCGTCGAGAAGGGTGAAGGTGAAGTCTTCCGGAGCCTTCGCGGTCAGGGTTGCGGGGCGCTTCCAGGTCATGGTGTAGCCATCGGGAAGTCTGTAGCTGGCGCTGGTCTGGGTGCCTCCGCCATCCCATTTAAGTGCAGTTGCGGTGCCTTCGGCGTCGTCTCCGGATAGCTCGCGGCCGTGGGTGAAGGGCAAGGTAATCGAAGTGACTAACGTTTCCGGGAAGCCGTTGGCGTGGACTACGTCGGCGTACAGTTTGTAGGTTCCGGCGGCCATGGTCGGGAGAGCGAGGTGGAAGTCGCCTGATCCGACCTGGTCGGGATGCAGGTGGTATACCACGTCCATTGCCGGCCAGCGGATGGCGTAGAGGTGCATGATGTGGTTGTGGTCGAGGACGAAGTCGTCGAGTTTACGGGAGCGCAGCCAGCCGGGGTCGACCATCTTGAGATCGAGAACGTTGTCGGGCTGCACGGTCGCGTTCATCTGCAATGGCTTGTAGATGTAGGAGGAGTAGTCGGTTGCTTCGGCGTTCCACCACTTGTTACCGAGAATGACTCCAACGACGAGGATGACTAATGCAACCGTCATAGCTACATATGCACGTCGGCGGCCAGCGGGTGGCGCGGTCTTTCCCGGCGGAAGCTGCGCGTCGCGCGCGGCGGCTCCGATGATGCCGACCATTCCGAGAACGAGAATGACGCCGAGCAAGGCCAGCATGAGCCCCATGCTGCGCTGCATTTTGCGCGTGCCGGTGGCGGTGGCGGGAACTGGGATCGAGAGCACGCCCTGACCCTGGCTTCCGCTTGCGACGAAGCGTATCTGCCATGAGCCGGTGGCCATGATCCAGAGATGGCCGGTGAAGAACTGCCCGTCCTTCGACGGCTTTGTCATTGCATCAGGTACGGGAGGATGCTTCGATGCATCACCGGTAAGAAGCATCGGCGTGATGGTGATGCTGTCGATACCGGGAGTGCTGGAGCGGACCTCGATCTCGGCTACGCCGGGAATGACCAGCGGCGGTCGAATGACAACGAATAATTTGTAAGGACCGGCATCGCCTTCGGCGTAAACATCGGGACTGCCGACGTGTGCGCTTGCGGGTAGGGCAGAAATCAAGACAAAAAGACAGATGAGCCAGCGCAGCGATTTGAGTCTCTGCATCAGCGCTGTACCTTTCGCATCCATTTGCCGAGCGCCAGGCCAAGCCAGGTGCTGATGGCCGCGTAGAGCATGGCGAAGGCGAGGCCTTTCCAGAGGACGAGGCCGTGTTCGGGACTGAGAAACTGGCGCATGGCCGAGTGTGTCCACGACGGGGTGCCGTAATCTAGATAGCCTGCTCCGAAGAAACGGTTCTTCGCAGCGTCGGTCATGAGGAAGCTGGCGAAAGGCCATTCAGCGGCTACTAGCGTGAGGACAAAGACGGGGCCTGCGAGGAGTGCGATGAGCCACGACTTCCACGCCCGGGTTTTTTGCAGGACGAGGTCCATGAAAAACGCCGGAACGATCAGCAATAAAGGAAAGAGCGGCGGTATGAATTGATGGACTGGCTGATAGACGGGGCCCAGCTTTGGCTCAGCGGGGAAGAGTGGCAGGATCAACACGAGTCCGATGAGGAATACGGTGTATAAGGCGGTAGTAAAGGTTGCTGCCCAGCGGTGCCGCGAGCACTCCCAGAACATAGCGAAGTAAAGTGGCACGCCGATGGCGACGGAGATGTAAGCGCCGGCGGTGTGCAGTTTGATGTCCCAGGTGTATTCCATGCGGAAGAACATGGTGAGCACCATCATCAGGCCGGCGAGGTATAGCAGCAGCCATTGCAGCTTTTTGAAAAGCACGCCGTCGGCGCGGTTCATGGCTGAGGCGATGAGAAAGAACGATCCAACGTCAATCGCGAAGATGCCGAGCATCAGCAGCGTGTGCGGCGGGCTGACGATTTTTACATCGAGGCCGTAGGCGTTGTGCCACCAATTGTCGAAGGGCGCGGAGGTGAGCATCGCTACGCCACCCCAGGCTGCGAGAAAGGCGCCGAGTGGCGCGCGGAAGCCGAAGACGCTGACTGAGGAGGCGACCAATTCCGGCACGCGGCGGAAGGTCGTTGTCAGAATGAGGTAGCCGCAGCAGATTCCCGCGAGAATGCCGCAGGCGTAAATGGCCATGTGGGCCGGTGTCCAGAAGCTGTCGCGGCCGATGGAGCGGTGCCAGGAGACATCCCAGTGCGCGCCGACGGTGACGGAGGTGACGGCGAGGGCCGCGCACCATAAATACCAGGGGATGCGCTGTGTGCTTCCTGTATGGAAAGTGGTTGTGGCTGCCATTGGTTCTTGCCTCAATTTCGTGCTTCTGCGCTCAGGGCGACCTTAGCGGGATGAAGTTTGTACGTTCCCACCCTTTCGCAAATGCGCGAAAGGATGGGGCACCCCTTTTCGTGCCCATGCTGTCTTTGCTCAGGATACGCCGGGCGGCGTTGATTTTCTGTCAAATTGGCGTCGATTGGGTGAAGTGGTATTGACATTATTAAACTAAACCGTTCAGTATTGTTAATACACAGGATGGTTTCCATGATTCGTGCTGAAAACCTGGTGAAGACGTTCGGGGATTTTACCGCCGTGAAGGGTATTTCTTTCGATGTAAAGCAGGGCGAGATTTTCGCCTTTCTCGGGCCGAATGGCGCGGGGAAGACGACCACCATCAAGATGTTGACGACGCTACTGAAGCCGACGAGCGGAACGATTGAGCTGGATGGCCTGAATCCGACGCTGAAGCAAAACGAGGCAAGACGGCGATTCGGCATCGTCTTTCAAGACCCGAGCCTCGACAATGAGCAAACCGCTTACGAAAACATGGAGCTGCACGCCGTTCTCTATAGCGTGCCGCGAAAGGTTCGAGCTGAGCGAATTGAGAATCTGCTGAAGATATTTGAGCTGTGGGACCGGAAAGACGATTACGTCAAGCAGTTCTCAGGTGGCATGAAGCGTCGACTGGAGATTGCGCGCGGCTTTCTGCACACGCCGAAGATTCTGTTTCTTGATGAGCCGACGCTGGGGCTCGATCCACAAAGCCGGAACCAGCTCTGGTCCATTGTGAAGCGTTTGAATGAGGAAGAGAAGACGACCGTTTTTCTCACTACGCATTACATGGATGAGGCGGACCGTGTGGCGCATCGCATTGCGGTCATCGATCACGGCAAGCTGATTGCGCAGGGAACGTCGGCGGAGTTAAAGGCGAGCACCAACAGCGATTCGCTCGAAGACGCGTTCCTCGCGCTGACGGGTGAATCGATACGAGATGAGAGTGCGAGTTCGGCAGACGGTCTGCGCCAGATGGCGAAGATGTGGAGGAGGTAAAAGATGAGCGCGATTTATATTCTCTGGCTGCGTGAATTGAAGCGCTACATACGCTCGCGCGTGCAGATCATCGCTTCGATGGGGCAGCCGCTGCTTTACCTGCTGGCATTTGGATTCGGTTTCGGACCGGTGTTTCAGCGAGCGGGCAACGGAAGCTACATCCAGTTCATCGCTCCCGGTGTGATCGGCATGTCGATTCTCTTCATGTGTATTTTTTCTGGCATTTCAATTCTCTGGGACCGGCAGTTTGGGTTTTTGAAGGAGACGCTGGTGGCGCCGGTATCGCGCATGCAGATCATGCTGGGCCGCACGCTGGGTTCGGCGACGGTTGCGACATCTCAGGGAATATTGGTCTTCATTGTTTGCCTGATTGCCGGCTTCCGCCCCCACAGCTGGGCCGCGTTTCCGCAGGCGCTTATCTTCATGGCCATGGTGGCGATTACTTTTGCTGCGCTAGGCACGGCATTTGGATCGGTGATCAAGGACATGCAGGGCTTCCCGATCGTGATGAATTTCATGGTGCTGCCCATGTTCTTTCTTTCCGGTGCAATTTTTCCGCTGGCGAATTTGCCAGCAGCGATGACGGTGATCACCCACCTCGATCCGCTGACCTATGGCATTGACGGACTGCGCGGCTCGTTGATCGGCACATGGCACTTCAGCTTCGGGCTGGATTTGGCGGTGATAAGCGTGATTGCAGCGGTATTCCTGAGCCTAGGCGCGTATACGTTTTCGAAGATTCAGCTCTAAAAATGGCAAGACCACGAAGTATTGCTGCACATCGTAAGGTACTGGACGCCGCGCTCAACCTATTTGCCGAGCGCGGCATCGATGCGACGAGCATGGATGCGATTGCCGAGGCATCCGGCGTAAGCAAGGCGACGATCTACAAGCATTGGCGCGATAAAGACAAGCTGTGCCTTGAAGTGCTGGGCTATCTTCACGGCGTGGACGAAGAGGCGCCCGTTTTCGACTCGGGCGACCTGCGCGCCGACCTGATTGCGCAGCTGAACTATCAGCCGGCGGTGCATCGCAAGGAAATGAAAGAGCGGATTATGCCGCACCTCATGGCCTACTCGGCGCGCAACCGCACGTTCGGAGACCAGTGGCGGGCGCGCGTGCTGGAGAGGCCACGGGCGCAAATTCGAGACATGCTGAAGCGCGGCGTGCAGAGCGGCAAGCTGGTGAAGTCGCTTGATCCTGATGTTGGTATTGCTTTGCTGATTGGGCCGATGCTTTACCGGCATGTGTTTGTGAATCGCTTCGGAGGAAAGCTTCCCACGGATTTAGCAACGCACATTGCGGATGCTTTCATGGCGGCGTTCGGAGCAAAGACGGAGAAGCCAGCTCGTAAGAAGGCGTGATGGATGGGCTTCTGGTCGGGTGAGTCTTTACCTTCCACCCTTTCGCAAACTGCGCGAAAGGATGGGGCACCCTTCTTTCGTGCCACCGCTTAGAAGGAACAGATCCTTCACTACGCTCAGGATGACATCTCGAATCTGCGCCAGCTTGTACTATTGCACCTGGCCCATGTAGACGCCGAAGGGCGGCAGCTGGACGTTATCCAAAGACGGCGGATCGCTGGATCCCGGAGTCTTCATCAGCGTCTTTGCCTGCCTGCTGAGGATGCCGTGCGCTGAGAGGTCGAAGCTGATTTTCTGTGGCTGCGCGGTGAAGTTGCAGGCGACGACGACTGGCGGTTGGCCCGGAACCTGACGTAGCCACGTCAGAACGTTGTTGTCGCCGGTATTGAGCATGATG
>DATGAD010000213.1:0-5376 GCA_035313725.1 Alloacidobacterium sp. | reverse complement strand
GCAGCAGGTTTGGTTCAAGCTGGGACGCACGCACACGATGGCGTACGGGCGGTCGGTTCTGATCTCGTGGACAGGCACGATGTTCGAGTACCTGATGCCGTCGCTGTGGATGCAGAGTTATCCCGACACGCTGGTTTCACGCACGCTGGCCGCGGCCGTGCAGGTGCAACGAGCATTTGCGCGTGAACACCGCATTCCCTGGGGCATTTCTGAATGCGGATACGCGCAGAAGGACGACAAGGGTCACTATCACTACCTCGCATTCGGCATCCCACAGATTGCATTGAAGTGGGACGCCACAGCTGGGCCGGTTGTGTCGCCTTACTCCACGTTTCTTGCGCTCGGTGTCGATGCCTCGGAGGCGTTACGCAATCTGAAGCGAATGTCAGGACATGGATGGGTGGGCGCTTATGGCTTCTATGAAGCCATCGATTACTCGCAGTCGACGCGTGACCCCCAAGTGGTGCGCGAATGGATGGCGCACCATCAGGGTATGTCGCTGCTCGCGATTCTGAACCTGCTTGACGAAGACAAAACGAAGCAGTGGTTCCATGCGAATCCGGAACTGCAGGCAACGGAATTGTTGCTGCATGAGAAGCCTGTGAGCGAAGCGACTTTGCGAGCGGAGTATAAGCAGTTTGCGCCACGACGGATAAAATCCAGCCAGCTTAAGAAAGCCAGCTAGCACTACTTGTTTGAGTTCGGCAACAGGCTTATCCGAGAAGGTCCTTTACGCCTTGAATCATGGCGTCAGGGTTGAATTCGCTGCGGATGATTTCATCGGGACAGTCGCTGATTTTTGAGACGCGGTAGTTGCAGATAAATGCGACCTTTTGTTCCGGATCTTTGAGCCTGATGTCTTCGCAGAGCTTTTCTGCCTGAGGGATGCGCCTGTCTCCTTCGACATCCACGAGCACTAAATCAAAACGCGACTTGGCATAAAGATCTTCAGCTTCTGTAACAGAAAGCGTTGATACGACACTGTATCCATGCAAGATAAGAATGCGGTCACGCAACTGCCGAATGAGGTCACGGCTGCAGACGTGGAGGATGGTTTGGGAGCCTGGGGTCACGTTGTAGCATAGCAGAGCGAAGCACGACTGCACTACAAGGCATTTCGCCTGTGGACAGCGCTGAGCGCGTTACTTTACCGAGTCTGACTGAGCAGCTATCTGGCCTGGTATGCCGACGACCGGCACGAGCATGTCCTCTTTACGCATGACCAGGTTGGTTGCGTTCAGGGTAGCTAGTTCGAAGCCATGTCCGTGGGTGATGGCGTCGGTGGGACAAGCCTCAACGCAGTAGCCGCAGAAGATGCAGCGGTTGTAGTCGATGTTGTAGACCTTGGCGTAGCGCTCGGAACTGGAGATGCGCTTCTCGGCGGTGTTCTCAGCAGCCTCGATATAGATGCAGTTCGATGGGCACGCAGCCGCGCAGAGATAACAGGCGACGCATTTTTCCAGCCCGTTCTCATCGCGCTGCAGAACGTGCGCGCCGCGGTAGCGCTCCTGCAGCACGGCACCGCGCGTCGGGCCGGGGCCGTCAGGGTAGTTCTCAACCTCGGTGGGCTGGAAGATCTCCCGGAAGGTGATGCTCATTCCTTTGCTGATAGCCGCGATGTTGCGCACGATCGACATGGCATTAGTATACGGGACTTCGCGTTCAGCGAAACGCGCCTTTCGGCGCCTTTGTATTATGGAGTCGACGCATTGAGGAGATTTTGAATGAGAATTCTGCGCTATTCAGCGTTTTTTGTGGGGATTTTAGCTTTTGCCAGCTTGACGCTGCATGCTCAGGCGTCGCTCAAGGTGCAGAACGGCAGCCAGCAGACAGGCATCTCGCTGGATGCGCTCAAGTCTCTGCCGCACAAGACGGTTACAGTGCACAACCCGCATGAGAATGTCGATGAAACATATTCCGGCGTGTCGCTGATTGAATTGCTGAAGCAGGTTGGGGCGCCTGTCGGCAAGGATGTGCATGGTAAGGCGCTGGCCGAGTATGTTGTGGCCACCGGATCGGATGGGTACAAGGCTGTACTGGCCTTGGCTGAGGTTGAGCCAGATTTTCATCCCGGCGATGTGCTCGTGGCCGATGCGATGAATGGCAAGCCGCTCGACGCCAAGATTGGGCCATTCCGGCTAGTTGTGTCGGATGACAAGCGGCCAGCGCGATCGGTGCGAAATCTGGTTTCAGTGGAGTTGAAGGCCGCGGAGTAGGTCTACTCTGGACTACGGGGCCATGATGCGGTCA
Organism: Alloacidobacterium sp.; assembly: GCA_035313725.1. Lineage (GTDB taxonomy): Bacteria > Acidobacteriota > Terriglobia > Terriglobales > Acidobacteriaceae > Alloacidobacterium. The sequence goes on along the minus strand of DATGAD010000213.1, from coordinate 3,126 downwards.
GCCAGGTCCGGCGCCATCTGTCGGAAGTGCGGCACGTTGAAGGTGTACATACGACTGCATTGAGTTTTCCTGGCGAGGTGGATGTGAATCGCATCGTAGATGCGGCCACCAGCCCAGCCCTGTGCAGCACATTCCTTGATCAGATCGATATATTCCTTCCTGTTCAGTGTTTCGACTTCGAACCAAGACAGAACGCTTCCTTGTAGCATGTGCCAGACCTGTGCAGGTGACATACGGGGCTGATAAGGTGCTCGTGTCAGCACCGAATAAACTTCAGCTAGTCCATGAGCTGAAATCACAGGAGTCCAGCGCCGCGATTGAACCTGCCGTAAGAATTGATCGGCATTGGGATGATGCTCATGCGTGGCGACTGTTTTAGCTACGACGATATTTGTATCTATATAAACTTTCACCAGCCGCCAATTTCCCTCATCCGCTCTTCCCGCATCTCGTCTACCAGACGATTCCAATCAACGCGGCCTATTGGACGGCCATGAAAAACCAGCCACCCATTTTCGTCTCTCCATAGAGAACCTTCATCGACTGGTTTCAGAACTATGCCTTCAGCGCTCTCTTTCAATTCAAGCTCACTGTCCTTGCGCAGGCCGAGGCGGTCACGGACCTTCTTGGGAAGCACGATCCTGCCAGCTTGATCAACCTTTACATGCATGGCTTTAGAATGGCATAAAAAAATGGCAGTGCCAATTGAAAATGGCATTCTAGTCAACGCCCAATTTTTTCCAGATCGCGTCGATGCGGGATTTGGTTGTCGCGTCCATTTCGATCATCGGGGGCCAGGGGCGGGTGAAGCCTTCGGCCGCCCATTTGCGGGTGGCGTCGATGCCCATTTTGCTGCCGTAGTTGGGCATACGGGAGGCGTGGTCTAGGGAGTCGATCGGACCTAGCGTGAACTGGATGTCGCGCTCGGGGTCAATATTGTTGGCTACTCTGAGAGTTACTTCTGTCAGGTTCTGCACGTCGCAGTCTTCGTCGACCACTACGATGATTTTGGTGAACATGGCCTGGCCCATTGCCCAGATTCCGTTCATGACTTTGCGGGCTTGCCCGGCGTAGCTCTTGCGGATACTTACGATCATCAGGTTGTGGAAGACGGCCTCCGGCGGCAGGTTTACGTCGACGATTTCGGGGAGCGTCAGGCGCATGAGCGGGAGAAAAATGCGCTCGACGGCTTTGCCCATCCAGGCGTCTTCCATTGGCGGCTTGCCTACGATGGTTGCCGAGTAGATCGGGTTCTTGCGGTGGGTGATGCAGGTGATGTGGAAGACGGGGTAATCCTCTTCCATGGTGTAGAAGCCGGTGTGGTCGCCGAAGGGGCCTTCGGCACGCAGCTCGTCGAGTTTGACGTAACCTTCGAGGATTATCTCGGCGTGGGCCGGGACTTCGAGGTCGACGGTTTCGCATTTCACCAGTTCGACCGGCTTCTGGCGCAGGAAGCCGGCGATCATGAATTCTTCGACTTCTGGCGGTGCGGGAACGATGGCTGCAAAGGTCGTAGCCGGGTCAGTCCCGATGGCTACGGCTACTTCGAGGCGGTCGTTTGTCTGGTTCGTGAGGGTGATGTTCTGCGTTCCGCCGGCGGTTTCGGCCATGGCGCTGACGTGTGCTGAAGCCGTGGTTCCGGCGGCGGCGCGGAGGCGTTCGCGGAGATGCTCGGCGGCGTTTTTCTGGCGCTGCCAGTGCATGCCGGTGGTCTGGCCGTCGTAGACCTGCATGCGGTACATGCCGACGTTACGCTTCCCTGTTTTGGGGTCGCGGGTGACGACGCAGGGCAGGGTGATGAAGCGGCCTCCATCCTGCGGCCAGCATTGGAGCACCGGGAAATCGAGAACGCTAAATTCCTCTTTTAAAATGACTTCCTTGCAGGCAGCGTCTTTGGCGGCGATGGTTTTCGGGAAGAATTTGCCGATGTCAGCGAGCATGGGCAACATCTTCAGCTTTTCGAGAAAGCCCTCGGGCGACTTGACGTCGAGCAGGGCGCGGATGCGTCCGGCTACCTCGTCCAGCGAATCGACTTCGAGGGCCAGTTTCATGCGGCGGTCGCTGCCGAACTGGTTCATTAGGACTTTTGCGCCGGGGTAGCCTTTGACGTTCTCGAAGAGGAGGGCTGAGCCGCCTTTGACTCCGTCTTTGGTGACGGATTTGGAGGCGCGGTCGGTGATCTCGGCGATTTCGAGGATGGGGTCGATCTCCTCGCGGATGCGCTTCAGCTCTTTAGCTTTGTCGAGGGCTTTGATCCAGTCGCGCAGATCGTCGTAGGCCACGGCTTGCCTCCCTTCGGCAACCCCCTATGTTACCTGAAAGGTGAGTGCCCCCTCCCCTATTCTGCGTAAATTCCTTGTTTTCTTATGCTTATGTGATGGCATGGGTTAAATTCGTCATTTTAAGGAATTTAGCTCTTTTCCGTCATTCGAGAGCAGGAAGGTCAGATCCTCCCTATTTCTAGGATAGCAAATTTGGTCATAATTGCCTGCAGCATGCCAATCCAGCTAAGTCTTTTTTATTCAACTTGATACAGGTCAGCAATGTGTAGCGGGGCTTGACAAGAATTGGAACGGTCTGTGGCTGAAGCTGCTCTAGAGCACACCTACTCATCGAGAGCATGGATTCCTGTACTCAGGATCAGTTTATAAATGGATCTATGTCTCGGGGCCAGACTGTGGTTTTTCTCGTAAAGCTTTGAAAATTCATACTTCCCAGCTTGACGGATAAATCAGACCACTTTAGTCTTCTTTATATCTAAGATCGATTCAGTCGTAGTTAGCCGTGATGTGCGATCTGCGCCCAAGTGCCCACAAGATGACTGACCCAACGATTTTTCCTGAGGCTGGTTCCTTTGCTTTTTGACTTCGATCTAGACAGGCTGTGGCTTCTGCTTTCGCAGAATGCCAAACGAATCCATGGCAAAACGGGGCTCGCTGCTTTAGTTCTGGTTGCCGGGCTGGGAGTGTCCAGCCGTCCGGCGCATGCGCAAGAGCCGCCTTATTTTGTCACTTACTCCCACGCTATGGAGGAGCCGGACAACCTTGAGATTGCTTTCAAGGGAACGCAGGGCGCTCCGAAGTATGGCAATTCGTTCGCTGGCGGCACGCTGGAGCTGGAGTATGG
>DATGAD010000212.1:0-7419 GCA_035313725.1 Alloacidobacterium sp. | reverse complement strand
TCCACGGATGAGGACTTGAACGGGACGGCGTTCCTGAATGCATTCTCAAACTGGTGTTCTGATGTGCGGGAACAGAGCCGGATTACGAATGCTTGATGGGGTGCTGAGTGCCCCAGGACTTCGCGAATCCAGGTCTCAAATATCAAGACTTGGGGGCGCCCGGCAGTTTAGGTGGAAGTAGTACGCCAAATTGGCTTCGGTTTTTTCTGTGTGGGTTGGAAGATTTCTTTGCCTTGGGGGGTTGACAAGGTCGTGGGTGAGACAGTTTGTGCCCACAGCTCGAAGAGATCCCATGTCTCTGCGGGAACCCTTCTGCGTCGCTCAGGGCAGGCTCTGGGATACCCAAATTTTAAGACCTGGGCCACCGCCAGTCGCATGCAAAGCACGGTATGCCCTAAGCAAAGATCGCCATCTCCTCAACCTCGGCTCGTATGAAAGGTATTTCCAATCTGAACGTCCGGCAATTTCTGTAAACCAGATCGGTTACAAGGTTACCAAGCGACATTACATCAGTGATCTTCTGTTTGTGGCCATATGGTGCAAAGATGACCTTTCGTGAAATCTGCGGTGTCTGAGAATTCAATGCCATCCGAAAAGAGGAACACTAGCATGAGTTTGGGTTCGCCGCTTCTAGTTCAAGATGATCAGCGGGGGGGGCTTGCTGGCACTTCGTTGTCGCACGTTTCGATGAACAGCGCCTGCATCGAGAAATATCAGGAATGCTTCCTTCAAGAGATCATCGACCAGTGGCCAAATATCATTCCGGTTCGTGACTTTTATCCCAGCATCAGAAGCCTCTGCTCCCTTGGACGTGAAGTGCCGGTGCCGTTGTCAGATGATAGGGAAGGGTCCATAGATAATTTGCTTTTGGCAGATGACGGTCATTTGGTCATCATTGAGACCAAGCTGTGGCGGAATCCTGAAGCGGTTCGAAAGGTTGTAGCGCAAACCTTGCAGTATGGGATGGCAGTCAGTCAACTCACACTAGAAGAATTCGAGCGTCGTCTCAGACGGAGTAATCCTCACGGGCATCCCTTGCAGAGTGATGAAACTGTGTCACAGCGAGCGCGCGAGCTTCCAGGAGCAGACGACGAGTTTGAAGATAGATTCGACATCTTTCGGCGTCGCGGCGAAATTCTCCTTCTGATTGTTGCTGACGGCATACATCAGAGTGCGGAACGCCTTGTGGGTTGGATCAATGAGGTGGTAGGCACCAGCCCGGTTAAGTTCGGACTTGTTGAGTTTGGGCTTTACGACTTGCCCGACGTAGGGCGTGTGATCATACCGCGAACATTGCTGCGAATCCGCGAAGCCTCCCGTCATGTCATCGCGATTGACCTTCGTAGCACAGTTAAAGAACAGGTGCAGGTGACAGTCAGTGGTGATCAAGAATTGCCGAAGACCCCCGAAATGGATCCTCCGGCAAACCCACTGACCGAAGGGGAACTACTTGAGAGGATCCACAGTCGCAACCACGAAGACATCGCGAAATTAGCCGATACATTATTCTCGGAGTTCAGGAAATCAGGCCTGACAGAACGCGGTCTTCCCGCATCGATCCAATATGGTGTGGCTGTCGCTGGGGATTTCATTCCACTCGCAACAATGGACTCGGATAGGGTCTGGTTTCAAATACCTTTGCGGGCAAAGCGTGATCTCGAGAGGAACGATTCGTCGCCTGCAAGCAACGGATTAACAGCGTGGCCGTATTTTATCGGCCAGAGGATGTGCCGGATCCCAACAAAACCAACTCCTTGAACCCTCGCTACCAGATACTGCGGGACAAGGTCAGCGCCTTTGTGGAGGCGGTTGTCGAGATTGCCGAAGTCATAAGAGGCGCTGTAGAAGAAGCGGCCTCACTCTGAGACATTTGCAAATTGCTTTACGCAAAGTCCGAGCGAACGGAGACTCAACGCGAGCATTTGTTTACTAGCGCTAACCGAACGAATCCCGTATACTGGTTGATGTTGTACCTACTGTTTTTCCAAGCAGGATAACCATGCCCAAATTGAAGACACACAGGGGCGCGGCAAAGCGCTTCAAGAAGACTGGCACCGGCAAAATCAAGCGCGGACAGTCCAAGATGCGCCATATCCTCACGTCGAAGGAGACCAAGACCAAGCGCAAGCTCGCACACAGCGCTCTGGTTTCGGACGCCGACCACGCGAAGGTAGCCCGCATGATTCCTTACGCCTGATCTGTATTGCGGTAGAGATGCCGCAACACAAGGTCCCCCGGTAAAGCGTTCCGGTTCAGGGGCCCCGGCCAGAAGAGGCCGAGCGATTCAGGATTGAAAGCGAGTGAAGAGGTTAAAGCCGGGATATTCCGAGCCTCCTGCCTCCAGCCGCATAACGAAAGACGCAAAGGAGAACCAAGGCAATGCCCCGCGTAAAACGTGGAACAAAACGCAATGACCGTCGCAAGAAGATCCTGAAAAGGGCGAGCGGTTACTTCCTCACAAAATCGAAGCTGTACCAGGCAGCCCAGGAAGCCGTCGAGCGCGGCCTGAAGTTTGCCTACAGCGGACGCCGCCAGAAGAAGCGCCAGTACCGCTCGCTTTGGATTGTGCGTATCAACGCTGCCGCGAAGATCAACGGCATCAGCTATTCGCAGCTTATCAATGGCCTGAAGAAGGCTGGGGTCGAACTGGATCGCAAGATTCTGGCTGACATTGCTGTAAATGATGCTCAGGGCTTTACTGCTCTGGTGGAGCAGGCCAAGGCTGCTCTGGCTAGCGCTGAAGCTGCTTAAGTCAGATTATTTTTGGTAAAGAGGGCGCGATTTTCGCGCCCTCTTCGCTTTTTGCCAAGAGCAACAAGTCACCCGCTTGGGAGTTCGTGCTTTCCCACCCTTTGCTTCGCAAAGGATGGGGCACCCATTGTCGTGCCGCGATCTGAGAAAAGCAGATCCTTCGCTTTGCTCAGGATGACAACCAAATGGGTCAGATGTGATCTGCGTTTTCTCCTAACGGCAGAAAATACTGCGTGCCTTTGATTGGTTCGGAGAGGCGCTTCATCAGCAGCTTCAGGTCCTTGTTGTTGTTTACGAAGTCGATGTCTGACGTGTTTACGATGAGCAGGTCGCTAGCCGTGTAGTGGAAGAAGAAGTGTTCGTATGCGGCGGCGATCTGTTCAATGTAGGCGTCGCTGATGGCTCGTTCGCCGGCGATGCCCTTGCGTTTGAGCCGCTGCTTCAGCACTTCCGGCGTGGCTTGCAGATAGATGACGAGATCGGGCGCGGGCAACTGTTCGCGGAACATCTGGTAGTAGCGGTTGTAGAGCGCCAGCTCGGCGTCGCTGAGGTTGACGTAGGCGAAGAGCTTGTCCTTTTCGAAGATGTAATCGGCTACGACGGGTTCGTCCGCGTTTTTGGCTTGCCGTAGCTGCTCGTAGCGCTCGGCGAGAAACCACATCTGCGCGGCGAAAGCCATGCCGGGCTCGGCGCTGTAGAAGCGGTCGAGGAAAGGATTGTTTTCCGGCTCGACGATGTGCTTCGCATGCAGGGTCTTAGCCAGGTGCTGCGCCAGTGATGACTTGCCGACGCGAATCGGACCTTCGACGGCAATAAAGCGGGGCTGTTCGAAAAGCTTGGCCATCACAGATTAATCTTGAAAGCGAATGAAATACGAAAGTATCATGCTTCTCTTTGCCGCGCTACTGTGAGGTTCCAGAATCGGCAACAGGCTAAACTAAACCCAATGCTTGCCACCCTTGCCACTGCCGGAGTTGCGGCCACCGTCGCTGCGGGCGGATATGCTTACGCCGCCATGTGGCCTACGTCGCAAATTTTCGGCCGGGCGATCATCGGAGGCACGGATGTGGGCGAATTTGCCTTGACGTATGATGACGGTCCCAATGATCCGTACACGCAGCAACTGCTCGATGTGCTCGCCCGGCATGACGTCCGCGCCACCTTTTTTCTGATTGGACGCTTCGTGCGGCAGCGTCCGGAGATTGTCCGGGCTATTCGCGCCGCAGGGCATCTTGTCGGCAACCATACCATGAGTCATCCGGTGCTTTTATTTCAATCTCCGCGGCGCGTGCGGGAAGAGCTGGCGAGTTGCAATGCGGCGATTGAAGATGCGCTCGGAGAGACGGTGCGATATTTTCGGCCTCCGTACGGTGCGCGAAGGCCCGATGTGCTGCGCGCAGCGCGTGATTTGGGCATGACGCCGGTGCTGTGGAATGCGATGGGGTATGACTGGAAGCCGACTACGGCCGAGCAGGTTCTGGGGAATCTGCAGAAGGGGATCCAGCAGAATCGGCGGCTAGGCGTGGGCTCGAATCTGCTGATGCATGATGGCGGGCAGGCTGGGATCGGGCAGGATCGTGGGCACTCGGTTGCTGCTACGGCTCAATTGCTGAAGAGTACGCACGAGTCGGTTCGGTATGTGACGGTGGATGCCTGGGGTTAGACGTCGGTCCGGCTCATCGGCGATGTTGCTTCCCACCCTTTGCTTTGCAGGATGGGGCACCGTTTTTCGTGCGCCAGCCAAGGAAAAAGCAGATCCTTCGCGTGCTCGGGACGACGCGTTATAGAGAGGCGTTGACTACTGCTGAGAAGGCTTCCTTTGCTGCGGTAATCGTCGTCGCTACGTTGTCCATCGTGTGGGCGGTGCTTAGGAATGCAGCTTCGTACTGCGAGGGTGGGAGCCAGATACCCTGGTCGAGCATTGCGTTATGGAAGCGGGCGAAGGCTGCGGTGTCTGAGGTCGAGGCAGATTCGAAGTCGGTGACGCGATTGGCTGTGAAGAACCAGGTGAACATTGCGCCGATGCGGTTCGTTGTGAGTGGTACGCCGGCTTTTGCTGCTTCCGCTGCAACTCCTTCGGCAACTGCGTCGCTCAGGGTTTCGAGCATTGCGTAGACGTCGCTGCGATGTTCCTTTAAATAGCTGACCGTAGCGATGCCCGCCGCCATGGCGAGCGGGTTGCCGCTTAGCGTTCCGGCCTGATAGACCGGGCCCAGCGGAGCGAGCATGTCCATGATCTCAGCGCGTGCGCCAAAGGCTCCGCAGGGCAGACCGCCTCCGATGATCTTGCCCAGTGTGGTCATGTCGGGCTGCACACCGTATCGTTCCTGTGCGCCGCCGTAGGCGATGCGAAAGCCGGTCATTACTTCATCGAATATGAGGAGAGTGCGCTCCCGCTTTGTGAGTTCGCGCAGAGCTTCGAGGTAGCCGCTCTCAGGCGGAACGCAGCCCATGTTACCCACCACTGGTTCGAGGATGACGCAGGCGATCTGGCCGCGATGGGCGGCGAATACTGCTTCAACTGCCGAAATGTCGTTGAAAGGAAGAGCGAGCGTGTAGTGCGCGATTTCTTCGGGCACGCCTGCTGAGCCGGGGATGCCGAATGTGGCGACGCCCGATCCGGCCTTGACCAACAGACCATCGGAGTGACCGTGATAGCAGCCCTCAAACTTGATGATGTAATCGTGGCCGGTAAAGGCGCGTGCCAGACGAATCGCGGACATCGTCGCTTCGGTTCCTGAACTGACGAAGCGTAGCTTTTCGATCGAGGGGTACGCTTCGACGATGAATTCAGCCAGATCACCTTCCGCGGAAGTCGATGCGCCGAAGCTGGCGCTGTTGGCGGCGGCTTTCTGAATAGCTTCGACTACGGGTGGGAAGGCGTGGCCGAGGATCATCGGTCCCCATGAGCCGAAATAGTCGAGATAACGATTGCCGTCCGCGTCCCACAGATAGGCTCCCTCGCCCTTCACAGCGAACGGAGGACTGCCGCCGACAGCGCGGAATGCGCGCACAGGCGAGTCCACTCCACCGGGAAGAAACTTTTCGGCGCGACGCTGCAGTTCTGCAGAACGATTGAGTTGTCTTTTCAGGGAAACGGGCATGACTGATCAGTATAGGGCGATGCCGAGAGGGAATGCAGAAAAGCCTCTCTTTGGAGAGGCTTTTGCTTTCTTTTGTGCTTTAGCGAACTAGAGAGCTTCAGCCAGGCGCGGCAGGAGTCCGGCGTGGCTCGTTTCATACAAGGCCAGAATACGGCGGGTCATCAGATAGTAGGAGGAAGCCGCTTGATGAATGTAGAAGGGTGCACGGAGCTGCGAGCGGCGAATGAACATATCAAGTTGAAGGCGGAAGATAGCACGCTTCAGTTGTACTGCGTCATGGCGCATGCGCTCGGTGACAATGACCCCTTCTTCGAAGTTCCAGCGTTGCACATACGCTGCCAGCGCGATCAGCAGATCGGCGTTACTGCGCATTCTGCGCAGACCCTCTTTACCGCCGATCAGCCCCCACAGATGTTCCGGCTCAAGTTGTAACTGGTTGGCTTTCGGCTGCAGATTATCGAGGGCCACGATCTCAAGCCCGCGGGCGTGCATCGGCTGCATACGCGATACGAGATCTTCCCACGTTGCAGAGCGCAGGCGGCCAGCGCTGATTTGCGAATAAATCAGACCGCCAGCGAGAAGAACCAGGAATAAAACGAGTAACAGAATAGGCGTCACGGCCAGCTCTCAGCGTAGATTTTGAGCACTGCTAACCTGGGTAGAATCGTATTGAACTTTTTGCTGCAAGGCAACAAGATATTTCCGCATTTCGTCGGAAAGCGGACGCCTTTCCGGTTCTGGGAGCCAGAAGGTCACAGTCCAGTAGATGACGGCACCGATGTAGGCCAGGGTGCGGATGTGTTCAAGAGCTTTAAAATCATACAGATGATTCGCGCCATAGTAGCTGTGCCCGACGTCCACCATGGCAGATATTAAGGCCCAGGCGGTCAGTCCCTGCCCCAATCCCATGACGTGATTTCTCCACACCAGCCCCAGCCGTTGCGCGGCAAACATCATCACGAGAAACAGCTCGCAGAAGATGAGACTGGTGAACAAGTAGGCCCGGATTCCCCAAGCATCGATAGTACTGGGAACCGACGGATGAATGGCGAAGGTCAACGCTGCCGCGATGAGAGCTCCAATTGTTCCCGAAACGAGAAAGCTGGTGCGCGCATCCTGCAACCATGTGCCTGTAGGCCGCAGCACAACGCGCGCCACTTCGACAATCAAAGCTACCTGCAACAGGAAATCAAGCGCAAAGGTTACCCAGTAGACCTTTGTATATATATGTGGGTCGTACTGATACACCAGGAAAACGATGATGTTTTCGACGACGTAATACCCTATTAACGTCGTAAATACGGGGAAGCTCCGCCATCGCTTGCGAAAGAGCAGGACGGCGAACAAGATAAGATTGCCTGCGAAGCTCGCTGCCCAAAGCGCGTTGTCCAACAGCGAGACTTTCATAGAGGCATCTTACCCGGACAAATATAAATTCCAAGGAAAATATGAGCGTTTGATCACTCAGCTATTGCTCTGACCGATAGGGCTGGGGATACCGACGCCGGGGCCGAAAGCAATGTTATTGCTCTGACCGATAGGACTGGGAATGCCACCGCCGGGG
>DATGAD010000211.1:0-10172 GCA_035313725.1 Alloacidobacterium sp. | reverse complement strand
AACGCCCTCGCGCCAGCCGCTCCACAGCTCTTCTCTGTTCCGCATTCAGTTTGACCGGGCGTGCAATGCGCATCGTGTCGCCCTCCCATTGTAGGACGCACATCGCACATAATCGTTACTATTTACGACGCACTACACTAGTGTCTGTTGTTAAAATCGTTTATACTCAAAAAAATTCACTTGCATTCGTGCCTATACCCTTCGCCATTTTTTTGGCGTTTTGGGTGAGGTGTGTCTCAGCGCCATGCCATTCATTATTTGATGTTACTTGCGTAATACCCTATTTCGCTAAAGTAAGAAGGAAAGGGGCGCTGGCAGTCGAGTCAGAGGTTACTCTGCTAGTAACGATTGCTATTGATGCAAGCGGCGACTCAACACTCAACCGGCCTTCCATCGCCGGACCATCAGAAATTGAATTGAAACTATGTCTTGAACTGGCTCGGTCCTGCTGGTGGAACCGATCGAGCGTTTTTCGAGTTTCTATTGCAAGGAAATGAGTGGAGTTAGTCGGGGCGGTGAATGACCGAAATGCTGGAAATTGTTGATCAAGGTAGTATCACAGAAATCCCACTCAGGCCTGAAAGCTATGAAGTCCTTGGCATACCCGTTGCCTCCATCAAGATGGAAGAGGCAATTGATATCGTTTCCTCTTGGGTGGGGTCAGGGCTTCCGCCGCGCCTCGTGACTTTTTCTACTGTGCACATGCTGGTGGAAGGATACAAGAACCCTGCATTCCATAGGCTGCTGCGTGAAATGGACATGAATTGTCCAGACGGGATGCCTTTAGTCTGGATGGGTAGATTGCGTTCACGGGGCATCGACCGTGTCTGCGGGCCGGACTTTATGCCAGAGTTCTGTGCGGCGACTGCCGATCGAGGGTACCGTCATTTTCTTTATGGGGGGGACGACGGGGTCGCCGAGAAGGTGATAGCGGCACTAAAGGAAAAGAGCCCCTCGCTCCAGATCGCAGGCCATTACACGCCACCGTTCCGCCCGTTGACGAGCGAGGAAGATGAAGCAGTGACGCGGCTGATTAACGAATCCAATCCGGACTTTGTCTGGGTATGCCTCGGCTGCCCTAAGCAGGAACACTGGATTGCCCAACACCGGCGACGCATAAGTGCCGCAGCCTTGCTTGCGGTCGGCATGGCATTCGATACAACGGCCGGAAAGAAGAAGCGGGCGCCGAAGTTAGTGCGGAAGCTTGGGATCGAATGGCTGCATCGTCTTCTTCAGGAGCCGGGGCGCCTATGGAAGCGTTACCTGGTGTATAACTCGTTATTTCTGGGGCTGATTGTGCGCGAGCTGTTCTCCCCATCGGCGTCAACGGTAGAGGAATAAAGGCCAGCTGATGATTTCAGTGGTGATGAGTGTATTCAACGGAGCGGCCTTCCTCGGGGAGGCGATTGAGAGCGTCCTGCGTCAATCATTCCGTGAGTTCGAACTTATCATCGTGGACGACGGATCCACTGATGCCTCGTGCGAGATCATTGCAGCGTTTGCTTCCTCGGATAGCCGTATCGTTCCCATACGCCAAGAAAATCGAGGACTGCCCGCAGCTTTAAACATCGGAATGCGGCAGGCTCGATATGATCTGATTGCAAGAATGGATGCCGACGATCGCATGCTTCCTCAAAGACTGGATCGGCAGTTAGCATTTATGCTGGAACGTCCACAGCTAACAGTTGCATGTTCGTATTCATACTTAATTAATGCGAAGGGTCTGCGCGTAGCTTCTTCTAAGACCGAGGTCGATACGAAGCGGGGATTAGCAGAAAGAAATCCTGACCTATTTCTTGAAGTTATCCACCCTTCAGTGCTGATGAAAAAGGCGCACATACTGCGGCTGGGTGGTTATCGTGAAAACCTGCTATATGCGGAAGACCGCGACCTTTGGGGAAGGGTTGTGACCAGCGGTGGACAGATAGAGTGTCAGCCTGAATTCCTGCTAGAATATAGGCTGCATTCGCAGTCTATGACGATGCGAAAGGCGATAAGAAATAGAATCATCTGCCGGGCCATAAATTTCAATGTAGTCCGCCGTATGAATGGAGAAGCGGAACTCTCTGATGAAGAGGTTTGTCAGCTCTATTCGGCATGGCCGTTCTCAAAACGGTTGAAAGATCGACTTAACTTTACTTCGCTTTATAGTTTCAAGAACGCCTCCCGGTACTACGCGGAGAAACAATATCTCAAGTGTGGATATTGGTTTGCAAAGGCAGTTGCCTGTCACCCGCGAATGATATTACGGCGAACAGTCGCCAAGCTAAGTTAATCGTGGATGCCAGTGAGTCAGCTTAGGGGTGGGCGTTGCGCAGACCTTGCTTATTCCTCTCCTGGTATTTTCATTGCAAAGGAATCCTGTAGATGCTGAAAGCGGCAAATCCCCGCGATAGCGTATTGATAGTTAATTGCTGGCACGATTCAAACAAAGGCGATGCTGCGATTACGACCGGAGTCTTGAATGCAATCAAGAATGCTGGAGTGGCAGACCGTATGTTTGTAGCATCATATGCCTACTACAGCACGCGTGAGAGCCTCGATTACAGCTTTCGCCATGTCGTGGGTGAACACCCTGAGGCAACGGTTGTCCAGACCAGTCTGCCAGCGCTTTCGAGTTCGGTTGGCAAGTTGGCAAGCTTAAGACTCGCCATCAGGGCTGTATGCAAACTACTGTTCCCTAACCTCTTGCCGGACAAGGAAATGGAAGCCGCAGTTCGTTCGTCGCGCGTAGTGGTTTCTAATGGCGGACTTTACTACGGGTTTGTCAAAGCAAATTTTGTAGGCACTGCATATCACCTGTTTGCATTTTCTTATCCGATGCTTCTAGCGATGCGCTTGCGAGTGCCATATGTGCTCTATGCTCAATCCTTCGGCCCATTTCATTCATGGTTCTCGCGGTGGTGGATGAGAAAACTGGTCCAGAACTCATCTGGCACGTGGGCGCGAGAAAGCGCCTCAAGAGAGACGCTGATAAATATGGGGGCCCCTGCGGATAAGATGGATGTCGTCGCCGACGCAGCATTCGGAGTACGACCCAGGCCAGGGCAGCAGAAATGGAGCAGCCTCGCATCCCTCCGCCCACAGGAATATGTTGCTGTATCGGTACGGAGCCTGGATGCCACGGGTCATGCGCCTGAGTTAGAGAAAAACTATCGCGAATCATTTCAGAAACTGATCGAATGGATAGTTCGAGAAAAGAAGTTGAAGGTGGCGCTCGTTGCGCACACCACCGGGCCTTTGCTGGAAGAGGACGATCGAATTACGAGTCGAATTGTCTACGAATCGCTGGCAGAGGACGCAAAGCAGCAAACGCTGCTCGTTGAGGAGGATCTTAGCCCGGCCGATCTCGCGAGCCTGTACGGTGATGCAAGTCTCGTTTTAGCCACGCGCTTTCATGCAGTGGTACTAGCACTCTGTGGCGGTTGCCCGGTAGTTGCGATTCCTTATTTTGGATTGAAAACTCAGGGCGCTCTCCGCGATCTGGGCTTGGAGGACTTCGTCGTAGAGGTAAAAGAAATAACTCTTCCATTGTTGAAAACCAAGGTCGAGACAATTCTTGCTGGCGGCATTAGGTTGCGCGACACAATAGGTCGGATTAGCCGTGAGCAGTTTCAGGCGGCAATGCATAGCGGAAAACGCCTTGCCAGACTTGCTGAACCTTCAGTGTATGAAGGTCTATCTTGAGGATGCGAGTCAGAAGCGCCGATTTGAGGTCCGCGCCTCTTCGGTCGTCATTCAGTTGGCCGTAACTTTGTCAGAAACGCGCACCTATATTGCTTGGCGAGCCGACGGTCGGCTAAAATAAGTAAATCAACCCCACAAGTCGGCCCTCAAGCCAAAAACCTGCTCTAACTACTTGCGCTCTTAGAGGAGCCCACTTTGACTACCCTTCAACATAACCAACAAAACATGGTGCAGACTCAACATCTAACTACCCTCGACCCTTTCCGGCATCCATCTATCGATACGGAGCCGGAAGACGAATCGCTGCGCGATGTTATGCGGGTGCTTCGCAAGCGCAGACAAATGATCGTCGGAACACTTGTCGGCTGCTTGCTGCTTTCGCTTGCCGTTTCTCTGTTCATGCGGCCTGTCTACAACGCTACGGCAACAATTGAGATAAACAAAGACAACTCAAGCTCTCTAAGCCTGGGCAGCATGAGTGATTTAGCGTCTGGACTTGGCAGTGGCGACGATTTGAAAACAGATATGCAGACGCAAACCGCGGTTCTTGAGAATGACACGATCGCGCTGCGCGTTATCCAGGCGCTCAATCTTACTGCAGAACCGCCATTTCGCTACGAATACGGAAAGAAAAGATTGATCGGAGGGCCTTCAGACGTCGATCGTGAACAGGGATTACCTTTGGACAAGGCCCCGGCGACCCGGCAGCGTCTTTTGGGCTTGTTCAAGAAGGAGATCGAGGTTCAGCAGATACCTAATACTCGGCTGCTACAAATCTCGCTTACAAATCCCGACCCAGATGTAGCGGCTCGTATTGCGAATGCAGTGGTTTCTGAGTACATCAATAACTATTTAGAGACAAGATATTCGACCGCGCAGCAGGCTACCGATTGGATGTCTCAGCAGCTTGGCGATCTAAAGAAACGAGTACAAGACTCGCAGCAAAAGCTAGCAGATTACGAACGTAAAACCGGACTGATTACTGCGCCGAGCATCTCGGTCGCCACATCTCCGGATCAAGCGGGCACGCTTACTCATAACCCCACGCTTGATAAGCTAGATGAACTGAATAAAGCACTTACTGGCGCGGAAGCGGACAGAATTGCTGTCGAAGCCGTTTATCGATTAACGCAGACACAAAATCCGGAGGTAGTGCTAGGCCTCGCCGGGACGAGTTTCTCGAACACAGCTGGCGCATCCGCACTAATAAGTGGTAACGCACTAAGCATGCTGCAGGCATTACAGCAGCAAGAGGCGGCCCTGAAAGTGCAATATGCGGACGCTGCGACTAAATACGGTGCTAAGAATCCTAAGCTGGCGGAACTACAAAATCAGATCGGAGCAATCGACTCCCAGGTACACGAAGAAATTGCAAAGCTCTCAGAGCGTGCGCACAATCAGTTGCTAATCGCACAGCAAACAGAGAATGGGCTACAGGATGCGTTTAATAAGCAAACTGCGGAGGTACAGAAGGTCAACGACAGCACAGTGCAATTGGAGGTTTTTGCGCAGGAGGCAGCATCGGACCGGCAGCTCTATGAAGATTTGTACACGAAGCTTCAGGAAGCTACCGTTGATGCTGGTGTCCGGGCCACTAACATAAGTATCGTCGATCCAGCTCGCGCTCCCAAGGCACCGACCAGGCCAAACTACCCTCTCAATTTAGCTATAGGAATCGGTGTCGGCCTATTTCTCGGTATTAGTGGTGCCTTCTTCAAGGAACACCTTGATGATGGCATATCTACATCAGTGCAGTTAGAGGCTGCCTCGCGTCTGCCTGTTCTTGGCTATGTTCCTGATTTCACCTCGGATATGCGTAGAAAGCTCTCCATGCCCGGAGACGTAAGCACAAAGAACGGTTTCACCGATGTTAGCTGGCTCATAAGCCGTCCAAGCTCTGCGGCGGCAGAATCATATCGCGCGTTACGAACTTCGATTCTCATGTCGAGCGCCGGAAGCCCACCCAGAACCATCCTTTTGACCAGCGCGCTCGGAGGAGATGGTAAATCTACAACTTGCTATAACCTGGGCGTAGCTTTCGCGCATCAGGGGCACAGGGTTTTGATGGTGGATGCGGATATGAGAAAGCCGACACTGCATAAGCACTTTGGCGCCTCAAATCAGATAGGTCTAAGTAATGTGCTCACTGCTAGCGCCAATCTGAGGCAGGCGATCATTCCACATCCATCGATTGAAAATTTGTTCTTTTTGCCCTCGGGCACCATTCCTCCTCGCCCAGCTGAACTATTGGGATCAAGGACAATGTCACAACTTATAGAAGATCTGAAGCTACAGTACGATTTTCTACTTTTTGACAGTCCACCTGCGCTACTGGTGACAGACCCGATTGTGCTCTCGTCGCAATTTGAGGCTGTTATCGGTGTTGTGCGGGCCGGGAAAGCAACGCGCCCAGTGGTTTTGCGCCTGGCAGATTTAATGCGCAGGAGAGCATGCAACACAGTGGGGCTTATTCTAAATGCCGTCGATACAAGCTCTGCCGAATACTATTACTCCTATGGATACTATGGCGGGGACGGCTATTACTCTAACGAAAGTCAAAGTGCTGCGAGGGGTGCATAGTGAAATATTCCCAACTAATGTGTACCTTCCTTGGGGTTATGTTAACCGCGACTGCAGCGCTGTCGGGACAACAACTACCAGCGACAGCTAGTGCCGGTATCCTGTTGCGATCGGGTGGTGATAGTCCAGCGCAGAGATCAACTGCGTTAACAGCAGTTCCCGAAGATTTTTCTACCCTGCATATCTTGCCGGGGTTTTTGCTGGACATGCAGGTTTACGATACTCCCGAGTATTCCCTGAGCTTGCGTGTCAATGATAAGGGCAGCGTAACCATACCTTTGGTTGGCTCTATTCAAGTCGCTGGCGACACTTTACCCGAAGCAGCGCGAAAGATTGAGGCAGCGCTTCAGGAAAAGCAAATATTGACTCATCCGCAGGTGACCTTGGATGTTAGCCAGTACGCCGGTACGAATGTTTCAGTCATCGGGGAAGTGCAGAATCCAGGCAGAATTCCATTGCTGGCGCCACACAGCCTTCTTGACGTGATAGCGATGGCTGGAGGTGAAACCCAGATCGCAGGGAAGGAAATAGAGATTAAGCGGGCTGATCCAGCGGAGCACCCGACCGTGGTTACATATGTTCGCGGATCAAATGATGTGCTGAAAAATACAACGGTAAATCCTGGAGATACTGTAGTCATTCCGCGCACAGGAATTGTATATGTTCTTGGCGCTGTTAATAGACCTGGTGGTTTCATTATGCAAGAGTCGGGAAATTTGACCGTCGTGCAAGCAGTAGCTTTGGCATTTGGGACAACGATGCAGGCTGCGACAGGGGCGATGCGTATCATTCGGCGCGAGCCGGATGGAAGCATCCTGGATATCCCTGTTCCTTACAAGGATGTGAACAAAGGAAAAGCTGCCGATGTCAGCCTCAAGCCACAGGATATTGTTTATGTCCCAGTAAGCAAGACCAAGGCGATCCTGACTGGAGGCACTAGTGTGATGAGTGCTGCGACGTCAGCGGCGATCTACACCATTCGATAGTTTATTGACGTATTCCATAATGCAGAAGCCCTCCCTACTTCGTCGAGCCTTGTCCGGAAGAGCGCAAGGCGGCCCAATTCGATTTCGCGACAAAGTAATCATGTGGGAGTTGGTGTTACTCCTCCTGTTCAACTATGGGTATATGCAGGTTCGCATTCCTCCCATAGGCTTTGGCATTCCCACGGGCGAACTTCTCCTTGTTTTTTATCTTTGTTCTTTTACGGTGCTTGGAGCGATTCGTCACTTATCCAAACAGATCCTCATCTTCCCGTGCCTTGTATGGTGGTTTCTAGGTATGGTGCGCGCCCTTATGGGGGTGCCTAAATATGGTGTTTGGGCTATTCGAGACGCAACACATGTCATCGAGTCATTTTACTTACTTGTCGGCTATGTTTTCTTCACGCATGAACGAAGCAGAGAGGTATTGCTACGCCACTATCCGAAAGTATTGGCCATCATTGGCGTCTACAGCTTAACTTATCCAGCCCGTGAAGCACTGCAGCGTATATCTCCCAAAATTCCTAGCCCAAACGGCGTGCCTACTGCAATCTTTTTCTGGTATATGTTCACGCCTGGTTTTGTACTCGTTGCGGCTGCCGCCTATCTATTGCTGGCCGATCGAGGCGCAATTGGTAAGTTACGAGCGACGGTAGTCTCTGGCGTTCTGGTTGCATTTACCGTTGCAATCTACCAAACCAGAACTGTGTATCTTCAATTTGCCGGCATCGCCGTGTTTCTCTTTGTATACAGCCGACGAAATGTTTCCCGATGGTTTGCCGCGGTGCTGGTTCTAATTTGCGGCGTTGCTGCAATCCAGGTTACTGGAGTTCAGATCCGGGGTCGGCTGGATCAACCCATCTCGTTTCAATTCATGGCCGATCACGTGGCATCCATTGTGGGCATTGAAAGTAATTCTGCCGAAGGCGCTGCGCGCGGCTCTGAACAACGCGTTGACTGGTGGAAAGACATATTCCACCGCTGGACCGCGACTCCCACGACTTTTATGTTTGGCTTGGGATACGGGTTCCCTCTCATCGATCTCATAACCACAGATGGGGTGCCCGTGAGGGAGCCGCATAATTCTGTTATCTCGATTGCAGCCCGGTTAGGATTTCTCGGCCTCGTTGCCTGGCTCTGGCTGCAAGCACTCCTGCTGTTACGTTGGCGACGAGCACTGGCTTATTGCAACTGTCTTGGCTTTCATCGTGAAACCATATTTTTGAAAGTTACGATGGTGTTCTCTATCGTTGTGCTCATTGGGGGTATGACGGAGCCGTCATTCGAGCTTACATTTTTGACCATTCCATACTATTTTTTGTGGGGATTGGTGCTGGCTCTCGAGGCGAGTACACGCAAGAGATATCGCGCGGCGCTACATACGGCCGAGGCGGAGAGTGCGCCTTTCGAGCTATTACAACCAGCGTGAGATGACCACGGTCTTTTTAGTGAGGCAAGGATTTGAAGACAATTGCAAGAACCTATTTTCCTGGAAGCACAATGCTGGCGCTCTTCTGCTTAGCTGGGCTGTGCGGCAATGCAGGGGGAGAGCAGCAGAAGGTCGTATACGCGAAACAAGGTGCACTATCAGCGCAGAGTTGTATCGATAGTGCTGGGCCTGGAGGTGTTTGCATACTACCTGCAGGCTATTCAGAAGCGCTGACAAGTTCTCTGACCATCCGGCAGGAGGGACAGACATTAAAGTGTGAGTCTGGCGCAACTCTGACAAAAGTATCAAATGGAGACCTGATTACAGTCACAGCGTCAGGAGCTGTGCTTACGGGCTGCCGGTTGAGTGATGAGCATGCTGCTTATGATGGCTCTGTCATCTATGCTCAGAATGTCAAAGACCTGACAGTAGAGAACAATACAATTATTGGGGCTAAACGCTTTGGAATTTTCCTGCGAAGTGTAGTCCACGCAAATATTACCAACAATAAACTGCAGGGTTGTGTAAACGACTCAATTTATGGGGATGGCAACTCCTCAGATATCCAGATTTCATCAAACACAATCGATGCCTCATCGCCAATCATGTGGCACCATGCGATTGGTCTGCACTCCCATGATGCATCGAGCCGAGTGAACCAGGTTAACATCGAAGGGAACCATATCACGAATGGGTATGATTACTGTGTCGAAGTGGGAGCCTTCGGCGGCTTGCATCCGACAGATATTGAGATCGTCAATAATATCTGCACTCAAAAGAAAGTACCGGGCAAGCCGGGCGGCTATTCCCTTGATTCGGTGGATGGAGCCACTCTCCAAGGCAATAGCTATATAAACGATAGCAATGGAGCATCTGTCTTAGGTATTGAGTTGGTCAGCGGCTCTTACGCGAAGGCGATCAGCAATATCCTCGTTGGAGGCAGCATAACCATCAATAAGCAGTCGTTTACAAATGTGGATCACAACAGTATTACGATTCACAGTTCAGCCGATGACCAGATGGTTGCGATTTATAGCGGGAGCAGTCGTACTGTCGGAAATAATCATAATCAGATTACAAATAACACTATCCAGATCAGCGCTTCCCCAGCGGATAAGCCTGCGTTTGGTATCTGGTTACAATGCAATGCCGACGCGATAGATTGTTCTAACCAGGTGATACAGGGAAATACTATAGAGGCGATAAACGGGAGCAAGAACCCAGCTATTCGGATCGAAAACGATTATCCGACTACAGCAAGAATGAATGGCATAGGTATTCACGGCAACAGCATTAAGAATTGGCCCCACTGCTACACGCAATCTGCTAACGGAGTTCAGTCGGAGATATCCGGAAACATCGAAGGTTGCTCCAGCCGATTCAAGAACTAACACATGGGCGGACAATCCAAATTATCCGCCTTATACCCTGGTCAGATTCGTCGCAGACAAATTCGTGATGAGTTCGCCGAGCCGGTTCAGCGCGTCGGGAAA
>DATGAD010000210.1:0-16020 GCA_035313725.1 Alloacidobacterium sp. | reverse complement strand
CGCCTAAATAGTCGGTGGCGTTTCTATTCCGTCCAGTTTCAAGAGCACTCGTTTCAACTGCGTGTCGTTGTCATAGCCTGACGTGACGGCGCGCTCTCTTCCACGCTGAGCAAGCTCCTCGCGTTCGGCTTCATGGTCGAGGTAGTGGCGGGCTTTTTCAGCGCACTCTTCCACTGTGGAGAAGAAGACGGCTTCCTTGTCTTCCTCGAAGGCGGCCTGATGGCCGGGCGTTCGAAGTGCGAGCAGAAATGCTCCGCAGGCGGTGATCTCGAAGGCTTTGTGCGCTACGTCTTCCTCGTTGGATTGGGTTACGAAGGCGAGGTTGATCTTCGATTGCCAGATGCCTTCTCTGTAGGCTGCTTCTTTCAGGCCGCCCGAGACGACGTATTTTGCCAAGACTTCGGGCGGGTAGACTTTGTCCCAGCGGTCTCCGGAGATGACCAGCGGAAGGTTGTAGGTTTCGGCCAGTGTTCTCAGGAACTTATGGCGGTCGTCGTAGGGCGTCCCTATGAACGAGATGGCTCGCGTGCGGTTGCTGTCATTCCAGCCTGTCGGGGGCGGGAAGTGGACGGCGGGGTCGTAGCTTAGCTGGACCTTGATGAAGGGCAGTTGCCACTCGGTGTAGCGGGGGACGTCGACTGTCCGGAAAAGGCAGTGGAGGTCGAAAAGCTTGTAGATGCGGTAGAACTGCATCCAGCAGCCGTCGTTGCGGGGGCCGAAGGGGTTGTCCTGGTTATAGCAGACCGTTTTTGCGCCGGTGGCTTTGATCTCCTGCATGGTTTTTGGCGTGAAAATGAGTGGCTTATCGAACCAGATAACGTCCGGTTTGTGGCTTTTTCCGGCGTTTAAGAGGCTTTTGTTTGCCTCGGCTACGAGTGGGCCGATGGGGTAGCTGTAGCGGAGTTTTGACAGCAGGCGCGACTGGGAAAGCCAGGGTGCCGGGTCGAAGGGGATGACCTCCTGTCCGATGCGGCGCAGAGCTTCGAGGCGATAAGTGGCCGTGCCTCCGAACCTGAGATCGGAGACGTAGAGGATCTTTCGCTGGGTCGGAGTCTGGTACATGTGGTGGGTGACGGTACTTGGCTGCTCTCTACCCCCAGGGTGGCTAAATCCTTGAAAAGATTACTTCTTTGGAGATATGTCCGGTAAATTATTGATTATACGTTGCTTATCTTCAAATTATTGATTCTTTTGTATTTAGATCGCTCACGTCGCAATCCCGATTGAGCGCACGTCTTGCTAACGCTCTAGTAGGGACTTAATCGCCGATATCAGCCCCTACTTCTATTCTAGCAATTTAGGGGGAAATTAAATTCAGCTCGACGCTCTTTCTAAGTATATGAAAATTAAATAGTTAAAGGATTCTTGAGGCGCGTCCCCTCTTGACAAGAAATTTGGGTGTGCTAGCGCCGAAGGATCTCCACTAGTGTCTGTGAACATCCTTACGCGGCCAGCAGAGGCTCTACTGATTCGCCACAGCTGGGCTCATTTCTTCCAGGTCGATGAGCCCGAGAAGCGCGCCCCAGTGATAGAAACGGTCGCTGTTACTCACGTCGTCGCCGCTGCCGGTTGCTCCGTTGTAGTTTTCATGAACGTGGCCGTTCGTTCGCCAGTCGCTCAAGAATAAATCGAGGGACTTTTGCGACAGCTCCTGCCTGGCACGGTCGACGTCCGGTTCGTGGTAGTTTCGCAGACCGAGATAGACCAGATAGTTCATGGGTCCCCAGATTCGTCCACGCCAGTAATCCTGGTCTTTGAAAGCGGGATCGTTTCTGGCTATCGACGGGATTACCCATTGCCCCCAAAACTCCTCCGGGTTGAGAAGATGCTCGTCGATCATGCGCCGCCCCTGCTCTGGAGTGGCCGCCTGAGCGAGCATCGGATAGAAATTTGTGGGCGAAAGCCGATGGCTGAACTGTCCGGTGCGCAGGTCCTTATTCAGGAATATTCCCGAGCCGCTGTCCCATAAGGTCGCGAGCGAAACGCGATATTTTGCTGCACGGTCGCGGAGCTCCTTCGCCTCTGCGTTTTTGCCGAGAGTATCTGCTATCTTCGCCAGCGCGTCGCAGTCGGCGATGTACATTCCCATCAAACCGACGTCGGCAAACATTAGCTGATGGGTTTTTTCGTCATAGGCGGCGTCGTCATACATCGGGCTGTTATCGAGTCCTGATTCGAGGATCGCGCCCTGGCGCGTCCCGCGACTTGCGTCGTCGAGATTTGCCGGTTGATTTTCGCCATTGCTGGCCCAGACCAGATAGCCCTGACGATCGTGAGTTTGCGCCCACCAGCGGTTCCACCTGAGCAGAGCTGTAAATGTGTCTGCTAACAGCCATCGATCATGAAACTTCTCGTAGAGTCCGAGTAAAGTGATGGCTCCGACTGGCGGCTCTGAGCGATCGTTGCTTTTCCAGCCTCCGCCGCGTGCGTAGTTGGGGATGAATCCTTGCGGCGTAGCTTCGCGGCAGATCTCGATTGCATTTGCGTACGCCAGATCGCGGTCGCCGACTGCGGCAAGAGTCGCGGCGAAAAACGTGTCCCAGTCGAAGAGCACATACCCACCCCAGCCGACACTCCAGATACGACTGACGGGCGAGATCACGCGGCGACCTTGCGGCTCGTAGATTGTGTCCCAGCCAATCACCGTCTGAATTGCATCGGCTACCGGGGCGCGGTCTCCGAAACTTGCGACAGATTGCTGATAAGAGCGACTTTGCCGATCGAATATCTCCTGGATATCCGCCACGGTGCGCGATTTGCCGGTGCTCAGGCCCAGGGGCTGCGTCAACTCCGCCGAAAAGTAACTGCCGGAGACGGGAATGCTCACGTCGGCGGTATCTTTGCCGCACAAATAAAGCGCAATCGTTTGATTCGGGAGTCGGGCTTCCAGTCGGTCGCTTTTCTTCACAACTGAGCCGGGCAGGTTCCAGAGCATCCCGGCGGAAAATACGACTTCTGCGGGAAGATGGGCGTTACCGGATGACGAAAGAGGTGTGATCAGCAGCACGAGATCCTCTCCGTCATGCGCGCTTTGTATGCGGATCTGATGATCTCGCCACAGAATTTTCAAATCTGTATAGCTGCCGTCATAGGAGTGGGGGCCGGGAATGACGCGTTCGTCATCCTTGCCCTGGCGGCCGATGAGCGCTGCTGGAAGAAAGCTGTCCGATCCTACTGTGTCCTGATGTTTGATTCCGATCCGAATCGCCAGTCCTTCAGGCAACAGAACCTGAGTCATGACGCTGTGCGTGTCCCAGGTGTTCCAGCCGCGAGCCAGCCGCTCCTGCAGTTGGGAATAGTCAGGTGAGCGCGGTTGCGGCTCCTGCGTCTGCGCAAGCTCTGGCGCGCAGTACGCAGAAAGCAGGACAAGGAACAACATGATGTCGAAGAGCTTCGGACGGATTTGCATTGGGAGAATGTATACCCCACCGTGCTTGACGCGAGCAATCGGCGAACTCTCCTGCGTCCTGCCCAGGCTCGTATCGCAGGACTATAATTCCGCGTGAGTTCCGGCAAGGTTCTCGCCTCGCGAGGAAAGGCTGATGTTTCGGCTCGACGCTGATAAACGGGTTCATTTTTGTGACGGAGTGACGCGACGCGACTTTCTGCATGCGGGGTCGCTTGCCTTCCTCGGCCTTACGATGCCGGAGTTTCTGAAGCTAAAAGCTGCTGCACAGGTGAAGTCGGACAAGGACATCAACTGCATCCAGTTGATGCTGGTTGGCGGCCCCAGCCAGCTTGACACCTGGGACATGAAGCCCGATGCGCCGTCCTCTATTCGCGGACCGTTCAAGCCGATCAAGACGAACGTTTCCGGCATTCAGATCTCCGAGATATTTCCGCGCATGGCGCAACATGCGGATAAGTTTGCGCTGCTGCGATCGGTGTATCACACCGCGGCGGCGGTGCACGATACCGGCTGCCAGATGATGCAGACGGGAAGGCTCTTCCAGGGTGGTCTCGAGTCGCCCAACTATGGGTCAGTGCTGAGGTTTCAAAAAGGCGCCAAGGGCGATATGCCTGCGAACGTGTTGATTCCTTACACGATCGGCCAACTCGGCGGCAACCTGCCTCATGGCGACACGGCTGGATTTCTTGGCAAGAGTTACGACCCGTTTGTGCTGAACGCCGATCCGGCTGATCCCAATTTCAAGGTGCCTGATATGCTGCCGCCCGATTACATTTCCGCAGTGCGCGTTGACCGGCGGCGTAATTGGCGGGAAGCGATCGACCAATCGGTGAAGTACTTTGAGGAATCGAACCAGGACGCAAAGTTGATGGATTCGACGTTCAACCAGGCGTATACGTTGATGACTTCGACCAAGGCGCGCGAGGCTTTCGAGCTAACGCAGGAGCCGGATGATGTGCGCAAGCGCTATGGCATGAATCGCTTTGGGCAAGGTTGTTTGCTTGCCCGGCGACTGGTGGAGAGGGGCGTGCGCTTCGTCACTCTCAATATGTTTGAGACGGTGTTCAACGACATAACCTGGGACATTCATGGTTCTGCTCCTTTCAGCCCCATCAACTGCTACAGCGATCTGGTGGGGCCGATGTTTGACAACGCCTACAGCTCGCTGCTTGAGGATTTAAGCAGGCTCGAGTTGCTTGATACGACGATGGTGCTGGCGACGGGTGAATTTGGACGCACGCCGCGCATCAATCCTGCGGGCGGCCGCGATCACTGGCCGCAGTGCTGGACGGTTGTGATGGCTGGAGGCGGAATCAAGGGTGGACAGGTTGTGGGCGCATCGGACGCGATCGGTGCGGCGCCGCAGGATCGGCCGGTGATGCCCGCTCATGTTGCGGCCACGGTTTACAAGTGCCTGGGAATTCCAGTGGACATGGAGTTGAAGACTCCGCAAGGGCGCGTGGTGCGCCTTGTGGATCATGGTTTCGATCCTATTGACGAGTTACTGATCTAGTTCGAGCGAAGGTGGATTGATCGAAACATTGGGAACACTATGAAGGTTCGGGACGCTCTACTTTTCGCCGCACTCGCTGGTGGATTCGCATCTTTGTGCGTATTTTCTGTCCTGATGATGGGTCAGGCCGTTGTGCAGGCGCAGACGAAGAGCGATGGTCCATTTCATCCGCCAGAGATGGTGAAGCCGGAGGATGCTGCGGCCGATGCGAAGACGCATAAGGCGACACCGGCTGCTCGCAACCGTCAACCGCTAGTTGCTCTTACAAAGATTGAAATTGTGCCTGCCACTGTATCAATTACCGGGCGGCACTCCACGCAACGGCTGCTGGTTGAAGGAACCTTCGCCGACGGGCATCAGGAAGAACTGACTTCGCGCTCCAGGATTGCGATTTCGGATGCGAAGGTCGCTATCGTGGACAAGGATAATTTCGCCGTTCCGCAGGCGGACGGGCAGGCGACGATCACAGCCGTCGTCGAAGGTCATCAGGCGAGCGCGCCTCTAAGTGTGAAGGATTATGCGGGCGTCTCGACATGGAGCTTTCGTAATGATGTGCTGCCTGTGATGACGAAAATGGGCTGCAACTCCGGGGCTTGTCATGGCGCGGCTGCGGGGAAGAACGGCTTCAAGTTGACGCTGCGGGGTTACGATCCGGAAGCCGATTACTTCACGCTTACTCATCAGGCATTGGCGAGGCGCACGGAGACGATGGAGCCGGCCAAGAGCCTGATCCTGCTGAAGCCTACGCTGGCTATTCCTCATGGCGGCGGCAAGCGCTTTACCACCGACTCGCCTGAGTATGGAGTGATTGCGGGATGGATTGCGCAGGGAATGCCGCCACCGCGGGATTCTGATGCGCGCGTTACCGAGATCCTGGTGCTTCCGCGCGAGGCTTCGCTTCGCCCCGGCGCGGAACAGCAGTTGCTGGTAACGGCCGTATTTTCGGACGGCCACACTGCGGACGTAACTCGATGGGCGAAGTACGACAGCGGGGATGAAAGCGTCGCTACGGTCGGCAACGATGGCCATGTCACGATGCACGGCTATGGCGAAGCGCCGGTTACGGTGTGGTATCAGAGCCACGTTGCTTTTTCGCGGTTGCGGATTCCTTTTCCATACAAACTGGCCAACACTGTGTTCAGCAATGCGCCGCGGAATAACTTTGTCGATGATTCGATTTTGAAGCATCTGGAATTGCTGCACATACCGCCTTCGCCTCCTGCGAGCGATGCTGCATTTATTCGGAGAGCGTATCTGGATGCGGCAGGCATTCTGCCCAGCCCATCGGAGGTTGAGAAGTTCCTGAAAGATTCGTCGCCGACGAAGCGCAACCAATTGATTGACGGACTCATGAAGCGGCCCGAGTTCGTGGACTACTGGGCTTATAAGTGGTCGGATCTGCTGCTGGTTTCGAGCAACAGACTTTCGAACGGGGAGATGTGGAGCTACTACAACTGGATTCACGACAGCGTAGCGAATGACAAGCCGTGGAATAAGTTTGTTGCGCAGATTATAACGGCCACCGGCAACACGCAGGAAAATGGCGCGGCGAACTACTGGGTAGTGCATCGCGATCCGCTGGATACTTCGGAGAACATGGCGCAGGCATTTCTGGGCATCAATATTACCTGCGCACATTGCCACAATCATCCTCTGGCGAAGTGGACTCAGAAAGACTACTACGGCATGGCCAACCTGTTTGCGCGCGTGAGGCTTAAGACGTTTGCCTCGACCGGCTTTCGTCCTGGCGTTGGGCCGATCCTCAACGGTGTTACGGTGTATTCGGCGCCGACGGGCGAATTCATGGATGACCGATTCATGATGCCGCTGCCTCCCAAGCCTCTGGATGCTGTGGCGCTGGCGAGCACTGTGCCGGGTGACACGCGCGAATACTTTGCCAAGTGGCTTACTTCGCCGGAGAATCCTTTCTTTGCCCGTAATATTGTGAACCGCGTGTGGCGCAACTTTATGGGACGAGGTCTGGTGGAGCCTGTTGACGATCTGCGGGACACGAATCCAGCCACTAACGACGAGTTGCTGAATGCGCTGGTGAAGGACTTTGTCGCGCACAATTATGACGTGGATTACCTGATACGCACGATCATGCAGTCGGCTACTTACCAGACTTCGTCGGTGCCGCTCAAGGAGAATGCGGACGACGATAAGTATGGCTCGCATTATGTGATCAAGCGCCTTCCGGCTGAGGTGCTGCTCGATGCTTATTCGCAAGTCACGCAGGTTCCGGAGAAATTCGAGGGATACCCGGTCGGGATGCGGGGCATGCAATTGCCGGATACCGCGGTGAAGTCGTATTTTCTGACTGCCTTTGGCCGTCCGGTGCGGCAGCAGACGCGCGAGAGCGAGCGCACTTCTGTGCCGACGATTACGCAGGCGCTCCACATCATCAATGGAGATACGCTCAATAACAAGCTGCGGGCTCCGGACAGTTCCATCGAGATGCTGATCAAGCTTGGGTTCTCGGATGAGCAGATTGTGGACTATCTCTATCTTGCGTCGCTCAGCCGTCACCCGACCGAGGCGGAACGCTCGACGCTGGTGGGCGACCTGGCTGTGGCGGAGCAACAGAAGATTCCAGGAGTCGAGGATGCGCGGCGCGCGGCGCTGATCGATATGTCGTGGTCGTTGTTAACGAGCGAAGAGTTTATGTTCAATCATTGATACAGATTCACAGGGCGTTGTTTGTCAGTGCTGACTTGTCACAGATGTATGCCGGGTAAATGGGGGAAGTTTCGATTCGTTGTCAAATCCATCAGACTCGTTCTGGTCTGCATGATCCTCGTCATGTTCTGGACGGCTTTTCATTCCGGAGTTACCTTCGCATCCAGCGTGGGGGCTGCCACTGCGCCGAACTTCAGCTCGGATATTGCTCCTATTCTGCAAAGGAATTGCCTTGCCTGCCACGCGAGTTCGACGAAGATGGGCGACCTGGTGATGGAGAGCTATGACTCGTTGATCAAAGGCGGGACGCATGGGCCGGTGATTCTTCCTCATAATGCGCGTGAAAGCCGTCTGACTTTGATGATTGAAGGAAAGATTGAGCCGCGCATGCCCTTTGGCGCTGATCCGCTTCCCGCAGCGGATATCGCTACGATTGAGGCTTGGATTGATGCGGGTGCCGAGGGTCCGGGGAAATCGGAGGCGGCGAAGACGCTGACGGCTGCTCCAATTCCTGAAATCAAGACGGAGGTTCCGGTTGTCTCGCCGGTGGCTTCAGTGAAATTCTCGCCGGATGGAAAACTGCTTGCGGTGGGTGGATATCGCGAAGTGCGCCTTCTCGATCCCAGGAATGGGAAGGTGATTGCTACGCTCTCGGGACATGCGGACTATGTGCGTTCGATTGCGTTCAGTCCGGATGGGAAGATGCTTGCTGCGGCTGGCGGACCTCCGCAGCGCTGGGGAGAGATCAAGATCTGGGATGTGCAGTCGCATCAGCTTCTGAAGACGATGCAAGGGCACACGGACTGCATTTATTCGATTGCCTGGAGCCCGGATGGGAAACTCATCGCCTCCGGGAGCTATGACAAGATGACGAAGCTGTGGGATGTTGCCGGCGGCAAAGAAGTCTCGAATCTGAAAGACCACATCGACGCCGTATTTGCTGTGGCGTTCAGTTCAGACGGGAAGCGCCTGGTCACAGCTTCGCAGGACAGAACCGTAAAGATCTGGGATGTTGCGACAGGGCGCCGCTTGTATACGCTGAGTGACGCTTCCGATGGGCTGACGACAGTTGCCTATTCTCCGAGCGGCGATCGTATTGCTGCCGCTGGTTACGACAAGACGATTTATGTGTGGCGCTTGGGTGGCGACGATGGGCATCTCGAACAATCGTTGATTGCCGATCAGGACGCGATCCTTTCACTGGTCTGGTCGCCGGATGGCAAGACGATTATTACGGCTTCATCGGACGGCTCCATTCGATTTCGTAATGCAGACACACTCGACCCGATCCGCGTCATCGATCATCAGCCGGACTGGGTGGATGCGCTTAGCGTTAGTCCTGATGGAAAGCAATTGGCCGCGGGGCGCTTTAACGGCACTCTGAGTTTGTATAACGCGGAAAGTTACAAGGAGGAGCGGGGGCAGATGATTGCTTTTGAACTGCAGCAGCCACCCGCAGGAAACAACACCAAGCCAGTGCCAAGTAGCGAGAGCAAGCAATGAGAACGAAACCTCTGTTTTTCGCCATGTTCTTCATGTCGGGAATGGTATGTGTGCAAGCTCTTTGCGCTGAGGAACCCATCATTCCTCCGAGCATCTCGAAGATTTCACCTGCAGGCATGGAGCGAGGAACTACGGCCACCTTCAGTGTCGAGGGGCGTAATCTTTCCGATGCAAGGGAAGTGATTTTTGACGTGCCCGGCGTTACCGGCAAGTTGACGGAGATCACCGACGTGCCGGAGAAAATTACCGGCCCACGCGCCGGCGAAGATCTGGGAGCTCAGGTCCCTCTCGGCAAAAAGCAGACTGCGCAGCTTGAAGTTATGGTGGCGAAAGATGTAGCCGCGGGTATTCATCGCTTTCGCGTTCGGACGCCGCTCGGGACAACCAATATGGTTGTAATCGACATCGGGTCGCTGCCTGAAGTGACTGCGAGCAAGCCAATGGTTTCGGGCTCTGCCGCTCAACCGCAAAAGGTGCAACTGCCGGCAACATTTGTGGGGACGATTGCTTCACCGGGAAGCGTTGACCGCTACGAGTTCGAGGGCAAGGCGGGGGAAGAGATTGTTTTTCAGGTGGAGGCTTCGCAGCTGGGTTCGCGGCTTCAATCCAAGCTAGTGTTGAGCGATGCTTCCGGGGCAACGCTGACCGAAGCGGGCAAGTACGATGATGATCCCGATGCCGAGTTGCACTACAAGCTGCCCAAGGAGGGACTATATACTCTGTCGATTTCAGATCGCGAGCAGAGTGGAGGAACGGATCGCTTCTATCGCCTGAATGCGGGCCCGTTGCCCTATATCACCAGTGTCTTTCCACTTGGGGTGCGCGCGGGCGAGGAGACGGAAGTGTCTGTTGAGGGCGTCAATTTAGGGGACACTCACAAGGTGAAAGTCGAAGCGCCGAAGTCTGCGGATGGGTGGACAACGATTCCGCTTGCATTCAAGAACGGCGCAACAGTTTCGATGAATGCAGTGAAGCTCGCTGTCGGCAACGAGCCTGAAGTGCTGGAGAAGGAGCCCAACAACACTACGGCCCAGGCACAAGTTATTTCTCTTCCGGCAACCATCAACGGTCGCATCGCTGGTGGAAACGAAGCAGGTGGAAAGGCGGACGAGGATTATTTCCGCTTTCGTGCCCGGAAAGGCGAGCGCCTGAATATCGATGTTGCGGCCTCGCGGCTTGGGTCTTCGCTGGACTCGGTGGTCGAGGTTCTGGATGCCGAAGGGAATGCGATTCCACGTGCAACCATCCGCTGTCTGAACGAGACGACAACGACGCTGTCCGATAAAGACTCGCGCACGACGGGAATTCGACTTGTGTCGACGTCTGGACTGCACGAAGGCGATTACCTGATGGTGGGTGACGAACTAAATCGGTTGAGGTTCATACCCGATCAGCCCGATGCGGATTCCACCTTAGAAGGGATGGAGGATCTTCGCGTGGCATACCTGGGAACATCGCCCGACGTTCATGCTGTGAACACGCCGGTTTATAAAGCGCAGATTCTGCCTTCCGATGCCGAGTTCCCTGCGAACGGTTTGCCGGTCTTTCATCTGACGTGGCGCAACGATGACGGAGGACCGGGTTACGGCGCGGACTCGAAGCTGGACTTTGTCGCTCCGGCGGACGGCGAGTACCTGTTGCACCTCAAAGATGTCCGCGGCATGGAAGGTAGAGACTTTGCCTATCGGCTGACGATACGCGATGCGACTCCTGATTACCAGCTGAGCGCGGATCCGGAGAATCCTAATATTCCTAGAGGCGGATCTGTGCCGGTGACGGTTGCAATTACTCAGATACGCAACTACGAGGGCCCGATTCAAGTAGAGGTGAAAGGACTGCCGCTGGGGATCACGGCAACTCCGGCGACAATTCCGCCGGGACAGAAGAGTACCGTAGTGGTCTTATCTGCCGCCTCTGACGCATCGTTGGACGAGCATCCGGCGCCGATCGAGTTTGTTGGTCATGCGAACGTTGATGGTCATGACCTGATCAGACTCGCGAACAAGGATGCGGACTCAGATCCTCAGCTGCAGCTTGCGTCGGTGATTCCACCGCCCGATGTTGTGGTGACAACGGAGGCCAAGGAAGTCGCGATTGAGCCGGGCAAGGAAGTTACGGTCACGCTGCATGTCGAGCGGCAGAATGGTTTCAAGGGACGGGTGCCTTGTTCTGTTGAGAATCTTCCTCCCGGTGTTGAAGTTGTGAATGTTGGATTGAACGGCGTGCTGGTGACTGAAGCGCAGACAAGCCGCACGTTCACGCTTCGTGCCGAGGAGTGGGCGAAGCCGATCGACCAGCCTATTTATGTGGTGGGTCAGGTGGAGTCGAATTCTCCCACGATGCATCCCTCTGCGCCCCTGCTGCTGAAAGTTTTCGCGAGCAAGCAGACGGCGAGTGTAAGTCAAGATCAGTCTGCTTCTCCGAACCGTTGAGGAATACACGCGTGTCGATATCCCGTCGCAAGTTTCTCGCTCAAGTTGGAACTGGCTTTGTCGCGCCGTTGATTCTTGGCGCCACGAATAAATCCGGCAGCAGGAAGCCGATTTTGGGCTCTGGAGAACATACCTACGAGGTCACTCACGATTGGGGCGAGCTTCCTGTTGATATTCAATACGGCAACACGCATGGCGTCTGTGAAGACTCGCAGGGTCACATTTATATACATCACACCGTTTATGCGACGAGCGAGAAGCCGGACAGTATGGTGGTGTTCGACCACCAGGGAAAGTTCGTCAAAAGCTGGGGCAAGGAGTTTCGTGGCGGCGCGCATGGGCTATACATTCGCAAGGAAGGCGGGACCGAGTTTCTATACCTGTGCGATATTCAGCGCGGCTTGGTGGTGAAGACTACGCTCGACGGCGAAGAAGTATTCGCGCTGGGTTATCCGAAGGAGTCCGAACCTTACTCGAAGCCCGGGCCAGATGGCAAGCCGCTGAAGTATAGTCCAACCAATCTGGCGGTAGCGCCGAATGGCGATATATACGTTGGCGATGGCTACGGTTCGAGCTACATCCTTCAGTACAACAGCAAAGGCGAATACCTGCGCACCTTCGGCGGTCCAGGCAAGGAGGCCGGCCAGCTTCTTTGTCCGCACGGAATCATCCTGGATACGCGTGGTTCCGAACCTGTATTGAATGTCGCCGACCGCAGCAATAAGCGCGTTCAGCGGTTCACGCTGGACGGCAAGCATATCGACTTTCTCTATGGGACCAACGCACCGTGCCATTTCAATATCTACAAGAACGGCGATATGGTCGTGCCCGATCTGTTTGCGCGCGTCACGCTGATGGACCAGAAAAATTACATCATTGCGAATCTCGGTGACGATTCTTCAAGTGACTATATGGCGACGCGCAAGCTCACGCGCGATCATTTCACGCCGGGTAAGTTCGTCTGTCCCCACGGGGCTTGTTTCGATCATGCGGGTAATATCTTTGTGGTCGAATGGGTGGAAGTGGGACGCGTGACCAAGTTGCGAAAAGTTGCATAGCCAGTGTTGTATGCGGTCGGCGATGCGTGTCACTCTTCCATTGTGATGAGGCCTCTTTGGATCGCTGTTGTCGCGGCCTCTGTACGATCTGAAACCTCCAGCTTTTCAATGATGCTGTTGACGTGGTTTTTTGCGGTGTTGTCGCTGATGCCGAGCGCATGGCCAATTTGCTTGTTGGTCAATCCCTTGGAAAGCATCTTCAGGATTTCCAGTTCGCGTGCAGTGAGATTGGCTCGCATCATGCGTTCGGCGAGGCGCGCGGCGATGTCGCGTGGAATATATCGTTTGCCTGCATGGACTGTCTTAATTGCCTCGACCATTTCCTTCAGGGAAGTATCTTTCAGAAGGTATCCCTGAGCGCCGGCCTGCACGGCGCGGTAGATGTCTTCGTCGGTTTCGAAGCTGGTGAGGATGATGATGCGCGCGCCGTAAGCGGCACGCTTCATTTCCAAAATGGTTTCGACTCCGCTCAGGCCGGGCATGCGCAGATCAAGCAACACGATGTCGGATTCGATGCTTCCGATCATGGCGAGCGCGGCTTCGCCGCTTGAGGCGGACGCAACTACTTCCAGATCCAACTGGGTACCGAGCATGCTCGTCAATCCTGCGCGCACAACAGGATGATCATCGACTATAAGGATGCGGATTGGTTTTGCTGGTGGTTGCGACATTGCGAGTGTGCTCCCTTATGTAGTTCCACAAATGTATTGGCCACGATGCGAATGTGATGCGAGGCTTCAGCGGAGCAGCCACTCGAATTTGAGTGCCCTTGCCTTCGCCGCTGCGGATTTCAAATTTGGCTGAAATGCCGGCTGCGCGCTTGCGCATGCCCAGTACGCCAAATCCCTGAAGAGCTTCTGCGCCCAGAACGCCTGAGCCGTCATCGCCCACGAGGAGGTGAACAGCGTGTTTCCTGTATTCGAGTGCGATGGTAATCGTAGTGGGATGCGCATGACGCACCGCATTTGCGAGCGCTTCCTGCCCGATGCGATAGAGAGTGTCAGCCATGCGTAGAGGCAATGGGCGCACATTGCCGGTTGCTGCTGCAATCACCTGGACGGATCCTCCTTCGACCAGGCGTCGTGCGCAACGGGTCAGCGCATTGAGCAGACCTTCCGATTCAAGTTGCTGAGGGCGAAGCATGTCGATGCTCCGGCGAGCTTCGGCGTGACTGTGCCGCACAAGTTCGCTGGCGAGATCCAGTTGACGATGGACTTTTGACAACTCTTCGGGAGTGCCGATGCGGATGGCTTCGAGTTGAAAGCCGATGCCAGCGACACTCTGGGCAAGCGTGTCATGCATCTCGTAAGCGAGATGTTCGCGCTCTTCAACCACTGCGCGCAGACGGATGCTTTCGATGCGATGGTAGATAAAGTTGACGATGAGCGCGAGAATCAACAGGCCAATTGCTGCGGCCACCAGATGCCCTGCGCTCCACCATGGCGGCCCCGCGAGCACTTCAACGTCATCGCTGGAGCGAACAAGCACAGCGAAGGGCGTAATGGATTGGGTATATGCCGGGTCGACGACGGATACACCGCGCAAACGCAAGACGCTGCCGAGCTTCAATTTGCCATAGAGATAATTTCCGCGGCCGCGGTTCATAATGGCGCGAAACGATTGCGGGCCTGAGTCAAAGTCGAAAATAATTTCATCTCCCGGCCCGTACTCCTTGTGGCGCAGCCTCCCGGAGATTTCGATAAATGTCGCATCAAACATTCCGGTCGCAGCCTGCGATGCAGTGACCGAAACAGCAGGCATCGGCGTGGCTTCCCACAGAACGCGAACCGTGGCGTTTTCCAACGTCGAGCTGAAGGCGTTTGTTCTGACCTGACCTGTGACCTCAACCTCATCGCCGACCTTGAGCGGCTGTGGTTTCAACGGCTGGACGGCGATGCCCCCGGTCGAGTCCTGCACAAAGAGCGCAGGCGAGTTGAGTATCACGATTCCGCGTACAGTGGCTGTCTGCTGCTTCGCCAGCGATGCCAGTCGCAAGCTGCTGATCGGTTGCGTGTTCGGGCTTGAGGGAAGCGCGGTTGGCTGATTGTCGAGCGGCGGTGCGAGCAGGACTCCGCGCGAAGGCAGATTGGCGGTCGAAGTCTGCACAGACGGATTTTCCGGAGATTGGCCGAGGGCAAGCATCTGGTCGACATCGTGCTGCGTGGCGGGCCGAACGACTACATTGCGCCACACTCCGCCTGCCGAATACGATCGCAAGCCTACGCGGCCGGAGCGGATGCAGTCTTCGTCGGTGATCGAGGCTACTGTGGGGCTTCCCTGTCCCACCAGAACGGCCGATGCCACCAGTTGGCATCCGTAGGCCAGAAGCTTCATGTGATACCAGCGTGAAGCCAGCACCGGCAGTCCCTGAGGCTTCAGCGGGAACTTGACTTCCATCCATCCATAGCCGGCGCGGCCAAGAGCGAGGGAGTTATCAATAGTACGCAGACCCGCATAGTAGCCGTCATACGCATCGACGCCTTCTTCTTCATTGCTGGAGCGGACGATGAGGCCCGCATCGCCGCCGAGGCCAAGCAACATCACATCGGCTTCAATCGAATAATTCTGCCAGTGAGTGGAACCGGTCAGCAGCTTGGCTCCGCGTTCATCGGAGTCGTTTCGCATCGAGCCGTTCACTACTTCCCATGTGCCGCCGTAAGCATTCCACTCGTCTGCTTTGGCGGTGCTGAAAGAGTCGTGATAGGGAAGCCCGCGACCAGGGCTGCGCCAGTATGCGAAGAGGCAAAGTGCTCCGATGATGAACAACGCTGCGAACGCGAGAGGTAGCAGGAAGTGGCGTCGTGTTCCCGGAGCATAGCTCATTGGCGCACGCTCCATTTCCATTGCATCTGGGGAGGCCGCCAATCCATCGAGGTTAGTCTGTGAACTTCTTCGGTATTCGCATTCTCCCTCGTTACCAATACCGGCTCGAATTGTGTGATCGGGGGCACACGCTGTCCATGAAGGTGCGCAAGGATCGTTCGCACGGCCTCAGCGCCCATCTTTTGCGTGTTCTGTAGAATGACGCAATCCAGATTTGGGCTGTCGAAGGACATGGAATCGGGATCGAATGCGATTACGCGCGCATGTATTGATGCATTGCTCCCGATTGCCGAAAGAATTCCATGGGTTGCTGTCGCCGTCAAGGTGACGACCGCATCCAGGTCCGGATTATCCTTCAGTGTTTCCTCGGCCACTTGTTGTTCGTGAGGGACGTTGAAGGAGCCCATTTGATTCGCAACGATGCGAATCTTCGGATAGTGTTCGGCCAGAAACTGGGCCAGGCTGCGCGCGCGCGTCATGATTCCGCTGATGTCGGGATCGATGCCCAGGATTGCGATCGATCCCTGGCCATGCAGTATTGTCGCGATCCGCTGCGCAGCGATACGCCCTCCCATCTCCTCATCATTCAGGATGTACCATAGC
>DATGAD010000209.1:0-2576 GCA_035313725.1 Alloacidobacterium sp. | reverse complement strand
TTGGTAACAAGTGTGGGGCCAGGCGCCCTCCATGGTTATACCTGATAACCACTTAGCCGAGATGCATGAGACGTCTAATGCGTTTTCGCGGGCTTGTTCAAACTGATTAACTGATCCCGAGTCTGCTGGAGAATCTCTCGTGAAAGGTTCGGGTCTGACACGGCACGAGAGAGGTTGATCGCTCCTAGCATTGCACTAATCGTGAGAATTGCACGGGCGCGCTTATCCGAGTTGCCATTTGGAGGAACAAGGCCCGTCGAGTATGCCAATGTGCGCTTGAGGCGTGCGGTATATACGGCCTTAGCCGATCGACTCGCCCGAGTCATATCCCCCAGTAACGCGCCCAACGCGCAGCCTGTTCCCGGAGCATCCCGGTGCTCTTCGGACAAATAGTTCTTCAAAACTTTCGTTAGCGTGTCAGTATGTTCCTCCCAGCGGTCGAGGTCGTGGAATGCGGTGGCCAGCGCCTCAACCACCAGTTCATCGCGTGAAGCGAAATGTTTGTAAAACCCGCCAACAGTAACACCGGCCTCCTTCATCACATCGGCAACGCCGATGCCTTCGAGACCGAGTTCGCGAAACCTCTTGGCCGCAACGTTCACGATCCGAGTGTGCGTCTCCGCCTTGTCACTCTTCGAATAGCCCATCTGTCATCACCATCTCTTCCCGAGTCC
Organism: Alloacidobacterium sp.; assembly: GCA_035313725.1. Classification (GTDB taxonomy): domain Bacteria; phylum Acidobacteriota; class Terriglobia; order Terriglobales; family Acidobacteriaceae; genus Alloacidobacterium. The sequence goes on along the minus strand of DATGAD010000209.1, from coordinate 1,902 downwards.
GCATGGATCGCTCCAGGCAGAAACAACTCCTAGAGTATCAGCGTACGCTTCATTGGTTGGATGCAAACCGTCTCGTCTTGATGCAAGAGGCTCGTCACATCAACATGTAGTGTCCTCTGTTTTGTGGGCAAATAAAGCAAGACGAACTGTTTCAAAAGATTTCGTAAAATACTTTGCAACTTCTGGATGACGCACATAATCTACTGTAGTGAAAGACGCATCAACTCGTCATAAGCACAGGAGAGGCAATGAGCAACTCGTCCCCAGAGCGGAATAAGGCAATCGTGCTCGAAGCATTCGAGACACTGTTCAACAAGCGTGACTATGCGGCGGCGGAACGCTTCTGGTCACCAAACTACATCCAGCACAGCGCACACATAGCACCAGGGCGCGAAGGTCTATTCAATCTCGTCCGCTCAGTGCCGGAGACGTTGCACTATGAGAACCAGCTCATCATCGCAGAAGGCGATTACGTCATAGCGCATGGCCGCTTCACTGGAATGGGAAGGCCCGCCGCCTGGATCGCCGCCGACGTTATTCGGTTCGAAGACGGTGTTCTTAAAGAGCATTGGGACGTTTTGCAGGACGAGGCGACCAAAGCTGAATCTGTCAGCGGCCTACCCATGTTCGGCGACACATTCCCCAAGTGACAACTCAAAACACGCGATCGTCCTGAAGGCGTTCGACATCTTTTTTACAAAACCAAGGAGGTAGTGGCTATGACTTCACCCGTTGTTTCGAATGCAATCTACGTGATCCTAGGGGCGAGCGGGAACACCGGCTCGGTCGTCGCCGATTTTCTGCTCTCGAAGGGCGAGAAGGTGCGCGTCGTGGGCCGCGACGCGGGGCGACTACAGCGTTTTGTGGACAAAGGTGCGGAAACGTTCACGGCTGATCTGAGCGACGCGGCTGCGATCACCAAAGCTTTCAGCGGTGCGCGAGCCGCATACCTGCTGTTGCCACCGGTGAAATCCCGGGAAAGCCAGGCGCGCGAGAGCGATGCGATTGCGAAAGCTGTGAAGGAGTCCGGCCTGCGCTACGCGGTGCATCTGAGCAGCTACGGCGCGCAGGTTCCGGAAAACACTGGGCCACTCGTGGGGCTGCATGCTTCGGAAGAAAAACTGAGTGCGATCAGCGGGTTGAACGTTCTGCACCTGCGTGCCGGGTATTTCATGGAGAACAATCTGGCTGCGATAGGCATGATTCATGGGATGGGTCTAGTCGGGAATGCGCTGCTACCTGACGTGAAGCTACCCATGATCGCGACGCGCGACGTTGGCGACTACGCCGCGCAGCGCCTCCTGCACCTGGATTTTTCCGGCAAACAAACCCGCGAGTTGCTTGGCGAACGCGACCTATCGATGACGGAAGTTACCGCGGTGATTGCGCGCGGCATTGGCAAACCGGATCTGCGTTACCAGCAGCTCTCGTATGACCAGGTGCAGCAGGCTTTGACAGATCTGGGTGTTCCATCGAAGGGAGCCGCTTTGTACGTCGAGATGTACAAAGCCATAAACGAAAAAGTCGTCGTTGCCTTAGAGCCGCGTTCGCCTGAGAACACCACGTCTACGTCCTTCGAAAGCTTTGTGCAGGATGTTTTTGTTGCTGCATATCGCGGGAAAACTTCCAACGCTTAGGCTCAGCCCCCACAGTGGTACCGGTTGCGCCAGTGAGCAGGCGAGGGTTCCGGGAACCCTATAAGCAATGCGGACTAACTGATGGTCAGAAACAGGAGAATGTTTATGAAAAACGCCAAGGAACTCATGCTTGAGTACACCGCCTTCTCGTTCAGAGATCCGAAGAAGGCGGCGGAGATGTTTGCTGAAGATGGCGCCTTTGAGATGCCGTATCTTGCGGCCTTCGGATTACCTCCGCAGTACAAGGGCCACGACGCGATCGCTG
>DATGAD010000208.1:0-3967 GCA_035313725.1 Alloacidobacterium sp. | reverse complement strand
TACGGCAACGCTGCTTGAGTGGGATGACAACATTCCGACATTTGAAGAAGTGCATGCCGAGGCACTGAAGGCTACGAAGTTTCTGCAGGCTGCGGCTAAGCCATCTGTGCCTGAACTGGCGGAGGCGGCGCGATGAGCAATCTGCTGAAGATTCAGCGCCGGGTCGCTGCTGCGATCATGCATCCGCTGACGCAGCAGGAAACGATGCCCCGCAAGCGCAAGGACGGCACTTCAAACGCCCGCGAAGCCGATGAGATCATCAAACCGAATGACAGGCTTTCGTCGTTTGAGCGGCTTGAGATTTACAACCGTCAATATTGGTTCCGGCTTTACTCATCGCTTGAAGAGGATTTTCCCGGATTGATGGCGGTGATCGGTCGCAGGAAATTCGATGCGCTGACACGCGCCTATCTGACTGACTTCCCTTCCCGGTCGTTTTCGCTGCGCAATCTTGGATCGCAGCTTGAGCATTGGCTCCTGACGCATCGCGATTACATCGAACCACGCGCAGATCTCGCGCTCGACATGGTGCGCATTGAGTGGGCACATATTGAGGCTTTCGATTCCGGCGCCGACCCGTTGATTGACGCGGACGATCTTGCGGGAATTCATGACGGTTCGCAGCTCCATCTGCAGCCGTATCTGCGATTGCTCGAGCTGCGGTATCCGGTTGACGATCTGATTATCGAAGTACGCAGCGAGAGCGGCAGCAGCGATTCGAGCAGCAACAACGCCAGCATTGCGCGCAAGCGAAAAAGAGTCCGTCATGTCGCGGCGATGGAACCGGAAGAGATTTACCTTGCCGTCCATCGCCATGAGAACTCCGTCTACTACAAGCGGCTTGGACGCGAGGACTATCGGCTTTTGTCAGCGTTGATGGCAGGCGAGCCAATCGGCAAAGCCATTGGCATGGCGCTTGAATACAGCCCTATTCCTGAAGACGCGCGCGCGCCGTTTCTCCAGACGGCGTTTCAGACGTGGTCTTCGCTGGGCTGGTTTACGCGGTAAGAAAGGCAAGAAAATCTCTATGAGCACGCAACCGGTATCTGTTTCTACCTCAAAAACGCCGTTCATCCTCAGAAGGCTCAGCGGCCTTTACTGCCGCTTTAAGTACTATGCTGCGCGACTGGACTCACCTTTTCTGTTGCTGATTCGGCTTTACTGGGGATGGCAGTTCATGCAGACGGGCTGGGGGAAGCTGCACAATCTTTCGCACGTGCGCGAGTTCTTTGCCAGCCTGGACATTCCTGCGCCTGGGCTGATGGCGCCTGCAATCGCTTCTCTGGAATTTTTCGGCGGCATTCTGCTGATTGTTGGCCTCGCGTCACGGCTCACGGGATTTCTGCTCGCATGCAACATGTTCGTTGCGTATCTCACGGATTCTCGTGAAGCGCTGTGGTCATTTTTTAAGGATCCGGGCAAGTTCTACGTCGCCGATCCGTTCACATTTCTATTTATCTCCCTCATTGTGCTCATTTTTGGCGCTGGTTTCTTCTCTCTCGACTACTTCTTCACCCATCGGCGCAAGCGATAGTTATGACAACGCCCCAGGCTGCCGCGGGAATGCGGCAGGAGCGCGAAGCGGCGCTCATTACTGCAATTCTTGCCGGCGAGCGCGAAAAGTTTCATGACCTGATTCGCCCTTATGAGCGGCAGGTCTATCTCACCGCGCTCTCTCTGGTGAAGAACGAGACGGAAGCGGAAGACGTGGCGCAGGAAGCGATTCTGCGCGCTTATCGCAAACTTGCCAGCTTTCGCGGTGACGCGAAGTTCAGTACATGGCTCATTGCCATTACGCTAAACGAGGCGCGTTCGAAGCTGCGTCAGGAAAAGCGCGCATCGCTGGATTCGCTCGACAACCATGACGCTGAAGAAGGCGACTACACGCCGGCTGTATTAACAGACTGGCGCGAAATTCCTTCCGAGGCGCTGGAACGGGAAGAGATACGCGCGCTGATGCGCCAGGCTGTAGCTGACCTGCCTGATGCGTTTCGCGAGGTCGTGATCCTGCGCGACATGGAAGAGCTGAGCGTGAATGAAACCGCTGAAGCGCTCGGCATTTCTATCTCGCTGGTCAAGGTTCGCCTGCACCGCGCTCGCCTGCTGTTGCAGAAGAGGCTTGCGCCGCTGCTTCGTATTGAGTGGAAAGGAAAAGCAAAAAGTGGAATGCTAAGGAGGTTGCCATGGTTCTGAATTGCAGACACGTGTGGGACCGCATCTCCGACTACATTGAAGGAACGCTCGACCCCCAGGTGCGCGCCGATGTAGAGAGGCACCTTGCGCACTGCGAAATCTGCTCGGCGGTCCTGGATTCTACGCGCAACGTCATCATCCTGATGGCGGACGACCGCGTCTTCGAGCTGCCTGTCGATTACAGCAAGCGCCTGCATGCGCGGCTGGATCTGGTGCTCGCATCGGAATCGCCTGAGCCGGCTTAGAACTTAGCGTGGAGGGTGGTGGATCAGGTGATGTGTCCACCCCTCTGCCGCCAGAAGAATCAGCGTCATAATCGACAACGCAATCTGCAACCACTCCGATCGCTTCTGCTTCGGTGTAACTGGCTGAACGCGCCATTGCGATGCCGGACGCGCGCGCAGGCTGCGCACTCTCCAGACGGCATAGAGATTAATGGCCGTACCGGCCAGCGCAAAGATCATCATGGGGATGCGTATCGCGTCCTGATGAAAGCCCTTCGCCGGAGCATCCGTGCCGGCAGCCGCAGCGAGCGAACTGAGGCCAATGAGCACGCGAATGCCGCTCGTCGCCAGTACAAATGTGCACGCGCTTTGCAGAAAAGCGAAGACAAAGCTCGACCATCCCAGCCAGCGAAAGCGCTTCCGCTGTGGCAAGGGCTCTATAGATTTCTGCGTCAATAAATTCACTGCCTTCCGATTAAAACGTAGCAGAAAAAGCTGCGGCGACGAGTGCCGCGATGCTGCGCGACAATCACAATTCATTTGATCCGTCTTGAAGGATTCGGTTACAACTGGTCGAGGATTTTGTTCTGGCGTCGAGTACAGAGTATGCTTTTCTAGCGAATCGGAGGAGAGATGTTGAGGAAATTCACGTTCGTTCTCTTTGCAGTTGTGTTTATGGCGCTGGGCTCGTCGCATCTTTTAGCCCAAAGTGGCACGACATACAGAGATGGCCCGAGAATCACATGCGCCTCCGATGACGGCAACCGGCACTACTGCGCAGCCGATACACGTTACGGTGTGCGGCTGGTGAACCAGAGAAGCGGCTCACCCTGCAAACAAGGATATAGCTGGGGTTACGACCGGCGCGGCATCTGGGTCGATCGGGGCTGCAGGGCCGACTTTGTCGTGAGAGTCCTTTATGGTGGGCCGGGGCCGGGCTATCCACCACCGCCCGGACCCGGCTATCCGCCACCGGGACCGCCTCCCGGCGGAGTCATCACCTGCTCATCGGACAATGGGGGCAGGAACTTCTGCCCGGCGAATACGCGCAATGGAGTGCGGCTGGTGCGGCAAAGAAGCGACGCTCCCTGCCGCAGCGGATACAGCTGGGGATTCGATCAGCGCGGCATCTGGGTGGACCGTGGATGCAGAGCTGATTTTGCCCTCGGGCGATAACCGAAGCAGCTTTTCAAAAGAAAGGCCTCCGACAAAGCGGAGGCCTTTTTCTTTCTACCTCTTGTTCTTACGCTGCCTTTTTCAGATAGCCGTTTGGATCGAGCACATATTTTTTCGCCGCGCCTTTATCAAAGTCGGCGTAGCCCTCGGGAGCATCGTCAAGACTGATGACAGTTGCGTTGACGATTTTGGCAATCGGCAGGCGGTCGTGAAGGATCGCCTGCATAAGCTGGCGGTTGAATTGCAGCACGGGCGCATGGCCGGTGTGGAAGTGCAGCGACCGCGACCAGCCCTTGCCGATGCGGATTTTCAGGATGCCCTTCTTCGCCTCTTCGTTCGGCGCGCCGGGATCTTCTACGACGTAGAGGCCCGGA
>DATGAD010000207.1:0-2179 GCA_035313725.1 Alloacidobacterium sp. | reverse complement strand
TGGGTCGTGTCGTACTGAGCACCCACAGCCACGTTGGAGGTAGCCCTCGCAGGCTCGGAAAATGCTGGTGTAGGAAATGATAAAGGCCCAACAGATCCGACAACGAGAAGAGTAGTCACAGCCGCTACTAAGGCTCTAGTTGTTTGCATCGAAGCATTCCTTCTAAAAGAGGTATTCAATTGACGTTGTTACGAAGTCTACGTCCTTGCCGCGCGGTGAGGTGTTTTCGAGATAACCGCCCACGAAGAAGTGCAGGTAGTTGATTTGAAAATGCGCGTGATCATTGAGCTGCCAATCAAATGTCATCTGGGCCTGACTGCCTTCGTAGGTATCCTTTGTCTTCCCAACCGGGCGTAACAGATTTGAACCGAGTCCGTAGATCCCATCACTAGTGCTTTGGCGCCAGAACCAGTCCCAGTCGCCATTGAGCGTAATCCTTTCGCCCATGTGAAGCGTGAGGTTCGGATGAAGACCCATCTCGTTCAGCGGACCATTAAGGATCGCTTGGTTGAAATAGAAACCTGTGGGAAAGAGTGGACTGAAAGTCTGAAGGTTTGGACCATGTTTGTCATGGTCGCCACTTGCGATACCCGCTCGTAGCCCAACTCTAGGCTGAAGCGGAACGGGCTCTAGCGTATAACCGGTGTCCGTAGCTGCACTCCACGCCAGGATGTAACCGTCGGCAAATGTTCCGGTCTGACCGACGAATTCTGAGTTAGAGTCCCAGGCACCTCGAACGCCCCAAAGGCGGGTCCCGATGGTCTGCCGATTTTCTTTGCCCGACTCATTCGCGTAGGTAGCAGTCTTATTGTGAATCCCTAAATAGTAGAGGTCGATGTTGCCACCATCGATGAACGCAAGCGGTCGTACAGCGTAAATTCCCCAGAACCATGACGGCAGATGAGACTGGTCGTCGAAGACGCCGGGGTTGGTTTCTACCGGCTTGGTCGCGAACGCATCGACGCGCCACGGCGCTAGATCCAAAATCGCTTTCACTCCATCGAACGGCAAGGGTACGTTGGGTCCGTAGCGATTGGAAATCAAACGCTGAGATCCATAGATCAACCATTGGCGACCGACACGAAGTGTTAACGAACTGTCGGAACCGAACGGATGCAGTTTGAGATCGACAAAGAACTGCGTGAAGTCGAGCTGATCCTCATCGATCATAGGCCGCGGTCCACCAACCCTGTAGTTTTCCCAATCACTCATCAATTCAGAGAAGATACGGACGTTCTCTCCCAAGTGGAGATCGGCAAAGAGCAAATAGCGTTGCAACAGGTACCCGCCGCGACTCTGAGGTTGCTGTCCCCAAAGAGGATTGTTAAAGCGCTCATAGCGTTCCCGGATTTCACCGCCGAGCGAAAGATACCAGTCCCGTCGCGAGCCGAGTGGTATGTATTTGAGCGGATCCCATAAATCATTACGGCAGGAGGGATCGCGGAGGTAACTGAAATCGTCATCGTAACGAGCATTTGAGTACTGGGGACCTGGTGGACATGACGAGGCGGCCTGGCTCGGGGAAACATTTACCAGCACCAGCAGGGCAACAACGGCAGTTGCAACTGAATGCGATGTTCGAAAAGGACGTCGACTTCCTTGTATGTAAGCCGAGTACACGGAATTTTCTAACACCACGCGCTGGTGAAGGCACGTCCATCAACGCTCATTAGAGTTTTGCGAGAAGAATGTAGAATTGCAGCGCTGGCATCGCTCAATCCTCCGCACTCTTTGATAGCACTTGAGACGCCGACAGCCCGCTCGGTCCGCCGCAGTCACGAGCGTGTCGAGCTGGAGATGCTATCCAGCGATCGATTCCGATATAGCCAATCGTCATTGTCATCACTAGAAGCGCGCCAAGGATCAGAGGCGGTGCCGGTGAGGGGATTCCGAAGGCGCGGCAGGCGAAGCCCAACGCGAAGGCCAGTACAATGCCGACCATCGATTTCATGGTGCGTCCAGCTGCACCAAGGTTTTCCCTGGAGGGAGAATGTGGTCGGCAGTAACGAAGCCCACCGTCATTGCCAGCAAGAGGCAAGCACCAATCAAACGCGGAGGTGCCGGCGATGGAATGTCAAAGAACCGGCATCCAGCGCCGATGACAAGCCCGAGGACGAGTCCGATGATGGCTGCAGTCATAGTTCTGCCCTCGTTAGAACGCGAAGCAATCGCAACCGAA
>DATGAD010000206.1:0-8165 GCA_035313725.1 Alloacidobacterium sp. | reverse complement strand
GATGTATTCGCCAGACAAGCGATTGCGCAGTTCCTCTTCCGTATGCCGGCCGAAGTAAGTGCGCAAGTTATCATACGGTTCGCGCTCTGCAAGATAGGTGCGCAGCAGCCGCTCCAGCGCATCCGGCACTTCCGTGGCAGGCACGCGATATCCAACCGGCCGCGCCACCGCCGCATATTTGCCCACGGCGCCACCCACGCAGAAGTAGTAGGCATCCACCATCTTGCCGTCGTGCTTGATCTTCTTGCCCTCAAGTCCGATATCGGCAATCCAGTGCTGGCCGCAGCCATTCGGGCAACCGGTCACGTGCAGTTTCAATTGCTCATTGAACTGCGGTACCCGCTCCTCCAACTCATCTACCAGCCAGCGCGCAAACCCCTTTGTCTCAGTAATCGCAAGCTTGCAGAACTCCGTGCCAGTGCACGCAATTGCGCCACGCCAGAAGGTCGAAGCCTCTACGCGCAGCCCAATCCTCCCCAACGCCTGCGCCAGTGGTCTGGCATTCTCCGTCGGCACATTGATGAAGATCAGATTCTGCATCACCGTCGCCCGCAGCTCGCCCGATCCATAAAGTTCCGCAAGCTCCGCGGCCGCCGCGAGCTGATCGCCCGTGAGCCGCCCTCGCAGTACCGAAGCCCCCACATAACTCAATCCCGGCTGCTTCTGCGGATGAATCCCGGCATGGTCGCGCAGAATATCTTCCGGCGCATTCTCATCAACACCCGGATCGAGCGTGTACCCAAGCCGCGATTCCAGCTCCCGCAGAAAGCTCTCCGCCGTCCATCCTTCGCGCATAAAGAGATACTTCAACCGCGCGCGGTCGCGGCTTTCGCGCAGCCCTTGCTGATCGCGAAAGATCTCCGCCACCCGCGTCACCACATCCAGCGCCTGCTCCGGCTTGATGAATGCATCCAGCTTCACGCCAAGATGCGGTTCATTTGAAAGTCCTCCGCCCACACGCAGCGAATACCCAACTTCATCGCCACGGCGAACGCCCGTCAGCGCAACATCATTGATCTCCGGATAGTTGCACCAGACCGAGCAGCCGGAAATCGAAATCTTGAACTTGCGCGGCAAATTGTAGAACTCAGGATTCGCCGTGAGCTGATGCGCAACTTCAACAGCAAGCGGCGAAGCATCCAGAATTTCATCGTGCGCAATCCCCGCCAGCGGGCACCCTGTTACATTGCGCACCACATCGCCACAAGCGCCCTTGGGCGAAAGCCCAATCGCATCCAGCGCATCCACAATCTCCGGTAGCGATTCAATCGTCAGCCAGTGCAGCTGAATATTCTGCCGCACAGTAATATCGGCCACATTGCGCGCATTCTTCTTCGTAATGTCCGCAATCACGCGCAACTGATCGGCGCGCAGAATCCCATTAGGAATACCGATGCGCAGCATGAAGTAATCCGTGGCCAGACCCTCGCCGCCTTTGCCGCCCACCGCGCCCACGCCATCGCCCTGCGTGTAGATGCCCCACCATTTGAAGTAGGCCGAAGCCCATTCCGGCACCACGCTCGCGCGCCCCTGCCGCGCAAACTCGCGCACTTCGTTGAAGGCTTCCCATGGATTCTTCTCGCGCTTCAACCGCTCAATCTTTTGTGCCTTGGTTTCTTTCACAGCAGCCACTGTCATCGATGCACCTGTGTTGGGAGAAATAAAAAACCCGCGTCAGCTGAGCTGATACGCGGGCTTTATGTGAATTTAGGAACTTAAAACTTAATGTTCGCTGGGATCATTCACTCAAAGTCCGGCGCATTGCAGGACAACACCCGCAACAAATCGCCGGAATGGAGGAGCGAACCATTGTCTAAAGCCTATAGCTTTGGCAGAGGACAGTCAAGAAACCGCCTCTGCCAGCGGTTTAGAAGCTGAACCCAGCTTCCAGAAAGATGCTGCGGTTACCGGCCGTCGGCGGCCCAAAGAAGCCTCCCGCCAGCGACTGCGACTTATCGAAGAACGGCGAAAGCAGCGTCCCGTTCGGCGTACCAAGGTTCTGGTGGTTCAGTATGTTCGACCCCATGGCCGTCAGCGTCAGGTTGTACTTGCGCGACACGGAAGCGTCCAGTCGTCCCGGCCCGCCCTGATTGCCGCTCAGCCCGATGAAGCCCGGACCGCCGCGTCCGCGACCACCCCCGCCACCACCCGGACCACCGCCACCCGGGCCGCGTCCTTCGACTTTTGGCCCAAGGCCAATAACCTTGGCAACGCGAAGATTCAGGTTGAAATTCTGAGGCCCAGTGCCATAGCCATAAGGAACAATCCGCTCATTCGTGCCTGCAGGATTTGTATTCAGGCAGCCGTACCGCGTCTCCACCGCGCCCGTTTCGCTGCAACTCGCCGCAAACGTAGGACGCGCATTGAACTGGTTGTTCGCCGTCAAGTCGTTGCCGATGGTGAGGTTGTACGGAGTACCCGAGTTGTACCCGAGAAACGGCGAGAATGAAACCGCCCACGGCGCCTGAATATTGCCCAGAATGATGAACCGATTATGCACATCAAAAGACGAGCGTCCATAATCGAGTTCCGGATCATGTGCATTCGATAGGAACGAATTCACGCCACCCGTATTGCTCCGCGCATTGGTGTACGCATAGAAGCCAAAGAGGCTGAAGCGGCGAAATCCCGCCCTGCCGCTGGCGATCACCTGGCTCTGCCTATAGAAACCAATTGATTGATAGGTGTACAGGTTCTCGTTCGGCGCCGTCAGCCCCGCGGCATCGGCGTACGTATCGCTCGACGTATCAAAGGGCGTCGCGCTCACATTGTTTGTCAGGTACTGGTGAATGCCCTGGCTGTACAGATACGTCACATTCGCCGTTGCATGCTTCGTAATCTGCCGGTCGACGCCGATCGCCCCCTGCATATCAACAGCGGCGCGGAAATGCGAGTCGATCTGGTAATACGTCGGCGCCGGATTCTCGTTCGCTGTATCCGAGTTAAACGACTGAATCACAATCTGCTGATTCGACTGCTCACCCGGTGCGGGCACATTGTGATGAATCGTGTAGATCACAAATGGCGTGCTGCCGCCGCCGCCGAAAGTATTGGCCACCCCCCAGCGCTGGTAGAACCACCCATAGCCCGCCCGTAGCACAGTCTTCGCCGGTTTCTTGCCGCCGCCATCGAGCGCATAGGCCAGCGAAACGCGTGGAGCCCAGCTATTGATGTCGTGTATGTAGTTCTGCGCCTCCCAGCGCAGCCCATAGCTGAACGTAAAGCGCGGATTCACCTTCCAGTCATCCTGATAAAAGAGCCCCGCGTCAAACAGCGTGGCCCGTGCCGTGTACGCATTGTTGTTCACCTGCGTGTACTGGAATTTCTGCGGCTGGTTATTCAGATAGTCCGTGAGCGACTGATACGTATAGAGCCCGTTGGTTCCAGCATCGGTGTAGTTGGCGTCACGAGTAGCCCGCAGCCTCGCGCCGAAGTTCAGCGAATGAGCACCCTCCGCCGCAGTGAAGTAATCCTGCAACTCGAAATAATCCTGGTTATCGCGCAGCGTGCCATTATTGCTGCCGCCCGAAGTAAACGCGCCCTGCACGGAAATGGTCGGATCCGTCGAGAGCGGCGTCTGCTGCGACCGCGTGCGCGTGTACTCAAAGCGCATATCGTTCACAACTCGCGGACTCATCACCCAGCTGTTGCTCAACTGAATCTCGTTTTCAATATTGTGCGTGTTGTATCCGACTGTTGGCAGGCTCGTCGTGCCGATCCCCGCATTCGACTGCGTGTTCCGCGTAAAGTCGTAGCGAATCGTCAGCGTGTCCGTGTCGCCAAGCTGAATATCAAAGCGCGGCGCAACATCAATGCGCGTGCTCGGATTGCTGACCGTCGTATTCAGATACTGCGGATTATTTGGGTCAGTCGTCGTCGCCGGATTCACCGCATCGACCACGCTCACATTCTGAACATCGCGCCCAAACGCATTCAGGAAAAACGAAGTCCTCTTCGTCAGCGACGCGCCAATGTTGCCGTTCACAAAATAAGTGTAGTAATCCGGAAATGGAATCTTCGGCTGCCCCGGCTGCAGATTTGAATTCAGAATCGGGTTCGCCGCGTTAAACGCCGAATCCGTCCCACGCGCGCCGATGCTTCCATGCAGTTTGTCCGTGCCCGGCTTGGTCAGAATCTCAATGCGCCCATAACCCAGCCGGTCATACTGCGCCGAAAACGGATTCTGGTTCACGCGAATTTCGCGGATCGACGACTTCGGCGGAAGCTGCCCGCCGGTGAATCCGTCAATGTAAATCTGCCCGCCATTCGGCCCCGCCGACGGCCCAGCCAGCGCCTGCAACTCATTCTGCAACTCGTCGGGATCGTCAGAAAGAGCATCCAGGTCCTTGCCCTTCAGCACCACCGCATTCGCATTGCTGTCCGGACTTGTGTCCACGGTCGTGCTCTCGGCAGTCACCTGCACCTGCTGCTGCTCCACCTGGATCGCAAGCGACACATCAAACTGCTTCGTCTGTCCCGCCGTAACAGAAATAGCCTTCGAATTCGACGAAGCGAACCCCTGCGCATTCGCGATGACGATATAAGTTCCAGGCGTCAGATTGTTGACCTGATACGAACCGCCCGCATTCGACGTAACCCTGGCGATCGTATGGCCGTCTGGCGTAGTCAGGCTCACATTGGCATTCGGAATCACCGCGCCCGAAGGATCGGTCACCTGTCCGCGCACAGAACCTTTCGCGGCCTGTGCCAGTATGCGTGTCGCTGATCCAAGAGCCAGCAACAAAACCAGCAAGATAGAAAAATAGGGTAAAAGAACTCTCTGTTTCACAAATTCTCCAAGAGTTTCAACGATCAACGTGAAAGATGTGCTTACTGTTGCGAGGCTCCAGCGTCTCCGCCGCCGCTCAGGCTCCAGGAAGAAGAAAATAAGCTCTGGCTTGCTTTGGTCGAAGCCTGGAGCATTGGTTCCACGCCGGCCAGCAGCGTAATCGCTGTAGCCGTGTCGCTTGCGCCTTCGGTTGCGACAATCATCACCGCGTCGCCCGCATGCAAGTCAGTCAGCTGCACACTAGGCGCGCGCTGCAGCATCTGTGAAAGATCTCCGCCGCGCTGACCGCCACCCGGCCTGCCCGCGCCCACTCCGCCGCCATTGCCCGCCGCCGGCGCAGGCTGTGCATTTGCGGAAGCAGGCTGTTCGCCGCCCGCCGCCCCGGCGCCAGCTCCGCCCTTGAACCGCGCCGCAATGCCCTGTGCCATCTCCGGCGAAAGCCTGTGCAGTTGCGAATCCGGCGTAAGGCGAATGACAACGGGCTTCTTCGTAGCCAGATCGGTGACCGTCAACGTCTGCCCCGCAGCATTCACGCTGACCACGGTTGCCGCAATATTCCGGAACGACCCGGCAACAACTTCATCCGCAGTAACTTCAGTCCCATCCGCGCTGCGATCTCCGCGCGCGCGCAACTGATCGCCTGGCTTGATCTGGTCGAGCGCAGAAACCTTGGCGTCGTCAAACTTCACCGAATCCGGCGCATACCGCCGCACAATCGTCTTCGCCGTCGTGTGAATCGTAAAAGTGCGCGATCCCGCCGTCACAACAATCGTGCCGCCGGCCGTATCCACCGACTTCACAATCCCGCCCACGCCGCGCTTCTGCCAATCCTCGCGCTCCTGCTGCTGTTTCTGCGCGATGTCGGTTTTCATCATCGCGATCACAGCCTGCGCTGAATACGTATTCTCAGCCGACCCCGGAGTAGCCCGCACCAGCACGCGATCTCCAACCGTCAGGTCTTTCACCTGGATCACCGTCGCGCTGCTCAGATCTTTCTGCCCCGGCTCCGCCCGCACAATGCGCGTTGCATCGCTGACAGTGATCATCGCAACGACACCGGCATCGGACTTGAGCGTGATCGTATCGCCGCTCACCGCCGTAACCGTTCCCAGCAGCCGCGCCGTCGATGCCGTGGCCGTCTGGCCTGTCTCAGCAAATACCGGATTGACGGCAACAGAAGTAAAGGCCGTCGATGCGATCAAACCAAGCGCCAAAGATGTCTTTACAAGTGGCATAAGTGGATAGATGTCAATGTCTTTCAGGAAGAGGTCTATACCTCGGGGCTTAAGCGAAAGACGGGCAGCCACTCTCGAAAGTTTCAGTCTTAATTTTAGCGAAGGCAAGCGGTTACAGCGCCAAAATACTCATTTGGCATCAATTCCATTATTTTGGTCCGCGCCATGGATTGCCTTATCCGTTTATTATCAGCGGTGGCCTTGTTTCTGGCGCATCTCAGCCATAGAGCAAACGCCATCAGATCGCGTCATTTGAGGGATTCGAAAACAGCATGGCAATCACAAACGTAAGCAGTTCCTCGGTTACCACCAACGCTCCTGGTGAAACCAACAAAAGTGCCATGGCGATGGTCACCACGCTTTTCTTCATGTGGGGCTTTCTTACGTCGCTCAATGACATCCTCATTCCGCATCTGAAATCCATCTTTTCGCTCAACTACGCATCGGCCTTGCTGATACAGTTCGTATTCTTTTGCGCGTATGCTGCTTTTGGCATTCCCGCCGGCAAAGTCGTCGAATGGATTGGCTACCAGCGCACCATGGTGGCGGGCCTCTTCACCATGTGCATTGGTGCGTTGCTCTTCATCCCCGCCGCCAGCGTGCCCTCGTTCCCGCTCTTTCTCTCTGCGCTCATCGTGCTCGCCGCCGGCATCACAGCGCTGCAGGTTGCTGCCAATCCGTATGTCTCTGTGCTCGGCCCAGCAAACACCGCATCAAGCCGCCTGAATCTGACGCAGGCCTTCAACTCGCTGGGCACCGTCATCGGCCCGCTCCTCGGGGGCCTGCTCATTCTCGGCAAAGCAGCAAAGCATGCAGAGGACGTGACCACGCTCTCCCCGCAGGAACTCCATCTCTACCGCCTGCAGGAAGCGGCAACGGTCAAGTTTCCGTACCTGGCCATCGCGCTAGCGCTCGTGATTCTTGGCCTGGCCATCGCGCTCTATAAATTCCCGCGCCTCGACACAACCAAAGACTACCGCCCCATCGGCGACAAAAAAGACAGCATGTGGCGTCATCGCCACGTGGTTCTCGGCGCAGTCGGAATCTTCGTCTACGTCGGCGCCGAGGTCGCGATCGGCAGCTTCCTCATCAACTACTTCGGCCAGCCGGATATTGGCGGCCTCAGCCCGCTCAAAGCCTCGGCGCTCGTGCCCTTCTACTGGGGAGGCGCCATGATCGGCCGCTTCATCGGCTCGGCCGTTCTGCAAAAAGTCGAGACAGGGAAGCTGCTAGCCCTCTGCGCCGCCGTCGCCGCCGTGCTGGTCATTGCATCCATGCTCACCTTCGGCCACGTCGCTATCTGGAGCATCCTGCTCGTCGGCCTCTTCAACTCCATCATGTTCCCCAGCATCTTCACCCTGGGCATCGCAGAAATGGGCCCGCTCACCGGCGAAGCCTCCGGCCTTCTGGTCACCGCCATCGTAGGCGGAGCCATCATCCCCGAGTTGCAAGGCATCCTCGCCGACCGCATCGGCATTCACCATGCCTTCATCCTGCCCATCCTCTGCTATATCTTCATCGCCTACTACGGACTGAAAGGCTCAAAAGTAGTCTTCTCCGAATAGCCAAAATTCGACCTAAGATGTCATCCTGAGCGTAGCGAAGGATCTGCTTTTCTCGGTGGTAGCACGAAAAACGGGTGCCCCATCCTTTGCGAAGCAAAGGGTGGGAGAGCACGATCATCCCCTACCGCTGTCATCCTGAGCGGAGCGAAGGATCTGCTTTATTGCCGGAGAGCCACACATCACAATCAATGCCCAGATGTCAGATGTGTCCTTCGCGAAAATTCTTGGCGCACTTGACGTCTTGGCGGTGGATTCAACAACATAACGACAACCAACACCCCCACTTGATACCCTGCAATGGAATCGTTGCCACCGGGAGAACGACAAGCAATGAACCGAAGAGAATTCCTAAGTGCCGCAGCAGCCACTCTGGCAACAAGCCGCCTCGGATTCGCCGAGCCACAGACCAACCTAAAGCCAATGGCATTAGGCCTGCTCATCAAGCCAGCCGACGGCCCCGAAGCCACCATCTCCCGCGTCAAGAACATGGGCTTCTCCAACTGTTTCTTCTCACTCGACGCCTACATCGGCAAGTACACCCCAGCATTAGCCGACGAGGTGGGCAGCCTGCTCAAG
>DATGAD010000205.1:0-22822 GCA_035313725.1 Alloacidobacterium sp. | reverse complement strand
GCAAACCACCATCCCGGCCGCCGTCGAAGATGCAACCCGTCGCATCGACGACCTCAAGGTGCAGAAGCAGATTCTCGAACGCGAAACCACAGTAGGCGAAGATCACGTAGAACGCCTGCAGATGATCGAAGAACAGCTCGCAGCGACGGAAGCATCTCTCGCGACGCTGACGGAACAATGGAAGAAGGAAGTCGATCTCGTCACCCGCATCCGCACGATGCGCGAAGCGCTCGAATCCGGCGCTGAGACAGTCAAGGCCGAAGGCGACGGCAAGCCGGAAGTGAAACCCACGCTCGAAGCCTTGCAGGCAATCGAATCCGAGCTGGAAAAAGTGCAGGGCGAAAACCCACTGATGCACGTCTGCGTCGACGAACAAATTGTCGGCGAAGTCATCTCCGCATGGACAGGCATACCGCTGGGCAAGATGGTCAAGGACGAAATCACCTCCGTCCTCGAACTCGACCAGCAGCTCAAGCGGCGCGTCATCGGACAGGACCACGGCCTTGCCGCCATCGCCCAGCGCATCATCACCTCGCGCGCTAACCTCGACGATCCCGGCAAGCCCGTCGGCGTCTTTATGCTCGTCGGCCCCAGCGGCGTCGGCAAAACCGAAACCGCTCTCGCGCTCTCCGATCTCCTCTACGGCGGCGAACGCAACATGATCACTATCAATATGTCGGAGTTTCAGGAAGCCCACACCGTCTCCTCGCTGAAAGGTTCGCCTCCGGGATATGTCGGCTACGGCGAAGGCGGCGTCTTAACAGAGGCTGTCCGCCGCCGTCCCTACTCCGTCGTCCTGCTCGACGAAGTAGAAAAAGCGCACCCCGACGTCCTCGAGCTCTTCTACCAGGTCTTTGACAAGGGCAACATGGAAGACGGCGAAGGCCGCTCCATCAACTTCAAGAATTGCATCATCATCCTCACCAGCAACGCGGCAACCGACACGCTGGCGAAGCTCACCGCCGACAAGGAAACGATGCCCGACGCCGACGGCCTTCTCGCCGCCATCAAGCCGGAGCTGAACAAGATATTCAAGCCGGCATTCCTCGGCCGCATGATGGTCATCCCATACTTCCCGGTGCGCGATGAAGCCCTGAAACAGATCATCCGCCTCAAGATCGGGAAGATTCAACGCCGCATCCAGGAGACGCACAAAATCGCGCTTTCCTACGACGAAGCCGTGCTCGAAGAAGTCGCCAAGCGCTGTACCGAAGTCGAAAGCGGCGCGCGCAACGTCGACAACATTCTCACCAACACCATGCTTCCTGAAATTTCCCGCGAGGTTCTGGCGCGCATGGCTGCAGAAACGCTGACGGAAAAGGTAGCTGTCGGCGTCTCTCCCGAGGGACGCTTTACTTACGCATGGTAGGGGGCCTCATGCGGCCGTGAAACGTTTACGGTCGCGCGACAACCAAATGAAAGCAGTGGCAAACGCGTATGGCAATTTCACAGACAGAACGAGTTCTCTCCCTCACCACCACGCTCGGAGACGATGTCCTTCTACCCGAATCCATTGCCGGGTATGAAGGCATCTCCGAGTTGTTCTACTACCAGATGGAGTTGGTCGCCGATGTAAGCCAGACCATCGACCCGAAGAACGTCGTCGGTACCAAGGTTACCGTCGCCATTTCGGCCGATGACTCAGGGACGAAGCGTTACATCAACGGCATCGTAGCCAGTTTTGAATTCTGCGGCGGCGATGACGAGTTGAACAACTACAAAGCGTATGTCGTTCCCAAGCTGTGGCTCCTTACGCTCAGCAAGAACACCCGTGTCTTCCAGGACATGACGGTCATCGACATCATCCAGCAAGTCCTGTCGCCCTACAGCATCAGCCCCGGAAACGACACCTCGAACACCTATCCCAAGCTCGAATACTGCACGCAATATCGCGAGAGCGACTTCGCCTTTATCTCCCGCCTCATGGAGCAGCACGGCATCCTCTACTACTTCAAGCACACAGAGGACGACCACACCTTCACCCTGCAGGACGTATCTCCGAAGTTGAGCGATTGCCCGGTCCAGGATTCCTTCAGCTATGTCCCGGAGGCCGGTGACACGGGAGGGTTCTACGATTTCAACATCACCGCGCTCACCGCTAAAAACACCATGGTGACAGGCAAGTACACCGCCTGGGATTACGGTTTTGTGCCCTTCAGCGCCTCCACTGACCCGCAGACAACGCGCGGCCCCCTCGGCGCAAACAGCAACGAATCCTACGACTACATTGACAGCGCCGCGGCCTACTACAAGAAAATCGGATCGCAGTCCAAAATCACGGACCTCCTTTCCGCCTTCAACTACATCCGCTACCAGGCCGGTGACACGCCCTCAACCATCGTCGAAGGCACATCCAACGCCATCTGCATGCAATCCGGCTTCAGCTTTACCCTCACCGATTACCCTGAAGCCAGCGTCAATACCAAGTACCTCCTTACCCGCATTGAGCACACGGTGCAGCAGGTACCGTCGTATCGCACAAAGAAACAGCTCGACTCCAAGCCCTACAACAACACCTTCGTCGCGATCCCGTTTTCCGTCATGTACCGCCCGCAGATGACGACTCGCAAGCCGACAGTCAACGGCATGCACACCGGCAAAGTTGTCGTGCCCTCCGGCGAAGACTCCTACATGGACAAGTACGGCCGCGTCTGCGTGCAGTTCTGGTGGGACCGCCTGCGCAAGCCCAACACCACCGACAACACGCTCCTCCGCGTCGCGCAATCGTGGGCAGGCAAAGGCTGGGGCACCTACTTCTGGCCGCGCGTCGATGACGAGGTCCTCATCGACTTCATCGAAGGCGATCCTGACCAGCCCATCGTCGTCGGCTCCGTCTACAACGGCGTCAACATGCCGAAGTACGACCCCGCAGGCCAGTACACTCTCTCCGGCATTCTCACCCGCAGTTCCAAAGGCGGAGGCGCAGCCAACGCCAACGAACTCCGCTTCGAAGACCTCGACGGCAAAGAGCAGGTCTTCATGAACGCCGAGAAGGACTACGACCTTCACGTCGAGAACGATCACCACACACTTATCGGCCACCAGCAGCACGAGCAGATCGGCGACGACCACTACGTCCAGACCACCGGCGACACCCACCTGCATATCAAGAAAAAGCTCTACGAGCAGATCGACGACGAAGTCCACCAGACCTACGGCGCCAAGCAGATCGTCAAAATCAGCTCCGACCTCAATGAGACCATCGGCGGAAACCACGCGCAAAAGATAAGCTCCAACTCCGATGTCAACGTCGGCTCCAACCTCAGTGAAAAAGTAGGTTCAAGTTACTCGCTCGATGTCGGCATGAGCGAGAACCACAAGATTGGCATGTCGTACACCATCGATTCCGGCATGACCGTCAACATCAAGGCCGGAATGTCGATCGTGATCGATGCTCCTCTCGGCGTCAGCCTCACCTGCGGCGGTAACTTCGTCAACCTCACCCCCGCCGGAGTCATGATTTCAGGCATTCTCGTCAACATTAATAGCGGCGGCGCAGCCATGTCCGCACAGTCCGCGCAAACACAGGATCCGCAAGCCCCCGGTTCGCCCACCGCACCTAAAGACCCAACCTTTCCCGGAGACACGCCACCCTCGCAGGCGGCATCCAGCCAGGCAGGCAGTGCTCCTCAATCAGTCAAGATCAACGACGCCGGCGGCTCGGCGGCGGGAGGCGCTGCAAGCGGCGCAGCCGCCGGTGCGGCGGGAGGCGCTGCAGGTGGTGGAGCAGCCGCAGCTGGCGGTGCGGCGGCAGGTGCCGCAGGTGGAGCAGCAGCCGGTGCCGCAAACCAGGCCCAGCAAGCCGCGCAACAGGCAACGCAAGCGGCGGCGCAAGGAGCGCAGCAGGCTGCGAACGAAGCCCAGCAGGCCGCAGGCGCAGCGCAACAAGCCGCGCAGGCCGCGCAGCAGCAGGCGCAGCAGGCCGTCAATCAGGTCACGCAGGAAGCGAAGCAAGCTTACCAGCAGGCAACTGGGGCCGTGCAACAAGCCCAACAGCAGGTCAGCCAGGCCGCAGCCCAGGGACAGCAAGCCGCGCAGCAAGCCATGAACCAGGCCCAGCAAGCCGCACAACAAACAGCGCAGCAGGCAGGACAAGCCGTGCAACAGGCGCAGCAGCAGGCCCAGCAGGTAGAACAGCAGGCGCAACAAGCTGCGAATCAAGCGCAACAACAAGCCCAACAGGCAGCTCAACAAGCGCAGCAGGCGGCGCAGGCAGCCGAGCAGCAAGCACAGGCCGCCGCGCAACAGGCTCAACAACAGGCGCAGCAGGCAGCCAAGGGGGCACAACAAGCCGCGCAGCAGGCACAGCAACAAGCCACGCAAGCGGCTTCGCAGGTAAAAGGAGCAGCAGCCCAGGCCACACAGCAGGCACAACAGGCGGCACAGCAGGCAACGCAATCAGCCCAGCAAGCCATGGGCCAGGCGCTGAAGGGGTTTTAGTCCATGGGAATGCCAGCCGCCACCATCACCAGCATGACCGCGCACGGCGGCACCGTGATCCTGGGCTTTCCCACGGTCCTGATCAACTTCATGCCCGCCTCGCGCATCGGCGACATGCACGTCTGCCCTATGGTCACCGTCCTCGTCCCCCACGTCGGAGGCCCCTTCATTCTCGGCGCCATGACCGTACTCACAGGATTCATGCCGCAGTCGCGCGTCACCGACCAGCTCGTGTGCGTCGGACCACCCGATGTCTGCGTCATGGGCGCGATGACGGTTCTCGTCGGCATGTCTGGAGGTGGCGGTGGAGGAGCAGGCGGCGGTGGTGGTGCAGGTGGTGGAGGAGCCGCTGGCGCAGCGGCCGGCGTCGCCGCCATGGGAGCATCCGTTCCCATGCAGAATCCTGCTGCCGCAGCCGCAGCCGCCACAACCCAGGCTGCCCTGCAGCCTGACGGGACCGTTGCCACGCAAACCACTTCTCCCTTAAGCAGCCTGCCGCCGATCCCGTTGCAGTCCCCCGGCTTTCCCGATCTCCCTCCGGAAGCCACCTCAACCTTCCAGAGTGTTGCCCCGGTCACGCTTCCTCAGGGAACGCAGCTCTTCGCCGCAGCCAGTTCCGCCGCCGACAGCGCGCCAAGCTTCTGGTCCAGCGTCCCGCCCGAAATCACCAACGACGCGAACGACGTGGTCAAAGTCCTCACCGTCACCGCTCCCGACGGCATGAAAGCATGGGCAGGTCAGGCGGCATCAGAAGCATCCCAGGTTACCTCGCAAGCCCAGCAGGCCGCGCAGCAGGCAGCCAACGAGGCCAAGCAGCAAGTGCAGCAGCTGCAGCAACAGACCCAGCAGCAAATGCAGGCCGCGCAGCAGGCTGTCCAGCAGGCGCAGCAGCAGGTCCAGCAGGCCGCCACCGAAGGAAAAGCCGCGGCCCAGCAGGCGGTGCAACAGGCGCAGCAGCAGGTCCAGCAAGTGCAGCAAAAGGCAGCCGCGGGACTCCAAACGGCGCAGCAGCAATTCAACGACGCCCAGCAACAGGCAAAGCAGGCACTCCAGCAGGCTCAACAGGAAGCCCATCAGGCGCAACAACAGGCGCAGCAGGGAATGCAGCAAGGGCAACAAGCCGCCAATCAGGCAAAGCAGCAGGCTACGCAGGTCTTTACATCCGCCGGCTCAGCCGCGAACCAGGCCCTGCAGACCTTCGCCGCGCCCAAAAAGGGTTAGGGCCTAAGTATGGTAGTGACGCAAACCATCCCGCAGCCCGTCGCAGAGCGCTACCTCAACGCGTTGAAGGCACTCGTCTCAACCGTGCGCACTGCTCTCGGAGCTGCCGGTGATTTGCCGCAAACGTCGGGATGGCAAAAGAACATGTTGCCTTTGCTGGAAAACCGGCTTAGAGATGCGCAAACCGCGCTCGCCCATCACGCCATCGGCGACCAGGATCCGCTGGTCACCATTGCCCTCAAGTCGCGATTTCTGGCGCGCGACATGGACGGCTACTCCCTGGGCTTCGCCGGAAAAGAGTTGGCAGAACAATTCGAGGATCGCCGTCGTCTGGTGGTATTCGCAGCCTGGCAGGTTTGCGACTCCGCCGGTGTTGTGTGAAAGAAGGGCCCGGCTGACTAGTATTTCGAGGTTTTGGAATTTCGGACGTTTGTGGTTTTTTTAAGGCCACATCGTTTATTTCAAGGGTAGAAGCACCGGGCTTTAGCCCGGTGAAACAGGCAGGGAAAACAAGGGGCTTTAGCCCTGGGATTTTTTCCGAAGTGCACTGAAATTGAGCTGAACGTATGCCCCCATATCCTGAACAAGCCGCAAACCAGGCCAGCGCAGCTCACATCGGGCGGTGGATCATCCCGGCCATCCCCTTCGGCTGGACATGGATCCCCGACTTCGGCATCCAGAAGGCTGCCGAAGGCGCCGTTCCAAGCAATGTTTATCTCAAGGAAGATGAACTTCTTGGAGGCGACCAGCTCATCCTTTACATTCAGACCCAGATCACGCTCATGAAGCGCACCTTCCTCGAACCCACCATCGCCGGCCCCGCGCCGTTGCAGTTCCCGGGCGCAGACGAAAGCGCCATGCTGATGCTGAAGCACCAGCCCATGAACCAGGTAACGGTAATCCAGGTCCAGCACTACGTCCGCGCCGGCAAATGGATCGGCATAGCCACCCTGACCACCACCGAAACCGAACTCCTGAAAGTCCGCCCCGACTTCGAACAGTTCATGAAACTACTCCGCATCGAACCAGCAGCACCAGCCCCTCTAACCATTCCACCCCAGCCCTGATCATCGACGAACAGTACCCACCCTCAAAGCTGTCATCCTGACCCTGAACGTAGTGAAGGGGAAGGATCTGCTTTCCTCAGCAGCAGCAACAATAGAGGGTGCCCCATCCTTTCGCGCAGTTTGCGAAAGGGTGGGAAAGCACAACCCTTTCCTCAACTCCGTCATCCCGAGCGCAGCAACGCGGAGTCGAGGCCGCGCGAACAGTCAAAAACTCTGTCAAGCCCTCCGCGGCCTAAAAATGAACGTAACCCGCTGAAAACAAGGAGAATATAAATCCCCGAACTTTGGCGGACTATTTCGCTGAAATTGCTATCCTAGATATAAGGGCTTCGGAAGGAAAGTCAAACGCTGAGAGATATATAGCCTTTCCCCGTAAGTTCAATAAAAAGACCAGTTTAACTCATTATTTCGCTAAAATGCAGCTAACCACCTGTATTTCCATGAACTTAGCAGGAAATGGTGGGGGGGACTGCCTAGTAGGTATCACGCGGCTTGGCATAGCGAGGCATCACTCCGGTATTGGCGGTAGCCCTAATGGTGCTCCGGCGATAGAAGCACAAGCCAATCCAGATACCGAACAAGAACGCGACGAACAGAAGAGTAAGCAAAACGATCATGAAACCAGCTCCTGCAAAGGAAGATGAAGGGCGCAGCAGGTTGTCCGAGGGGCCCGCGCCGGCTTGAGAGAAGCCGGCGATAAGCAACGCACGGTATCTGGTGCATTCCGGAAGAGCTTCGTTTCATAGGAAACAACAAGTTTCAGGCGAAAACAAAAAGGCCCCGCCAAAACTGGCAGGGCCTTTCGTGTTTATGAGCAGGTTAGTTGCTGAAGAGCAGCACGCCCTCGGTCTTGGTGACTTCGCCTTCCTTGCCAACCGGCCGATAGAACAGCTGGTTGTTCGCGAGATAGACCTCAAGGAATGCAGGCCGATCAAGAATGTGTCCGGCAATCAACGCCTCTGAGAGCGGGTCTTCCACATAACGCTGCAGTGCGCGGCGTAGCGGACGAGCCCCATAAGTGCGGTCGACCAGCGTCTTCTCGAGGATCCACTTCTTAGCCTCTTCAAGGACGGAGATCGTGATTGCCTTTTGCGCCAGGTTCGTATTGAGCTGCTGCACCAGCAGTTCGAGAATCTGGATCAGGTCGGCATCCGACAGCGACTGGAAGATGATGATCTCGTCAAGACGATTGAGGAATTCCGGATTGAACGTCCGTTTCACCTCATTCTTGACCAGCTCTTCCACCTTCTCGACGACCAGGTCTTCGCGCTCGCTCTGGAAGCCAAGCCCCTGCTTCCGTTGCAGGTGCCGAGCCCCAATATTCGAGGTCATGATGATGATCGTGTTCTTGAAGTCGACCGTGTTGCCAAGGCCGTCCGTAAGCTGACCATCTTCAAAGACCTGCAGCAGAATATTGAAGACATCCGGATGCGCCTTCTCGATCTCATCCAGCAGGACGACAGAGTAAGGAGACCGCTTCACACGTTCCGTAAGCTGACCACCCTCCTCGTACCCCACATATCCCGGAGGCGAACCGATCAGCTTCGAAACCGAATGCTTCTCCATGAACTCCGACATATCGAAGCGGATCAGCGCCTTCTCCGAACCGAAGAGGAATTGCGCCAGCGTACGCGCCATCTCCGTCTTGCCAACGCCCGTAGGTCCAAGGAAGAGGAACGAGCCGATAGGACGATGCGGAGACTTCAAGCCGGCACGCGAGCGCCGAATTGCGCGGGCAAGCGCCGAGATGGCCTTGTCCTGCGAAATAACGCGTTTGTGCAGCTCTTCTTCCACCCGCAGCAGCTTCTGCGTCTCTTCTTCCTTGATGGAGGTAACAGGAACACCAGTCCAGCGGCTGACAACGTCCTCAATGTCCTCCCGCGAGACGATGCCGGCAGCTGAGTCGTCGAGGTGATACTTGTCGCGCAGGCCGCGCAGATTCTCGCGCTCCTTGCGCTCCTCGTCAGAGTAGAACCGAGCCTTCTCGAACTCATGGTTGGCAATCGCCGAATCCATGCGGTGCACAATGAACTTAATCCGCTTGTGAACCTCGGTGATCTCCTCGGGCAGGGAAGTCTGCCGCAGCTTCACCCTCGCTCCCGCCTCGTCGATAAGGTCGATGGCCTTATCTGGCAGGAACCGATCCGGAATATAGCGGTTCGAATGCGAAACAGCGAAAATGATCGAGTCATCGGTATAGCTGACCGCGTGGAACTTCTCATAGCGGTCCTTGATACCCATGATGATCTTGATCGCATCTTCTTCATTCGGCGGCGGAACTTTCACCGCCTGAAAGCGCCGTTCGAGCGAGCGATCCTTCTCGATCGACTTGCGGTATTCACCCGGAGTCGTCGCGCCGATGCACTGGATCTCGCCCCGCGAAAGCGCCGGCTTGAGGATATTGGCAGCATCCAGCGACCCTTCCGCCGAACCAGCACCAACCAGCGTGTGCAGCTCATCGATGAAGATGATGGAATTCTGATTCTCCATCAGCTCCTTCATGATCGTTTTGAGCCGCTCCTCGAACTGGCCGCGATATTTCGTGCCCGCGACGATCAGTGACAGATCGAGCGCCAGCACCCGCTTGTCAGCCAGGAAGCTGGGCACATCGCCATCCGCAATCCGCTGCGCCAGCCCCTCGACGATGGCCGTCTTGCCAACGCCAGGCTCGCCAATCAGCACCGGATTGTTCTTCGTACGGCGGCAGAGAATCTGCACCACGCGCTCTAACTCTGAATCGCGCCCGACCAGGGGATCGAGCTGGTTGTCCATAGCGGCCTGCGTCAGATCGCGCGAAAACTCAGCCAGCAGGCTCGACTCACGATTACGCTGCTGCTGCGGCGCCTTCTCCTGCGTAGCCCGCGCCAACTCTTCGCGAATCGCGACCAGCTTCAACCCGCGTTCGTGCAGAATCTCAGCTGCGAAGCACTTCTCTTCGCGCAGCAGTCCGAGCAGCAGGTGCTCGGTCCCGATATGTTTGTGTGAAAGCCGTTCGGCCTCTTCCGCCGCATAGGCCAGAACGCGCTTGCATTCATTCGAAAGTGGAAGATCGACGGAGGTCGAAACCTTCTCCCGAATCGTGGTGTGTCCTTCAATTTGCTTCCGGATAGATTCAACGGATGCGTGCGACCGCAGGAAGCGATTGGTTAACGCCTTGTCCTCACGCAACAGGCCGAGCAGTAGATGCTCGGTCTCAATGTACGGTGAGCCAAACTGGCTGGCCTCATACCGTGCAAAAAATATGACGCGACGTGCTTTTTCTGTGTAGCGCTCGAACATATTCCCCCTGCAAAGCCGCCGCCGCTGTCGAGCCTTGAGCCAATCTGCCCAAACCCTTCTTAATCGAGGGTTTGCTCGTAAACCGCGAACGTCTTCATCCCTTATCGCCTCTCTCAACCTAATCGAAATGGCCCGGTTGAAAGCGACATTTGGTCTGGGTGCTCATCGCATCCATCCCGCTTTCCCGAAAGAACTGTTGCCAACCCCTCCGGTCTTACCCTCCGCCTAAACCTCCCGCGGATTCAATTCTTCCACGCGGCCCTTTTCCAGCCGCATTACCCGGCTACATCGCCGAGCAAGCGTCATATTGTGCGTCACAATCACCGATGTCAAATGATGACCCTGATGCAGCCGCTCAATCAAGCTGAAAACCAGGTCAGCCGTCCCGCTGTCCAGATCACCCGTCGGTTCATCTGCCAGTAACAATTTAGGCTGCGTTACTAAAGCACGCGCCAATGACACCCGCTGCTGTTCACCGCCGGACAGTTCACCCGCTCGATGCTCAGCCCGATTACCCAGTTCCACTTCCTCCAGCCACCGCTGCGCGGTTTTGCCGGCCGTCGCTTTCGACTCGCCTCTCGCCAGCAGAGGCATCGCTACATTCTCCAGCGCCGTAAATTCAGGCAGAAGATAGTGGAATTGCCACACATAGCC
Organism: Alloacidobacterium sp.; assembly: GCA_035313725.1. Classification (GTDB taxonomy): domain Bacteria; phylum Acidobacteriota; class Terriglobia; order Terriglobales; family Acidobacteriaceae; genus Alloacidobacterium. Next base: position 12,161 of record DATGAD010000205.1, on the reverse strand, counting down.
GATCTCCCGGTTTCGGAAGGTCGCAGCCTGCTTGGGTGAAAGATTTTTCAAAGGAATTGAGGCGCAGTATACGTCACCTTCAGAGGGTGTATCAAGAGCACCAAGGATGTGCAAAAGTGTGCTTTTTCCCGCCCCCGACTGGCCTACGATCGCCAGCAGATCGCCTTGCGCGACCTCAAAATTGAGTCCTTCAAACAGCACCAACTTTCCGCGCCCGGTCGTGTACTCCTTGCGCAGGTTCTTCACCGTTACTAATGGATGCGCATCCGAGGCGGAACGACTCAGGCCGGAAATTGCCGGATCGGCGGAAGCAAGGCCTGAACTGGTGGAGAAGACTCCCATAATTACCTCTAACACTGTTGGACACTAAAAAGAAAGCGCCGTCTCGTCTGTTTCTCAATCTCGTGTGCACGAAAGTACAACGCCGGTACCGCGATCCGAGTGTCAAAAAATAGTTGCAGTTCACCTGCCAAACATTTCGGCTAATCTTTTCAAATTTCTGATTGGCCAAATATTTGTTGCAAAGCAAGAGCCTCCTTCTGCTCACCTCATCGGAACCACCAGCATGTTTTGCAGTATCGCCAGTTGGTCTTGCACACTTTTCCACGCTTTTGCATTCTTTTTGGTAATGATGGGCGAACTTGGGTCGGAATAATACGCAAGAATATCCCGCTTCAGGCCCGACGGAGCCGGCTCTGTAGCTTTCGCCGTAATCAGCCCGAGTAACTTTGCATATGTCTTGTCCGTCAGCGGATAACCGCCCGGCTGCACGATATATCCGGTGTCGAGGTCACGATTGTCCAGCTTCATTATGACTTCCGGATTCTCGGTAGGGGATTGGTGCAGACGTTTCAGCAGATCCTCATACAACTCGAGTGATCTGTTAACGCTCGCGACGTATTTGGTCTCCGTTTCCTCAGTCGGAATCTTGATCGAAAGGTCGGACATTGGGCCAATTTTGGGCACAATAATCACCACAAAGGCCAGAAAATGCGTCTTAAAGCCGGCTTTTTTGCGCGTATTTTGCCAGCCATTGTTGTAGTCGGCCTGCTGCAATCGCTGATCGAGTTCCTGAAATTCCCCGTCCTCCGGATCAGTAGGGAAGTCATGCTGATGAATCAACGCTTCCGCATGGGCAAAATCCGGCAAGAAATTCCGGACTGAGCGCCGGTATGACCCGATGACAGCTTTTCTACGTTTCTCACCCAGCACCCCATTTAAATGCAGGCCATAGGTCTCATAAAACGCGCGGTCCAGCAGATCAACCGAGACCCTCAGGCCAATGTGATTGAGGTAGGCAGAAGGCGCAAAGTGCTGCTTGGTCATCTGGTCGATGTCGAATGCAAACTCCGTCCGGACGTGGCCGTGCGGGCTTTCGTCGTAGGTAACGGAATGGCCATACTGCAAAGCCAGGTTCGGGAAGGCGATCGCCGTTGAGGGATTGACGGCATCGTGGTGTCCGATGCTGTCCCCCACGTAATGGGAAAGCGCGCCCAGGGCGAAAGCGAGCTCATTCACGTTGCGTGCATTGCGAATCAGGCTGGCGACGAAATCGCCTGTACGAACGTAATGCGTCAGATCGCTGAAGAATACATTCCCGAACGGGTAGTAGCCCGCATCCTGAATTTCGCAGCCGCCGTAAGCGTAAGACTGGGCAACGACCAATTGGTCGGCGGTCGTCTTTGGATAACGGGCGAGCAGAAGGGGTTTGATGGATGGACCCCAGGCGAGGTCGATCATCTGCTGGTGTGTCAGCACCGAGTAGGCAAAGCCAAATGGCCCGGAAGCGATGATCAGCAACCAGATCAGAAAAATTCTGGTCAGTACATGAAGAAAACTTCGAATAGAAAATCCAGGTCGTGCAGGCATTCGCTTATTCGAGGCTGACTTGCTCAGGCAGGTTGCTTCACTACTCGTAGCGGAGCGCCTCAGCGGGTAGAACCCGAGCGGCAGAACTCGACGGATACAACGTAGCCAGAAGTGAAACTCCCAGCGAAACGACCGCGACAATCACTCCATCGAGCAGGCGCGGCGCAAATGGCAGGTAGTCGATCGAATAGACATCCGGCGAAAGGGGAAAACGATAGTGGCCTCCGGCCCACGACAGCACATAGCCGAGCACGAGGCCCAGCAACGTGCCCAGCAGGCTGATGAGGAAGCCCTGCATCAGGAAGATGCGCCGAATCTGCCCGGGTTGCACGCCCAGCGACATCAGCACAGCAATGTCCTTCGTCTTCTCCATCACCATCATGGTCAACGCAATCAGAATATTCAGCGCAGCCACACAGACAATCAGACCGATCACGATAAACGTGACGATCTGCTCCAGCTTGAGTGCGCGAAAAAGTTCGCGGTTCTGCTCCATCCAGTTGGTCGTTTCAAACCCTGGGCCGGCGGCCTCCTCAATCTCTTTCCCGATGCGGTCGGCGTGATAAAGATCATCGACTTTGAACGAGATCACTGAGATCACATCCGGTTCGCCGAAGAGGCGCTGTGCGTCGGCCAGTCGGATAAATCCAAAGCTTGAGTCGTACTGGTAAAAGCCTGAGCGGAAGATGCCGGCAATCTGAAAACGCTGATATTTCGGGACCATGCCGAAGGGCGTCAATCCGCCCTGTGGACTGGTGACGAGCACTGTATCGCCTACCTTGGCGTCCAACGTATTCGCGAGGTCGTAGCCGATGACGAGTGGTGGCGTTGCCCGGTTGACATCGTCTGCCCCTGATAAGTCCACAGGCTGTGCGAGCGCGTCCGCGCTGCCTTGCTTGATATTCGCGAGCAGATCGCTGACAGTGCGTTCTTCCGCAGGAATGACGCCCTTTAGCTGTGCGCCGCCCGAGAGCGCTCCCCGCGACACCAGCACCTGCTCATACAGTCCCGGCGCTGCAGCCGTGACGTGAGGCAGATGGCGCAGCCGATCCGTAAGCTCACGCCAATTGCGGATGCCGTCGCTCTGCACGCGCATCAGGTCCACATGCGCGGTTGAGCTGAGCAGCCGCTCGCGCAGATCGCGGCTCATCCCGTTGGTAATAGCAAGTGCGATGATGAGAGAAGCAACGCCAACCGCAACGCCCGCTACCGAAATCGCCGTGATGACGCCAACAACAGCCTGCCGCCGCTTCGCCCGCAAATAGCGAGCCGCGACAAAGAGTTCAAATCTCACCGGACAACTGCCTTCGCCGCCGCCGCATTCTCGTAGCGGTCATAGACGCGTACCGTGACCACATGCTCCGTGGGATTCGCCGGAGGCGCCGCGCCCGGCTGCGGTGGATTGAGCGGCGCTTCAAAGTCATAGTGCTCGGTCAGTGAATCCGAAAGCTTGCCAACCGGCTCTACGTATTGCCACGGTCCCGCATCGACAGAATATTCAGTATGCCCGATCGGAGTTGCGCTATCGGTCGCCGTCAGCGTGACATGGATCCTGCCGTTATCCATGCGGCCCTCCATCGCGGTAAGTACGGGCGGCGTAGTGTCGATCAAAAAACGATCGCTCACGCGCTCCGTCGTAAGCGCCTCTCCCGGATTGTGGGATGGGGCGTCGCTGGCAATCACTCTCAGTCGATATGCTCCGTCAGGAAGGGCGGTCGCGTCGAATGTGTAATAGCGCTCGTTTACTTTGTCTTTCAGAAGCTGCCAATTGGTCTCGCTGTCGCCGCGATAGTAGACGCTGTAAATCAGCTCATCGCCATTGTCATCGTGAGCGGCCCAGCGCGCTGTCACAGCCGACTTGTCCTTGATGCCGGATAGCGATTCGCGCCCAGGCTCGGCGTTGAACTGCAGGCCGGGATTCGGAGGCGCGTTGAAGTTGATGGCCACGGATTGCGGCTGCTGTCCCGGAGAAGAGGAAGCATTCACACGCGCGCCGGGCACCACCACCATCTCATCAATCGTTGGAGCAATGTTGACGGGCAGGTAGTTGATCCCGACCACCCCGACGGTCGCACCCGGACGCAAGACAACCTTCCACTGCACAAAGCGGGACTTGTCAAGACCCAGGGGGCCGTTGTTCGGCAGGACTTTCTTCCACTCGCTCCAGGCACGCTCCGGGTTTTCGATATTTCCCGCACGAGCATAGAAATCGTAATTTTGCGAAGCCGAATCCACCTCAGCCCGGCCCCATTGCGAGAAGGCTCCAGCATCGAAGACATCGCTGAGATACGTGCCTTCCGCAGCCTGATTGTGGCTCAGAAGGTAGACCTTCCCGGTATTGGCAGTGCCCACAAACAGCCCTTGCGGAGAATCGGCAAAACCCACTGCTTGCGAGGCCTCAAGATGGGCGATGTCGGCATACTGTCCATCATCGTGGATGCGATAAATGCGCCCGCGATTTCCCGTTGCGGCGAGCAATCCCTGCGGCGTCCAATGCAGCGCATAGACAATGTCATCGTGATCGGACCATATCTTGTGCGGTGCACCCTGCGCCGGAATCTGATAGACCTCAGAGCCGTCGGGAATGACCGTGTTGCCATTGAACGCCTGCACCGAGCCGGGCTGCACTAGGGAGATCGTAGCCGTCACTGATGGAATGCCCTGCACCGGCAAAGGCGGCAGCGTAGTCTGTCCCTTGCCGCCGACAGCAGAAGCGTAGATCGTCCCATTGTCAGCGATTGCCAGCGAAGTGATCTCGCGCTTGGGAGCGTCGTAGATGACATAGCCTTTTCCGGTGGCGTCGACACGATAAATGAGTCCGCTTCCATCCGAACCGACAATCAGGTTTCCCGCCTTGTCAAAGGCCATTGCACGAATATGCTGTTCGTCGCTCTTGAAAAAGAGTGCTGGCTTCGCACCGCTGCTCGGAACATTCAGGCGATAAACAGCCGCCGGCCCTCCGGTGGCAACGTAGAGGCGTCCTTCTCCATCGAATGCAAGGTCCCAAATGTACTTCGGCTTTTCTTCCGTCTGCGCGGGATCGAAGACAACTTCAGCCTTGCTCTCATCCAGGTCCGAGGCGCCTGCAGGAAGCTTGTAAACCTTGCCCGAGGGCAGGGTAGCGGCAAAGACGGAACCGTCCTTCGCCACGCGCACTGCCTGCACCGTCAGGTCTTTGCTCGAAAAAAGTTTTGTGCTCTTGCCATCCGGAGCAATACGCAGCACAGTTGCGGGAGAGCCAGTGGCCGCATACGCGTTACCAGCGCTGTCCGCCGCAATCGACCACACATAGGTAGAAGGCGTTACCGCGATCTGCTTGCTCTCCGGCCCTGCCTCCAGCGTTCCATCGCTGCGCACAGCAACACCTTTCGGCGTACCTTTTTCAAATTCGTCAAAGCGCGTTTGCGTCCAAAGGCGCGTGCCCTGGGCGACGGCGAATGGAGCGATGAGGCAGAGAACGGTCAGGTTGGAAAATAGGTAAGCCAAGCGGCGCATCATGCTGATGATGAGTCTACTAAATGCAATCTGATCGCGTTCAGGCAAGCAATCAGGGAAAAAAGTAACAGTCGTTGCTTTATATCCGTCCGGCTGGCATCCGCCAAATTCGCGCTCTGAATGGAATCGTTTCCACTTTTTATTTTTTAGGAATATAATCCGACCCGTCTCTACCCGTTGTTTTCAGAAAGGCTTTCTGCCAAGGTAACGCGGGAATCATGAGCGAGGAGATTGCAGGTGAAGACTGGATTCGGTCGCGGAGTGGCCTGGAGCACGATTTGCGCCACCGCCATATTTTTTTCATCTCCTGTGTGGGCGCAAGACGCAGAGCAGACCGCACAGCTTACTAAATCGTTGCCCAGCGAGGCGCAGACGGTTATCAAGCGCCTCAGCGAATTGAACCACTTGCCAGCGGGCGAGTGGCGGTTCCATTCGGGTGACGTTGCCCATGGCGAGAGCGTAGATCTCGATGATTCAAGCTGGCAGTTGGTAAAGCCCGGCTTCGAATCTTCCGGCGAAGCATCCTGGTATCGGCGGCTGGTAGAAGTTCCAAAGACGCTCAACGGGTATGACCTGACCGACACCCGTATCTGGTTCCGCTTCTCCGCAGGTGCGAACGGGCCTGTGCCGCAGATCATCTACTTCAATGGACGTCGCGTTGCTCTGGGCGATGACCTTGAACCAATTATCCTGCTCGATCATGCAAAGCCGGGCGAAAAAGTTCTGATCGCCGTAAAGATGCTGCACACCGTCGATCAAAAGCACTTCCACAACGCAGACTTCAATATCGACTTTGCCGAGAACCGCCCGAACCCCGACGATCTCCGCAAGGAATTTCTTTCTGCCGTGCTGCTTGTTCCCAGCCTGTCGAAAAATCCCCAAGGCGACGAAGCAACGCTGGAGAAATCAATCGAGGCTATCGATCTGAAGGCCCTCGACGCAGCCGATCAGTCGAAGTTTGACGCTTCGCTGAAGCAGTCCTCGAGCCAGCTTGACGCTCTGAAGCCCGTCATGAAGAGCGCAACTTTCCACGTGACCGGCAACTCGCACATTGACGCCGCATGGCTCTGGCCGTGGACGGAAACTGTCGACGTCGTGAAGCGCACCTTCTCGACCGCACTGCAGTTGATGAATGAATATCCGGACTACACCTACACGCAATCCGCTGCGCAATACAACGAGTGGGTGGCGACCAAGTATCCGGAGATGAACGAAGAGATCAAGAAGCGCATCAAGGAAGGCCGCTGGGAAGTGGTCGGCGGCATGTGGGTCGAGCCGGACTTGAACCTGCCTGACGGCGAAGCGCAGGCGCGCTCTCTGTTGCTTGGCAAGCGTTTCTATCAGAAGGAATATGGCGTCGATGTCCGCATCGGCTGGAACCCGGATTCCTTTGGTTACAACTGGCAGACTCCACAGATTTACAAGAAGTCGGGCGTCGATTATTTCGTCACCCAGAAGATGACCTGGAACGATACCAATCAGCTTCCGTTCAAGCTCTTCTGGTGGGAGTCACCCGATGGCAGCAAGGTCCTGACCTATTTCCCGCTCGATTATGCCAACAACGACCTCAACCCAGTTCGCCTCTCATACGGCCTCGAAATAGCCCGCAAGCGGGCTCCGGGCATGACCGAAATGATGGACCTGTACGGCATCGGTGATCACGGCGGCGGCCCAACCCGCGCGGTTCTCGACGAGGGAGATCACTGGGCAGAGCCAAACAAGATCGTTCCTAATTACAAATTCGGGACAGCACAGACCTTCTTCAGCACGGTAGAAAAGCAGGTTTCTCCTGAGTCACCGACGTGGGACTACTTCTCAGTGATGAAGGGCTACACGCCGCCTCCGACACCGCCAGAAGGCCAGATCGCGATTCCGACCTGGAAGAGCGAACTGTACTTCGAATATCACCGCGGCGTGCAGACCACGCAGGCGCAGCACAAGTGGAACATGCGGCACAGCGAAGAGTGGGCCCTCAATGCCGAGAAATACGCTTCGCTCGCATGGCTCGACGGCAAGTCGTATCCGAATGACCAGTTGACCGACGCATGGAAGACGATCACGTTCAATGATTTCCATGACCTCGCCGCCGGATCCGGCATTGGAATCATCTACAAGGAAGCCCAGGAGCAATTCGACAAGACGCGCCTGGAAACAAGCGAGATCTCACAAAAGTCTCTAGAGACCATCGCCGCCCAGATCAACACCAAAGCTGCTGGCGAAGTTCCCGTCCTGGTCTTCAATCCACTGGCGTGGGAGCGCTCCGGACCGGTCGAAGTGAGCGTGCAAATGCCGAACGCAACTCCGAACGGAGTGTCCGTTCTTGACCCGGCAGGACACGTTCTTCCAGCCGTCCAGCTTTCCAGCGATACCAAAACCAACTCCTACAAGCTGCTCGTGGAAGCGAAGAACGTGCCATCCATGGGCTATCAGGTCCTGCATGTCGTTCCGGGCGAAAAGCCGTTCACGAGCGATTTGAAGGTAAACGGATTGACTCTGGAGAACGCCGCTGTCCGCGTTACCGTAGATAAAACCACAGGCTGCATCACCAGCCTCTACGACAAGAAATCGAACTTCGAAACGCTTGCCAGCGGCGCTTGCGGCAATGAGCTGCAGGCGTTCAAAGACACGCCGAAGGACTACGACGCGTGGAACATCGATCCCGGCACGCTGGACGTTCCTCCGACCAAGCTGACCGATGCTGATTCCGTCGAGCTGGTCGAGAAGGGTCCGGCACGCGCCTCGATCAAGGTGACCCGCCATTGGTCTAAATCGCAATTCGTACAGCAGATTCAGCTCGCCACCGGTTCGGACGAGGTCAACATCGTCAACGACATCGACTGGCATGAGGACCACATACTGCTCAAATCGGCTTTCCCGCTGGCCGCAACCAGCGATAAGGCCACCTACGAAATCCCATACGGCAGCATCGAACGCCCAACCACCCGCAACAACAGCTGGGATAAGGCGCAATTCGAAGTTCCTGCGCTGCGCTGGGCCGATCTGAACGACGGCCAGCACGGCTTCAGTCTGCTGAACAACTCCAAATACGGTTACGACGACGCCGGCAACGTCCTGCGTCTCTCGTTGCTGCGCTCGCCAACCTGGCCCGACCCGGTAGCGGATCGCGGCCATCAGCACTTTACCTTTGCGCTCTATCCACACGCCGGGGACTGGAAGCAGGCTTTAACAGTCCGTCACGGTTACGAATACAACTACGGGCTGAAGGCGGTTCAGCTTGCGCCGCACACAGGAACCTTGCCGCTGGAATACTCCTTCCTGACCGTGAAACCAGAGAATGTGGTGCTCACCGCCATGAAGAAGGCCGAAGACAGCAACTCGCTGATTCTGCACATGTACGAGTGGGCAGGGAAGCAGGCGAATGTGGAAATCGCATTGCCGCCCGGAGCAACGGCAGCCACGGAAACGAACCTGCTGGAGCAGCCGCAGGGCTCACCTCTGACGCTAGAAAGCGGCCATGTGACGCTTCCAATTCATCCGTATGAGATCCTCGCAGTTCGCGTGGACTATCAGCACAGCAATTGAACCAGCAGCAAATCATCAAGTAATCTGAGCCGGAGGTTGATAGCCTCCGGCTCTTTTTTCTGAGTGGAATCAATCAGCTAATCCCCAGGTTGACGCTTTTGATTGACCACCCTCTCCGCGTTCGCTATCTTGTAAATATATGACTGTTTGGGCTCGCGATGGCGTAACTTATTGCCAATCAGGCCCGTCGAACGCGGCAGATTCCTGGTTCTGCGAACCGCTGGATCCTTTTTATTCACGCCGAACACTCATCCCGCAGCAGGAGTGGATGCGCAATTAGAGCCTTCAAGGCAAACAGAATTCATACCAGCGCACTTGGCAGTCAGGAGCAATCAGGCCGGGTCTATGCAAGCGTATGAAGAACGATCGGTCTAGAGTCGGAGTGACTGAAAATTATTCTGGAAAAGACTCTTTATCGCCTTTCGTGTTGAATAATTCATACGAGTCGAAGAGCCGAAAATGCATCCAACATCTCATCGCTGGCAATCAAGACTCGACACCTGCCCGAACTCGGCAGATATTTTGAAGACGTTCCCTTTCGCTATTGACCGCTAGAACGACAGACAAGACCGCAGTCTCAAAAAAAGCAAGGAGTTTAGACCAGGAATGCAAGGACAAGCGATTACGCCGCACCGCCAGGAATTACCTTTAGCACCGGCAGCAAGCGGTGTTCTGGAGCATTCCGTTCTGACACCCGGCGATGTCCGCAAAATCATCATCAAGCGGAAGTGGGTCATTCTCGTTTGTCTGCTTCTGGGGGTCCTCGTAGCCAGCTACTTCGCCTTCCTGTCGGTTCCGCAATATGAAGCCTCGGCGCAGATGGATATTGACCTGGGCCGTTCAACAAACATTGGTATCAGCGACTTGGTCGAGCAGAACCTCGCGGGTGAAGACGCTTCTTCCGAGCGATTGCAGACAGAAGTCGCCATCATGCGCAGCAATACCGTTGCGCTTGACGTGATCAATACCCTCGACCTGTACCATAAGAAGCCCTTCTCGGATATCTTCAAGACCTCGCCCTACAACGGACATCTGACGCCGGGGCAGCGTTCTGGTTTGCTGGGCACATTCTCCGGCTACTTGAAAATCATGCTCATCCCGGGCACTAATCTGGTCGACATACGGTACCGAAACCCCGACCCTAAAGTAGCAACGGCGATTACAAATGCGATTGTGGACGCTTACATGGAGCGTGACCTGCGCGCCCGATTTGAAGGTACCAACCGCGTTTCAAATTGGCTCTCGGGGCAGTTGAGCACGCTCAAGAAGCAGGTAGAAGACTCGCAACAGCAAGCCGCGAAGTATCAGAGAGAGAATAACCTCATTGGGTTGAGTCCAGAAGGCCAGACACTTGTCACCGATAATCTGCAAACGGTGAACCAGCAACTGGCAGAGGCTCAGGCTGACCGCATCGTCAAGGAAGCTCGCTTCCGCATGGCGCAGACCAGAAATCCCGAGTTGCTTGTTTCCGTTGCGCCGGGAACAACGCTTACCGCTCTTCGCCAGCAGCAAAGCGAATTGATGGTGCAGGACGCGCAGCTGAAATCAAAATATGGCTCAGACTGGCCGAAGGTAAAGGAAGCCGAAAAGCAACTGGCATCTGTTCAGGCAAGCATCGACTCTGAGATCAATAACCTTACGAACCGATTTGAGGAAGAATATAACGCGTCGGTCAAGACCGAGAACCTGCTGCGCGACCGGTTGGAACAAATCAAACAGGAAGCGTATCGCGCCAATGAATCTGTCGCAGAATTCGAGATCCTGAAGCACGGAGCCGATTCAGCCTCTGACCTCTACGATGCATTGCAGACGAAATTGAAGGAAGCCGGCATCACCGCCGGTCTGATGAACTCGAACAATATCGACGTGGTTGACAGAGCCAGCGAACCGGCGCGGCCTGTCTCACCCAGAAAAAAGCGAGATCTCGCGTTTGGTCTTCTCGGTGGTCTGCTGCTCGGGATCATCTCAGCGCTGTTCCTCGAGTCGCTTGACGACACCATCCGTACTTCTGACGATGCTGAAGCTATTTCCGGCCTGCCTGCGCTCGCAGTGATTCCACACTTCGACGTGCTGAAGAAGATCGGTGGAGGCTCCGCGGAACAGATGGCGCTTGATAAGGAGCGCGGCTCAAAGGTATCCGCCGACTTAATCTCTTACACCGAACCGCAATCGATTATTGCCGAATCCTTTCGAACTCTTCGCTCCTCTCTGCTACTGTCGGCCGTAGACCGGGAGCCGCGGCTGATTTTGCTGACCAGCAGCTTTGCTGCGGAAGGAAAGTCCACATGCGCGGCGAATCTCGCCATCTCGTTCGCGCGGCGCTCCGCGCGTGTGCTGCTGGTTGATTCCGACCTGCGCAAGGGTACGCAACATCTCAAATTCAAAACCTCCAACAGGGCTGGTTTATCCACCCTCCTCTCGCGCGAGTCTGGCAACGAGGTGTACGAGCAGCCGATACCGGATCTCCCGAACCTGACAGTCGTTACGCGCGGTCCGATCGCTCCAAACCCGGGAGAGATGCTGGCATCGAGAAGCATGGAGGATCTGCTACTGCAGTGGCGTCTCGAATATGATCACGTGATTCTCGATACATCGCCCGTGCTCGCTGTGTCGGACACTTTAAGTCTGGCCCCTCACATGGACGCGGTTTTCATTCTCGTGCGCTCCGGTATCACGCGCAAAAAGGCTTTATCTCGCGTGCGCGACCAGTTGCTTCGCGCGAATGCTCGCCTTCTGGGAACCGTTGTAAACGACGTCGATCTGCGGCTGGAGAATTACTACACCTATTCGAAACGCTATGACTACGACTACAACAAGGGTTACGGAGCCGGCTACGGAGTGACGGATGCGGAAAAGTAAGATGGGACACCGATCTATTCTTGTACGAACCGTCTCCTTCACCGTTCTCTTATGTGCTACCCACTTTGGGTTTTCTCAAGAGACGCCTTCTGTGGCGGCGCCCGTGGATCAGCAACGCCCGCCCGCGCCGAACATTGCGATCGGCGGCGGCGATCTTTTGAATATCGTTGTCTTCGATACTCCTGAACTGACAACTTCTGCGCGTGTCAGTCAGGACGGCGATGTGAATCTGCCAGTGCTCGGAATGATGAGGCTGGCCGGCCTGAGTACGACCGACGCGGCTCGCAGGATCGAAGAAGAACTGCGGTCCCGACACCTGATCATCGATCCACACGTCACTGTCTTTATCGCGGAATACGCCTCTCAGGGGGCGACGGTACTTGGTGAAGTAAGAG
>DATGAD010000204.1:0-6483 GCA_035313725.1 Alloacidobacterium sp. | reverse complement strand
TCTTGCACGGTTGGGGCAAGCCTGTTGTGAGCCTCAGAGGTTCGTAACATTGCAAGGTGCGCCAATGCCAATGGCCCTCTAGACGCGGCATCACTCCATACGCGGTCATTCCGAATGCGACGGAACTCAAGGTCGATGAGTTACGTACTCAGGCTGCAGAGCATCCACGCCGTCTGATCGGCTACCCGAATTATCGGAGGCATTGCAGTGGAATCTTTCAAAAGTCAGCTGAGGCAGGTTTTGCGCAGGCTGTGGCGTGCGCGCATGTTTACGTGCATTACGTTGATCACGCTGGCGGTGGGCGTGGGCGCCAACACCGCCGTCTTCAGCGTGCTGCAGGGTGTGCTGCTGAAGCCTCTGCCTTATCCGCATCCGGATGAGCTGGTGGGTGTGTGGCACTCGGCTCCGGGACTGGGGCTCGGCGACGTGAATATGGCTCCGTCGAACTACTTTATTTATCGCGAGCAGAATCGCGTGTTTGAGGATATCGGGGTCTATCAGGGCGATTCGGTGAACATTACGGGAGTTGCCGAGCCTGAGCATGTGAATGGGCTGGATGTGACGGATGGCGTTCTTCCAGTGCTGGAGGTTGCGCCGATGCTGGGGCGTGGGTTCAATCGCGCTGACGCTACGCCGGGCAGTCCGGATACTGTGCTTTTGACTTACGGCTACTGGCAGAGGAAGTTTGGCGGGGATCGATCGATTGTGGGGCGCTCGCTTACTGTGGATGGGAAGCCGCGACAGATTATTGGCGTTATGCCGAAGGAGTTTCAGTTCCTTGACTGGGAAACGCCTGCGCTGATTCTGCCCATTCAGTTCGATCGTAATAAGACGACTCTGGGCCAGTTCAGCTATGAGGGCATTGCCAGGCTCAAACCGGGGGTGAAGCTTACCGAGGCCAACAGCGATATAGCGCGGATGATTCCTACGGTGTGGGAGAGTTTTCCCTCGCCTCCGGGCTTCAGCGTGAACCTGTTCAAGAAGGCGCGGCTGGGGCCGAATGTGCGGCCGCTGAAGCAAGATGTCGTTGGTGATGTGGGCAAGCTGCTGTGGATTCTGATGGGGAGCATCGGCATGGTGCTGCTGATTGCGTGCGCCAATGCCGCGAATCTGCTGCTGGTTCGGGCGGAAGGACGGCAGCAGGAATTTGCGATTCGCTCGGCGCTTGGAGCGAGCCGTGGGCGCATTGGCGGCGAACTGTTGCTGGAGAGTGCGGTCATTGGGTTGCTTGGCGGCGCCCTGGGGCTTGCGCTTGCTTATGGCGCGCTGCGCGTGCTGGTAGCGCTTGCTCCGGCCGGCCTGCCGAGAGTGGATGAGATCGGCATCAATGCTCCGGTGCTCGTCTTTACGCTGGTTGCGTCGTTGCTGGCTGCGTTGTTGTCGGGGTTGATTCCGGTGATGCGCTATGCGGGTGCGCGGCTGGGCGCGGGGCTGCGCGAAGGCGGACGCGGACTGAGCCAGGGAAAAGAACGGCATCGCACGCGGAACACTCTGGTTGTGGTTCAGGTAGCGCTGGCGTTTGTGCTGCTGATCTGCTCGGGGTTGATGGTGCGGACATTCCGCGCTTTGATGCATGTGAATCCGGGCTTTGCCGATCCTGATCAGGTGCAGACGCTGCGGCTGACGATTCCTGAGGCGGAGGTCAAGGACGAGGAGAAAGTCGTGCGCATGCATGAAGAAATCATGCGCAGGATCGCGGCCATTCAGGGTGTGTCGTCTGTGGGACTCGCGAATTCTGTCCCGATGGATGGCGGGCAGTGGACTGATCCGGTATTTGCGCAGGACCACAATTATGCGGAAGGCGAGATGCCTCCACTGCGGCGATTCAAGTTTGTTGCGCCGGGGCTATTTCACACGTTGGGGACTCCGCTGGTGGCGGGGCGCGATTTTACCTGGACGGATATCTACGACAGGCGTCCGGTTGGGATTGTTTCGGAGAATTTTGCGCGGGAATACTGGCACGATCCGACGAATGCGCTGGGCAAGCAGATTCGGGTGGGTACGAAAGATGACTGGCGCGAGATTGTCGGCGTGGTTGGCGATGTGCACGACGACGGCATGAATAAGGACGCGACGACGATTGCGTATTGGCCGATTTATCTGAACCACTTCGAGGGCGATATGTTTCACGTAAGCCGCACACTTGTGTTTGCCATTCGCAGTCCGAGGGCCGGGTCTGAGAGTCTGATGAAAGAAGTACGGCAGGCGGTGTGGTCGGTGGACGCGAACCTGCCGCTGGCGGACGTTCGCACGCTTGGCTATTTCTATACGAAGTCGATGGCGCGGACTTCGTTCACGCTGGTGATGCTAGCGATTGCGGGCGGCATGGCACTGCTGCTGGGCACGGTGGGCCTGTATGGCGTGATCGCGTATTCGGTGACGCAGCGGACGCGCGAGATCGGGATTCGCATTGCGCTGGGGGCGCAGCGGAACAACATTACGGGAATGTTTGTGCGGCAGGGGCTGGTTCTGGCGGGTGTTGGCGTGGCTTGCGGACTCGTGGTGGCGATTGGGGTGACGCGGCTGCTGGCTTCCCTGCTGTTTCATGTAACGCCGATGGATCCGGTGACCTACGGGGCGGTGTGTCTTGGGCTGGCGCTGGCTGCGGCGCTGGCGAGCTATCTGCCTTCAAGAAGGACGGCAGCGGTTGATCCGGTGGAGGCGCTGCGGGCGGAGTAAAACCACAAAGTTTGTAATGTTCCTTCGCCTTGAACCACTAACAGTTAACGACATCACCCCGGCCGGACTTATGGGCCTCTCGTGCCGCTGATTGTTGTGGAAGGAAATCGTTATGTTTACCTTGCGCCACTCGGAACGCAGCCCGCGGGTCACTCTACTGCAAATTTTGCTGAAGGATGAACACGACATCCGGATAGACGGGGCGCTGGGCCCAAAAACGCTCGCGGCGTTGAAGGCGTTTCAACGATCTCGCGGAAAATTCCCAAGCGGCCATGCAACGCCGGACACCTGGAGTGAACTGCTGCGAGGAACTGGTCTGGTTGTAATCAGTTCGGTAGACACGGACGACCCAGAGGCGCAAGTCGACGTCAAGGCGCTCAAAGCCAGCGGGGACAAACCAATTCAACTGGCCGGGATGTGTAATGGCCTCGGCCAATTGATTAGTGAAGTAGGGCGGCGAGCCGGAAGCAGCTCCATTGCTGCACTGAGGCTCGATGGTCACGGTAACCTCGGGCGATGGCTGACGGTTTCCGTCGGCAATGTTGTGGAACTGAATGAGAAGAACCCCGCGGAATATGCCAAGGTTGCAAAGGAATACTACAGCTTCATCGACTCAAAGCATTTCACCGAGGTAGCGGGCCTGCTGGGCACACTCTCAGACCGGTTCGCGCCGTTTGGTTTCGCCGAACATCATGGCTGTTCGCTCGGCAGCAGGCCGGAAACTCGAAGGATGCTGGCGAAGCTCGCGGACTTGTGGGGAGTTCCCATCAGCGTGGGGATCACGTTGCAAAGTTTCGGTGTTGTTACATACTTTGATGGGCCGGTTTTCACGGCCTATCCACTCGGTATGAATCTACGTTCGTGGTCGCATCAGTTCCAAAATATCTCGGTCCGAAACATGACTGCAGCATGAACACTTCTACGGAATCGGCACCAGGGATGCGGCCCCAGGAGGATGCTGAAAAAGTGCCATCGCGTGGATAAAAACCGTCCCTCGGCGGCTAAAGCCGCGCTCATTCTGCGGCACTTACGGCACGGCTGAAGCCGTGCCCCTTCAAAACAACTCCTTTTTCAGCAACCTCCTAGTACATCCAGCTGCAGTCGCGGGTGAAATCGCTCGCTGCTGAGCGCTTCCATGTGTTGCCTGTTTTCTCGACTGCGAAGATTCCTCCGCTCCCGCACAGGCCGCCGCAGCTTTTGATGACCGATACCAGCGCCTGCGTGTGCCTACGGTCGAAGCCTGGGATTCCGAGATAGCGGACATGCTTGATTTCTTGGTAGCTGGCGCAGGCTGCGGTGTCGCGTCCGTGGGTTGAGAGACAGGACTGTACCCGGGTGAGTTCGCCCGGTGGAAGCATCTGGTATCCCTGCGGGATTGAGAATTTTTGCTCCCAGCGATGGCTGTGCCGATTGGCTGCGACGAAGGCGTCGGTCATCTCGTGCTCCCGCGGCGTGGACGGTTTCAGACAGCTGCCGTCTACCTGCGGGATGTCGGTTACTGAGTTCTCCGCGAATGCCAGCGGCTCATGCGCCGGAGCCTGATAGAGCGCGGAGTAGATTTCGTAGGCCTCGGCGGGTGCGGGTTCGCTGCCTGGCTGGTTGAGGGGGCTGGTTGCTGCGAGATCCGCGATTGGTCTGGGTGGGGATAAAGCCGCGTGGCGGTGCGAGACGAGACGCGTCCAGATGAGCAGGATCGCAATGAGTACCAGAGCTATTCGGAGCCACAGACGCCATGAGATTTGTATGTTCAATGCTTCCCTTCTTGCGGATTTAACGGCACTCGGCTCGTATGGTCCCTTACCTGACATTATGAGCAATCTCGAAACTCGTACGAGCACAATTCTGCGCTACAAACGAATCAGCTCATATCAAGATTTCGTTGGTTCGTCACAGGATGCTTGCCGTCTATCGCGTTGCCTTCTACTGTTTGGCTCATGTCTCGATCGATCAAGATGTTCTTTTCGTCCGGAATTGCGCTGCTTCTCTTGGCTGCGATGCATATTGCCGGCGCGCAGGAGCCTGCCGTCCCTGCGTCGCAGAGCTTTGCGTTTACTGACGCCAAGGATCTGACAGAAGCCGGACTGAAGGCGGAGGCAGTGGAATATAAGGGCCGCAAAGCTGTCCGCTTGATCACGCAGGGCGAGGATGGATTTGCGTTCGTGAACGGGACGCAGTTTCACGATGGCACGATCGAGGTAGACATGGCAACGAAGGTCCTTACGCCGCCGGGCGTACGGATGCCCGGATTTACGGGGATTGCGTTCCGCGCGCGTCCTGATGGCTCACACTACGAGATGTTTTATCTTCGGCCGGGTAACTCCGGTGCGGAAGACCAGGCGATGCGCAACCATTCTGTCCAATATGTTGCTGAGCCGGGCTTCGGATGGGAGAAGCTGCGGAGGCAGTGGCCTTTTATTTACGAGTCGTATACCGATTTGCAGCCGGGAGAGTGGACGCACGTGAAGATTGAAGTGCGCGGACGGCACGCTGAGTTATTTCTCAATGGGTCGGCGAATCCAAGCCTGGTTGTGGACGGCATGAAAGGCGAGGAGTTGCAGGGATCGATTGCGTTGTGGAGTTATGCGCGCGAGGAATCGTACTTTTCCAATCTGAAAATTACCAATGCGAAACCGGAGCCAATTCAAAACGGCGGAGAAGCGGCTGGCACATGGGATGTAAAGTTCGCGAGCGATGCGGGGACTTATACCGGCACCTTGAAGCTGGTGCGGCAGGACAGTACCGTTGCCGGAATATGGTCGGGGGCATTCGGTCCGGATCAATCGGTCAGCGGTGCGTGGCGCGACGGTTACGTTGAGCTTTCATTCGGTGGAACGTGGCCCGAGCAGGCTGGAACTGTGACCGCAACGCTTGCGGGGTGGATCGATGGGGATTCGGCAAAGGGACGTATGAAGGTGGAAGGTCGAGCGGATGGGCGATGGACCGCTGTTCGGAAGAAGTGACCGCGATTTTTTGACTCCGCCGTCTCGCAACCGCGCGTCCTCGTGCTCTGTGGTTGCAATGGTAAAATTTGCGCAGCCTGGAGAACGCTGTGCCCAAAACACCTTTGTCCTATCCGAGTCATGCAGCGCCGTGCGATCCTGGTCTGCCGCAGGCGGCATTGAAGTTCCGCTTAAGTCAGGCTCCGCCGCTCACGACTCCGCGGCTTCTGGGCGCGATCAATGTCACGGCGTGGCTCTATCAGGATAAAACCGGCGTGAAGAATATTCAGGTGAACCCGAATACCACGATCCAGGAATTGATTCGACAGTTCGGACCTGCCGACACTCCGGATGCCGAGGTGGGGATTCATTCCGAAGGGAAAGCCGGCGAGTGGTTTCGTATGCGGCCTCAGTTTCGCGTGCTACAGATATTCTCGGAACGCATCCCATGCCCGAAGATGTGCGGCCCGATGCTGCGGGCATACTTTCCTGGAGTGCCCTGGTATTACTACTACGACAGGCGGTCGTGGATGGCTCCCAATGGAAGCATCCTGAAGCGTCCGGCGGAGATATTGAAGACCGTTTACGGGCTTTAGATAAAGTCCGAACCCAGGGCTAAAGCCCGTTGATCACGGACTGTGACGCGGGGCTGAAGCCCCGCTCTTCTACCAGGTCCTGCTACGCAGAATGGGAACGACCAGGACCGACCTCAATCAGGCGTTATGCAACTTCCATTTGGTGCGGGTGTAAGCGATGCGGAAGCCTTTGCGCTCGGCGTTGCGCTGCGAATCGCTTCCGGGGAAGGCGACCATCATGGCTATATCGCATTCGTGTTCGAAGGCGTAGCGCATGCGTTCATGGAGGA
>DATGAD010000203.1:0-8349 GCA_035313725.1 Alloacidobacterium sp. | reverse complement strand
GTCGCCATTAAAGTGGTGCTGCCAGAAACGGTAATGGAGCATCACGACCGGCTGCGGTTCCTGTCCGTCTGGCGAATCGGAAGGGCCGAGATTGCGGCCGAGAAGAGGTGGAACGCCGAGCGTGGGGAAGGTCTCACCGATCCCATAGAAGGCATTGAGGTTTTCGGGGATGTTTCCGCCGGTGACGACGAGGAATCTCGACCGCCAGGTGGCGAGGCTTTCGAAAGCGTGCACCTTTTTCAGTTCACGCAACTGCTCCCCCGAAAGCTCGATGTCGTAGAGGTTTCCCTGGCGCGGGTCCCGGATGCTCAGGTTGGCCAGCCGGTCGACGTTCGCGTAGGGGAAGGGATGCAACAGCACGCCATAAATCACGCTGAAGACGGAGACCGTGGCGCCGATGCCGAGGGCGAGCGAGAGAATGGCGGTCAGGGCGAAGCCGGGATGTTGGCGCAACTGCCGGAAGGCGTAGCGGATGTCCTGCAGCAGGGTTTGCACAGCATCTCCTTGAACAGACTGGGCCGGTGATCTACGAGCAATTTCGTAGCCATGTGTTGCCGGTGGTAACTGCATGATTTGACGGCTTGAAACGGCGGCGGTTAGGAAGAAATGTGTCCGCTGATGGATGCGACTGTTCGCCTGTGGACAGCGGCGATGGTCCCTATTCGGTGCGGAGGGCTTTCATCGGTTGGATGATGGAGGCGCGGAAGGCAGGCACGATGCAGGCGAGCAGCGCGACCACGAGCAATAGCAGGCAAACCGCGAGGATCAGCAATGGGTCGCTGATACTGCTGCCGATCCATCGTGAGAGCAGGCCGCTGAGGCCGAAACTCAGGGCAAGCCCGACGGCCAGCCCCGCGCCCACGCTGATTCCGGCTTTGGCGAGGACACTTTGCAGGATATGCCGGCGTTGCGCGCCGACAGCCATGCGGATGCCGAATTCGTGAATGCGCTGGGCCACGGAATAGGAGACGACGCTGTAGAGTCCCACGGTGGCCAGAACCAGCGCAAGCGCCGAGAAGACACCGGAGAGGACGGCGATGAGATGTTCCCGCGCCCAGACCGGCATCTGCTTGATGCGCTCGTCGATGGACTGGACGGGATAAGAAACCTGCTGTTCGGGGTTAATGCTGGCGATCTGGCGGCGAATGGCGGATTCGAGCGCGATCGGATCACCTTGCGTTCGCGCAAGAATCTGCACCCAGCCAATCATGTAAAGCGAATAGGGCACATAGATTCCGGGCTTTACAGGCTTGTCGATATCGTCGTTGCGGACATCGTCGACAATACCGATGATGGGAAGCCAGCCGTTGCTGTCATCCACGGCAAATTCCGCAGGTGGATGGTTCCGCAGACGGGGTATCCGTACGGAGTGGCCCAGCGCATCGCCCTTCGGAAAATAGCGCCGGGCAAATTCGTTATTTATGACGGCAAGGCGCGCGCCGCGCTGCGTCTCGGCCGGGTCCCAGAGGCGTCCTTGCAGCAAGGGGATGCGCAGGATGGAAAAGAATTGCGGATCCACGAAATTGATATTCGCAATCCGCAGGCCCAGGGAAGTCTGACCGAGTATCTCAATGGGGAGGTCCCAGGGGCTATACGGCGGCGCAACCAGCGCCAGTGAGGCGCCGGTCACTCCGGGTGTTTCCGCAACCCTGTCGCGGAGCTGCTGAAAGTAGTTAGCCCGCGCCGCCCACGAGGTGTAGCTGTTCCGGTGGACCGGGATGCTGAAGTCCGCCACGTGATGCGGGTCAAAACCGAGGCTGGAGTGGAGCACTTGCCGGAAGCTTTGAATCGCAGAGGCGGAGGCGGTGAGCAGCACCATGGCGATGGCAATCTGCCCGGCAATCAGGACCGCATGAAATCGCCTGCTGGCAATGTTGCCCGCCGCTTTTTGCGTATTTGCCTGCATCACTTCGCGGATTTCCGGATTTGCCAGCTGCAGCGCGGGAAAGAGGCCGAAGAGAATACTCGTCAAGACAGCAAGCGAGGCACTGAAGAGCAGCACAGGGGTATGCACCGGTATTTGGAGACCGCGGGTGAAGAGCTGAAAGGGGAGCAGGCTGACTACAAAGGACGTGCTGCGATAGGTTGCGATCACGCCGAGAACAGCGCCGGTGAGGCCGAGAATGAGCGATTCGGTGAGGAGTTGCCGGATAATGCGCGGTCTGCTTGCGCCAACGGCTGCCCGTACCGCGAATTCATGCTGACGGCCTGCGCCGCGCGCCAGAAGCAGGATGGACACGTTGACGCAGCCGATGACAAGGAGAAGCAGCACCCCCGCAAACATGAGATAGAGGGTGCTGCCCAGCGAATGGTGGAAGCGCTCATTGATGCCCTGCACTTCAAGCTCGAGGCCCTCGATCCAGAGATTCGGGTGCGCGCGAATCATCTGCTGGAAGATCGGCCAGGCCTCTCTTGTGGCTTCGGCTTGCGTGACGCCCGGCCTGAGCCGCATCACCGTCAGGTAGGCGGAAGAACTGGTGCTGGCGGAAGTATCCAGCGGCACATACACATCGGCGTCCCACCATGTAAAGCGGGGAGGCATGACACCGAGGATGGTGTAGTTACGATTGTTGAGGCGCAGGGGCTGGCCGACCACGGCTCGGTTTCCGTTAAAACGACGCTGCCAATACTGATAAGCCAACACGACGACCGGCTGTGGCGTCTCACCCGGCGGAGCGTCCGAGGGAAGAAAGGTACGCCCGAGATAGGCCGGAACGCCGAAAAAAGGAAAGGCGTTGCCGGAGAGATAGACTACGTCGACATCCTGCGGGATATCAAAGGTTGTGTCGGCAAGATAGGCTTCATCCATCTCGACGAGTTCTTCGATGGCGTGCGTCTTACGGAGATCCTCGAGATAGTTTTGGGCGACATAAGCGGGGTCTTCAAAGGCATCTTTGCCACGTCCAAAAAACTGCGCGATGCGGTCGGCGTGTGCGTATGGCGAGGGATTGATCAGGACGCTGTAGACGACGCTGAAGACGGATACGGTGGCTGCTATTCCCAGCGCCAGTGAGAGGATGGCCGTGACGGCAAAGCCCGGGTGTTTCCATAACTGCCGGAGGGCGAAGCGAATATCCTGCAGGAAAATTGGCACAGCGCCTCAAAGATAAGATGTCTTTTTGACTTATTACAGATTGACCCAAGTTTATACGACTCATGCAGCGTGAGAGGGGCCTGGATGTGTGAGATCAATAAGTGTAGCAATTCAAGACATATCAACCAAGTTATCCGGAATGACTGCCGGTTGATATCTGATAAACGAGAAATCCCATGACGGTGAGGACTACGATTCCGAATGCCAGCAGAAAGCCGCCAATCAAAAGATTGGCAGTGCGCTGCTGCTCGGGTTTTGGGCGCGTGATGCCGAAGGTGTCGATGAACAATTCTGTGAGGTAGGCGAGCAGCTTCATGGAGTTGTTTGTGCAGGCTCTAGGATAAAGGCAATTCTGGTTTCACGATATATGCCGGAAGTGCTACAAGGCTCGTCCTGCGGCCGCTCCGGATGCCCATGCCCACTGAAAATTGAAGCCGCCCAGATGGCCGGAGACATCGACCACTTCGCCGATGAAAAAGAGGCCGGGGACGCGCTTCGACTCCATGGTGACGGAGGAAAGCTCGTTGGTGTCGACGCCGCCCGCGGTGACCTCGGCCTTGTCGTAGCCTTCTGTGCCCGAGGGGATGATGGGCCAGCGATGGAATTTCGCTTCGAGTTCCCGGATGGCGTGGTTTGTCCATGAGGACGGCTGCGCGAGCGCGATGAGGCGGTCGGCGAGGCGATGCGGGAGTTCTTCGCGGAGTAGGGATGCGGCTTTTGCGGCGTCGCGGCTTGAGGGGGTGGCGAGCATCGAGGTGAAGAGAGACTTTTCGGGAGCGAGGTCGAGTTGGATGGCTTGTGGCGGCGTCCAGTAGGAGGAGATTTGCAGGATGGCCGGGCCGCTGAGGCCGCGATGCGTGATGAGCATTTTTTCGCGGAAGTGCTGGCGGCCGATGGACGCGCTGACTTCGGTCGAGAGGCCGGAGAGGTCGCATAGATTTGCGCAATCTTGCGGTGATAGCGTGAGCGGGACCAGTGCTGGTCGTGTAGGAATCATTTTGACTTGGAACTGACGGGCTATCTCGTAGCCGAAGCTGGTTGCGCCCATCTTTGGGATGGAGAGGCCACCTGTTGCTATGACTAATGCCGAAGTTTGGAATTTGCCCTTGCTCGTGTGCAGGGTGAAAAGGGTGGCGTTTTCGATCTGTTCGGTGCGTGTGCCGAGGTGGATTTCGACTCCGGCGTCGGCGCATTCGGCGAGGAGCATGTCGAGAATCTGGCGTGAGGACTGGTCGCAGAAGAGTTGGCCGAGGGTCTTTTCGTGATAGGCGATGCCGTGCTTTTTGACGAGGGCGAGGAAGTCCCGCGGCGTGTAGCGCGCAAGCGCTGACTTGGCGAAGTGCGGGTTCGCGGAGAGGAAGTTCTCCGGGCGGCAGTGGATGTTGGTGAAGTTGCAGCGGCCTCCGCCGGAGATGAGGATTTTTTTCCCCGGGCGGTCAGCGAGTTCGAGGACGGCAACGCGGCGCCCCCGTTTGCCTGCTTCTATGGCGCACATGAGTCCGGCTGCGCCCGCGCCGAGGATGATGGCGTCGAATTGCTGCGTCACGTTAGCAGGCTATCGCAGTCAAACCGGCACAAGATACTTGGCCGGTTTGAGGAGAAGCAGATCCTTCCCTTTCGCTATGCTCAAGGTCAGGATGACAAGCGTTTTTAAATAAGCTTTTAGCCGTGCAAGATGCGCGCCGTGCCGCCTTCGGGGCCTTGCACCTTGATCTTCTTCGCCAGCCCCATTGCTCCGAGCACGCGGATGCACCAGTAGTTGAAGTCGAATTCATACCAGGCCATGCCGTGGCTGGCTGAGACGGGATGCGCGTGGTGGTTGTTGTGCCAGCCTTCTCCGCCTGAGAGCAGAGCGACCCACCAGAGGTTGCGGGAGTCGTCGCGCGTGGCGAAGCGCTTGGAGCCCCACATGTGCGTGGCAGAATTGACCAGCCACGTAACGTGCAGGCCGAGAGCGACGCGGAAGAAGACTCCCCAGAGCACCCAGGACACCCCGCCGAAGATGGCGAGCACGATTCCGACAACGGTGATTGGAACCCAATGGTATTTGCTCAGTAAGAGGTAGAAACGTTGTTTTGCCAAATCCGGGGCATAGCGCGTGAGCAGTTCCTGATCGGTGTTGTGAACAGAGCCGTAAAGAATCCAGCCGACGTGCGACCACCAGCCACCATCGTGCGGAGAGTGCGGGTCGCCGGGCTTGTCAGTGTGTTGATGGTGGAGGCGATGCACGGCCACCCAGTAGAGTGGGCCGCCTTGCAGCGAAAGTGTGCCGCAGATGGCCATGAAATACTCCACCCACTTGGGCGTTGTGAAGCCGCGATGCGTCAACTGGCGGTGGTAGCTCATGGCAATGCCGACATTTTGCCCCAGCAGCCACAGCACGGCAGTGACGATCAGCGCCGACCAGCTGAAAAAGAAGAAGGCCGCAATGGCCCCAATGTGGAAGATGGCGATCCAGATGCCGAAGACCCAGTTGAACTTTCCGGAGGGCTCTTGCAGGAACAAGTCTGCGTCCGATGTTACGCGGGGCGTAGCAGCGGTGGCAGTATGGGTTGCGGATGGTTCTTCTGTCAGCACGGGCATATTGGGTCTCGGACTTTCTACTTAAACGATAGTTCTAATAGGGGATATGTCTTGTAAGACTTCCGTAATTTCTCGTTTCAAATTGTGAGCAATATTGACAGGAAGAGAACGAGTGCGCCGTCGGTCATGTGCTGACAGGGAGTTCTGAAAAGCAGATCCTTCGACTGCGCGCTGCGCGCTTCGCTCAGGATGACAATGCGTGGAGGGCCTAGCCGGAGACTTCGCGGATTTCTGCGGTGACACGGACTGTGTCCGTCCGCTGCGGCTGCTCTTCCATTTTGCCGAAGATCATTTTCCCCGAGGCCGTCTGCAGGACGGAGGTCACGCTGATTTCAACCGAGCGCCCGATCATGCGGCGCGCATGATCGACGACGACCATGGTGCCATCGTCGAGATAGCCAACACCCTGGTTGTATTCCTTGCCTTCTTTCAGGATGGCGATGTTCATCTTTTCGCCGGGCAGCACGACGGGCTTGAGCGCGTTGGCGAGGTCGTTGATGTTGAGGACCGAGACGTGATGGAGATGGGCGACTTTGTTCAGGTTGAAATCGTTGGTGACGATCTTCGCGTCGAGTTCCTTGGCGAGTTCGATGAGTTTGAGGTCGACTTCGCGGATGTGCGGGAAGTCGTCTTCGACGATCTGCACGTTGAGCAGCGAATTCGCCTGCATGCGCTGCAGAACATCGAGACCGCGGCGTCCGCGCTGACGTTTCGAACCATCGGATGAGTCGGCGACCATTTGCAACTCGCGAAGCACAAATTCAGGAATGACGAGCGTGCCGTCGAGGAAGCCCGTGTCGGACATGTCGGCAATGCGGCCGTCGATGATGGCGCTGGTGTCGAGCAGCTTGACGTTGCGCTTGGTCTGGCGCTCGGCGCTGAAGAGGTCGCCGAGCGCCGAGAGGTTGAGCATCTCGCCCTTGCTGGTGCCTACGACAAGCCCGACGTACGACATGAGCAGCAGGACGAAGATCTGCAGCAGGCTGCGCGTATTGCTTGCAGGCAGGCTGCTGGCCAATACCAGGCTGACGAGGAACGCTCCGAAGATGCCAAGGATGCTGCCGAGGACGGCGCCGATGAGGCGCCGGAGGCTGAGGGCGCGGACGCGCATCTCGAATACGATAACTATCGCTGCGGCGCCCGCTCCGGTGATGGCCGAGAGCCAGGCGGGAAAATCGAGAATGCGGAAGAAATAGCAGACGGCAGCAAGAACGAGGACAAAAAGAATACGTATCAATACGAGGTCCATAAAGAACCGTGGCTCCCGATCCAGGACGTTCTGCCGGACGGAGGTTCGTTATGAAAATAAATGCTCCGTCCGGCACGACGGGAGTATACGCATCGGGATGCAGGTCGGGCAAAAGTCTGCGCATGCAGAACGGCGCGCTCGAAAGCGCGCCCGCTGGTTTGCGATTGGCAAATCTACAAGCTATGCCGTCATTCTGAGCGTAGCGAAGAATCTCAGCGATACCTTCAAGCGCATATCGCTGAGGTTCTTCCTCCCTTCGGTCGTCAGAATGACGACTTATAGTAATTTCACGGCTAGTATTTGGGCAGCTTTGGATCGACGTCGGTTGCCCAGGCGGTGATGCCTCCGGCAAGGTTGACGACGTTTTTGAAGCCGCTCTTCTGCAGGAACTCGGCGGCGCGCTGGCTGCGTCCGCCGCTCTTGCAGTGGACGACGATTTCGCGGTTCGGGTCGAGTTCGTTGAGGCGGTTGGGCAGGTCGCCGAGCGGGATGAGCGGCGCGCCGATGTTGACGATCTGGTATTCGTGCGGCTCGCGTACGTCGAGGACGAAAACTTCTTCTCCGGCATCGAGGCGGCGCTTTAATTCAACTGGTGTGATCTGCGGTATTCCGTTTTGCATTGCTGCTGGTTTCTCCTCCGGGACGATGCCACAGAACTGTTGGTAGTCGATGAGCCTCTTTACTGTCGGATACGTGCCGCAGACGGGGCAGTCGGGATTCTTGCGCAGCTTGAGCTCGCGGAATTTCATGCCGAGCGAATCGACGAGCAGCAGGCGACCGATGAGCGAGTCACCTTTGCCGAGGATGAGCTTGATGACTTCGGTTGCCTGAATGACGCCAAGCAAGCCGGGCAGGATGCCGAGCACGCCGCCCTCGGCGCATGAGGGGACGAGTCCCGGCGGTGGTGGCTCGGGATAGAGGCAGCGGTAGCAGGGACCGTCTTCTGTAGCAAAAACGCTGGCCTGGCCTTCGAAGCGGAAGATCGATGCGTAGGCATTGGGCTTGTGGCCGCTGAGAACGCAAGCGTCGTTGACGAGGTAGCGCGTGGGGAAATTGTCGGTGCCGTCGGCGACGATGTCGTAGTCCTTGATGATTCCAAGGGCGTTGGCGCTGGTGAGCATCGTCTCGTGCTTCACGATGTTCACGTATGGGTTGAGCGCCTTCAGCTTTTCTGCGGCTGAGTCGATCTTGGGGCGGCCCACATCGTTCGTGCTGTGGATGATCTGGCGCTGCAGGTTGCTCTCGTCGACTACGTCGAAGTCGACGAGGCCGAGTGTGCCGATTCCGGCTGCGGCGAGATAGTACGCGAGCGGCGCCCCGAGGCCGCCGGTGCCGACGCAGAGGACCTTTGCAGCCTTAAGTTTCTGCTGGCCTTCGAGTCCGACTTCGGGCAGGATGAGGTGCCGCGAGTAGCGGGCGATTT
>DATGAD010000202.1:0-6048 GCA_035313725.1 Alloacidobacterium sp. | reverse complement strand
GAGTGCTCCGATGACCGGATCGACCGCCTCCGGCAGGACCTTAACCATGGGCAGGCTGCGATGGATCGTCTCCACCATGCTCTCGCGCACGAAGCTCACGCTCTTCAGGATGCCGCCCACATAGGCGATGCCGGGGAGGGGTGCGTCCGGCTCCAGCGCGCGAAGCCTGTGGACAGCATGCGCCGCGTTTTCGCCCAGCATCTGGCCCCCAAGCTGCAAGACATTGAGTGCGACAGCATCGCCTGCTTCTTCGCATTCCACAACTAATGGCGCAAGCAGGGAAAAGTCAGGTAACGGAGTTTCATTCCCGATGTTCGTGACATCTCCGAGTGTTGCAGCCGACCAGAATTTCATTACTTTATCGAGGATCATGGTCGGTTGCTGGAAGTCATAGGCGCGCAGCGCGTTCTTTAAGCCCTCGTGACCGATCCAGTAGCCGGAGCCTTCATCGCCGAGCGCCGGACCCCATCCGCCGACATTGAAGGTCTCACCCACGCTGGTGCGGCCAAGAATATTGGAACCAGTGCCGCCGATGACCAGCACGCCTGCCTGCCCTGGGAAGGCTGCGTCGAGGGCGGTTGTTTCATCGCCGCAGATGAGAATTTCGCCGCCTGCGTAGCGCGAAATAATCTGGTGCATCCACTCTTTCGTCTGCGGTAGCCGCACGCCGGCTGTTCCGACACAGGAGACAGCTACTTGCTTTAGATCGACGCTGCTCTCCTGGGCTATCTCTTCGAGCAGGGCGCGCATGTTGGCCTCGGCCTGCGCAGCGGAGACGCGCAGCGGCTTGATGCTGCCATTTTGTGTGCGGGCCAGGATGTTGGTTTCGTCGGCGAGCGCGCAGTCGGTCTTGGTGCCGCCTGCGTCAAATCCAAGGTAAAGTGCCATTGTTTCTGCTTTCTAATTATTCCCGGGCTGCATCGGCAAGAGCGCTGGAGAGAATGTTGAGGCTGCCGTCGGTGGGGGGCGCCTGCAGCTGGAGGATCTTTGCAATAAAGGGATAGACATTCACGTTTTCGAAAGGCTTGAGTGCGGTGCCGGGATGTATGTCGGGACCGGCGGCGAAGAAGATGGCCTTCATCTCCGTCATCTCTCTGGGGTCGTAGCCGTGGACGCCCATGGTGGGCGCATGGTCCTGGTCTCCAGTTGCCGGCCCGTGCGCGCGAATCGCGTATGGACCTTTGGGGACGATGATAGGATCGCCGGCGCGAGGGTTGCTGTTGTAGTGCAGCCAAGAGGGCATCTGAGCGCGTCGATACACGACGAACTTGCTGTCGGCGGCCTTCAGTTTCTGGTATGCCTTCTCCACATCGGCTTCTGAATTGCCATAAAGCAGCGAGCCAACGGTCGTGAAATTCGAGAGGTCGGTGTATTGGTCGAGGTCGATCCACGGGCCATCTTCCTTGGCCATGCCGTGATCGCTAAGTACGATCAGGTCGATCGGCATGTGTAAGGCGTCGAGGCTGTCATGCAGTTTTCCGATCAGAGCATCGACATGCTTCACGGCTTCGGCGACCTGCAGGCTGCCGGGGCCATACTCGTGCCCGGCATGGTCGACATTCGAGTAATAGAGCGTAATGAGGTGCGGGCGCTTGTCTTCCGGCAGCTTGAGCCATGCCATCACCTGATCGATGCGCTGCTCGTCGGGAAATTTGTTGTCGAAATGAAGATAGTAGCTCGGCCGCACGTTCTGGATTGCGGCTTCCGATCCCGGCCAAAAGAAACAGGCCGAGCGCATGCCCTGCTGCTCGGCGAGAACCCAGAGCGGCGTGCCTCCGTACCAGGTGCCGTCGCTGTTGGTCTTCGCATCGGTGTAGGAATAGCGTTCCTTGCGCTGCTCGTCGTAGAAACTGTTGGCGACAATGCCGTGGTGCTCAGGATAGAGGCCGGTAACCAGCGTGTAGTGATTCGGAAACGTCAGCGAGGGGTAGGACGGGATCATGCCATCGGGCGCGCTGGCGCCTTGTTTTGCGAGGGCCAGCAGATGCGTTGCGCCGTACTTTTTTGCGTAGTCATAGCGGAAGCCGTCGAGCGAAACGAGCACCACATAGTGCTTTGGTTCCTGTACGAGAGCGTTCGGTCCGTTGTCGACGGTAATAACCGGCGCAGGCTGTGGCGTTTGCGCCAGTGAAAAAACGCTGCAAAGCAGGAAGGCCGAGAGGAAGAAGCGGAGCCGTGTGAGCATGTTTGTTTCCTCGAACAGATTACTTGATCGCTCGCTCGCAGTGCAGCATAAGCGCGGCACAGCCTTTCGGCGGTCTGTTATCATCGCGCCACATCCCCCAAGTATGTTTTGGAGGCGCAACAGT
Organism: Alloacidobacterium sp.; assembly: GCA_035313725.1. Classification (GTDB taxonomy): domain Bacteria; phylum Acidobacteriota; class Terriglobia; order Terriglobales; family Acidobacteriaceae; genus Alloacidobacterium. The sequence goes on along the minus strand of DATGAD010000202.1, from coordinate 3,739 downwards.
AAATGCATCATCGCCGGGTAGCTCTTTTAGGAATCTTCGCCATGGCTCTATCGACAATCGCCGCTTCAGTAGCTGAAACCCCATCGAAGTTGAAAGTTCCCGAAATCAAGTATGAAACTTACACCTTGCCGAATGGCCTTCAGGTCATTCTGACCGAAGATCATCGCCTGCCTTTGGTCGGTGTCGATCTCTGGTATCACGTGGGTCCGGTGAAGGAGCGGGCAGGACGCACGGGATTTGCGCACCTCTTTGAGCACATGATGTTCGAGGGCTCAAAGCATGTCGGCGAAAAGGCGCACTTTAAATACCTCGAAGCAGCGGGAGCGTCGGACATCAACGGCACCACCGATTTTGACCGCACCAATTACTTTGAGACGCTGCCCTCAAACCAACTGGAGCTGGCACTGTGGCTGGAAAGCGATCGCATGGGTTTCCTGCTGGACACTCTGGATCGCGAGAAGCTGACAAATCAGCGCGACGTGGTGCGCAATGAACGCCGTCAGAGCGTGGAGAACCAGCCTTACGGTCTGGTAGATGAGGCGTTGGTACAGGCGCTGTTCCCAAAAGACCATCCCTATCATGCCAATGTAATGGGATCGCATGCGGATGTTGAGGCGGCACGGCTGGAAGATGTACGGCAATTCTTCAAGCAGTACTACGCGCCTAACAATGCGACGATTGCCATTGCGGGAGACATCGATAAAGCAAAGACCAAGGTGCTGCTTGAGAAGTATTTCGGCCCGATTCCCAAAGGTCCCGACGTGCCGAAGGTTGATGTCGTGACACCGAACATCACTTCAGAGCAACGCATTACGATCACTGACACTGTCCAGTTGCCCAAGGTGGAATTTGGATGGCTAACTCCGCAAGCATTTACGCCCGGCGATGCGGAGGCTGATTTCGCCGCCTACATTCTTGGCGGAGGTAAGTCGAGCAGGCTCTATCAAAAGCTTGTGTACGAACAGCAGATCGCGCAATCGACGCAATGCTACAACCAGTCGCAGGCTTTGAGGTCGTGGACAACCTGCGAACTGGTGGCTCGGCCCGGTGTGACTGCCGAGCAGTTGGAAAAAGCTGCTAACGATGTGATCAACGAATTTCTCCAGACAGGTCCCACGCAAGCGGAGATTGACCGCGCTCGCAATTCGACCGAGTCGCGGAAGATTCGCGGGCTGCAGCGGGTGGGTGGTTTTGGAGGCGTTGCCGACGAGTTGAACTACTACAACCAGTACACCGGCGACCCCGGATATCTGCCGAAGGATATTGCACGCTATAACGCGTTGACCATTGCGAGCGTGCAGAAATTCGCGCAGTCGAATCTGGCTCAGAGCCAGCGCGTAACGGTGTATGGAATTCCCGGCAAGAAAGTGGTTGACGATGTACCGCGCAGTCCCGCCGACACGGATGCGAATGTAAAGATCCAGCCTGAATATTCGGCCGAGTTCGATCAGGCGCAGGCATGGCGTAAGAGCCCTCCGCAGCCCGGGCCGCAACCAAAGCTTTCGCTTCCTGAACCGTTGACCTTTACGTTGGCGAATGGGCTCAAAGTCTATCTGGTGGAGTCGCACAATCTGCCGGTGATGAGCGCTTCTCTCGTTGCTCTGGCCGGCAGTGAAGGGGATTCGCCGAAAAAGCCGGGTGTTGCCGGATTTGCTGCGAACATGCTGACAGAAGGCACGGCTAACCGAACGGCCACCCAAATTGCGGATGACACCGACCAGATCGGCGCGACTCTCAGCAAGAACGCAGGCAACGACAACGCGTTTGTGCGGGTGAGCGCGCTGAGCAACGTCACCGATTCAGCGCTCGATCTGCTGGCCGATGTGAGCCTGCACCCCTCGTTCAGCGACAACGAAATTGAGCGCATTCGCAAGCAGCGGTTGACCGCTCTGCTGCAGTTGAAGGACCAGCCGGTGCAGGTTGCGATTTCTGTTGCCTCTCGCGCGCTTTACGGAGCGGACAGCCCTTATGGATATCGAAGCGTCGGCACGGAAGCTGCGATCAAGGCGACAACGCGCGAAGACCTTGTCAGCTTTTGGCAGGCACGCTACACGCCTGCGAATTCGGCGCTGGTCTTTGCGGGTGATTTATCGGAGAAGCAGGCACGCGATCTGGCGGAGAAATACTTTGGAAGCTGGTCGTCGAAGGGAACGGTTTCGCAGCCGCCGGCTACGCCCGCTCCTCCAACTCGCCATGTCATTCTCGTGGATATGCCGGGCGCGCCGCAGACGGCGATCTTTGCTGCCGGAATTGGCGTGCCGCGATCGAGTCCGGATTTTGCGCCGCTCAATGTCGATAACACGATGCTCGGAGGTCTCTTCTCCAGCCGTATCAACATGAACCTTCGAGAACAGCATGGATACACCTATGGCGCCTTCAGCACATTTCAGTTCATGCGCGGCAGCGGTCCATTCTTTGCCGGAGCCTCTGTGCGTGCCGACGTAACTGGACCCGCAGTACACGAACTGTTTTCAGAACTTGATCGCATCCGCACGAGTCCTCTCACGCCGGATGAGTTGAAGATGTCGAAGGATTTTCTGATGCGTTCACTGCCTGGCGGCTTTGAGTCAGTAGAGGAGACCACTGGCAAAATGTCTGACATCTTCACCTATCAGTTGCCACTCGACTACTATCGCGCCTATCCGGAAAAAATCGACGCGGTTACATCCGAACAGGCAGCGAGCGTAGCCCTCAAGTACATCCATCCCGGGAACATGATTCTCATCGCGGTTGGAGATAAGGCGAAGATCCAGCCGGAAATTGAGAAGCTGAATCTTGGGCCGGTCGAAGAATGGAATACTGACATCGAGCGGGTTAAGAAGTAGCAGAATGCAGGAAAGCCCGCTGTCGCAGCGGGCTTTTCCACGCGTCAGAGACGCAGCAATAAGACGGTAACGCAGACAGCCATACCTGCTATTCCAAAGCCCATGCCCAGATACCAGTAGGCGCGCTGCCGGGTCAGCAATGTGATTGAAGTGACGACAAGACCAATTTCGAGAAGTGCCTCGCCAAGATCAAAACGATTGGCTTTTCGTTCTGACCGCCGTACTTCAGCTTCAAACTCGTGAGCCTTTTCCTCTTCATCGTGCAGATCGCCAGACCACTTATCTGAGTGAGCCTTGTAGCTCTCCATCAACTTCTTCGCACCGTCGTCATGCACGGCAAGGACGGAGAGCATGTCAGATGTTAGCTGGGTTTCATTCAGACGAATTTTCTTTGCCTGATATTCATTCCATTGATCGCTGGCGCGGGCCTGCGCAAGGACTGCTTCCGTATGCGTTCGATGACCGAGGACAGTCGAAATAGCTACCAGCACCGCAAGCACGCTCATGGTGAAACTCACCGGGCGTAAGCTGGGGTTTTTTGCTGCCTGTTCGTGCTCTTCTTGTAATTCCTGTGCTTCGTTCGGTTCCATATTCTGATCTTAAGGTGTGGAGTACGCCGGTGAAAAAGGCTGCGATGAATCTTCAAGATGTACGGCATTATTTTTCATAAATCCTGGCCGCATTGTCATGTAGATAGCCGTGGGCGAAGGCCATCGCCTGCTGCTCCGTGACTTCATGATTCACGATCATTTCCGTGAGCGCTGCAGCCAGCGCGACGCGCGCGGAACGAACAGCCATCCAATAGCTTTCTTCGGCGCCCACCGCATCGCTAAAGGGGAATGCGTCCGAACCGAATGCGACTTTATCGGGGAATAGCAACAGCCAGTGGCGCAGCACAGTCTTCAGGTCCGCGG
>DATGAD010000201.1:0-3930 GCA_035313725.1 Alloacidobacterium sp. | reverse complement strand
CGAAGGGCCTGATGGCCGGAGTAACAGGAGCGCTCGCAAGCTAATGCGCATCACCGTCAATCTCGCAACACGGCCATTTGTCGAGCTGAAGCCGGTCTATCAGCGCCTGCAGATCTGGATGGCCGCGCTTCTACTCCTGGCAATCCCGCTGTGGTATCTGGCGCGTATCGAACAGAAAAAGGCTGATGTCGCGACCGCGCGTGTGCGGCAAATGCAGGCCAGCGTGCAGCAGATGCAGCGTCAGCAGCAAAGCTATCAGGCGTTGATGCGTCAGCCGCAGAACGCCGCCGTGCTCACGCAATCGGATTTTCTGAATGATCTCTTCCGCCGTAAGGCCTTCTCGTGGACGGCCACGATGACCGACCTCGAAACTGTTCTGCCCGCGGGCGTGCAGGTCCTCAGCATCGATCCGCAGGTCACACCCGACGGCCACGTGACCATACGCATGCGTGTGAGCGGCGCGCGCGAACGCGCCATCGAACTGGTCAAGAATCTCGAGGGCTCGAAGCACTTTGCCTCTCCGCGGTTAGCAGGAGAAGCGCTGGCCACCGCAAATAACGGTACTCAGCAGGCAACGCCGGTCAACGCGCCCACCGACGTAAACTTCGACATCCTCGCCGACTACCGCCCGCTGCCTCTCGACGAAGCACACACTGACAAGCAGGACAAAGAACCGGAACAAAAGCGAAAAGAGGTGCGCAATGAATAATCTGCGTAAGCTCTTCACGCTGCTCAACCTTCACTTCGCTGGGGTAGTGGTGCTGTTAGGACTGAACCTCTTCTTGTTCACTCGCCTCGTCATCGCATGGCATGCGGCCAGTTCCGACCAGTCTGCAGACTATGAATCCGAGCGCATGACGTACGTGCAGTTGCAAACGCAGATGTCCCGACTGCAAGGGCTTCCGCAGAAGGTCGACGTGGCCCACAAAGACGCCGACGCGTTTTACGAAAAGCGTATCGCGGCAAACTATTCAACGATGGCTGGACAACTGGGTGCTCTCACCAGTAAAGACAACGTCCGCCTCACCCGCGCCCAATACACGCCCACGCCGGCCATCAATGGCTTGACCGAGGTGCGCATCGACGCCAGCCTGAGCGGCGAATACTCCGCGCTGATGCACTTCATCAACGACATCGAGCGCGACAAGGAGCATGTCTTCTTTACCATCAACGCGCTCACGCTCAGCGGACAGCAGGGCGGCCTCGTCAACCTGCGACTGCGCATGACCACATATCTGCGATCGAGCAGCGATCTGCCGCCCGCAAGCGGTGAAGAAGGTGCCGCAGGAAACGATCAGGCGTCCTTACATCCGCAGACTGCAATTCCTCAGGAGGCCCGGTAATGGCATTGAAGATCGGCGCCGAGGACAGGAAGAAAGTCATCATCGTCGGCGTGCTCGGCGTAGTCGTGATCGGGCTTATGGTAAACGTGCTGATGAGCTATTTTGGCGGCAGCTCGTCTCCAGCGCCACCGCCTCCACACGCGCAGACCGCTGCGGTCCAGCCAACAAGCCGCCCTGCAAGCACCACGCCGGCAGCAAGCGAACACGCTGCAGCCAGAATCCCAGGCGTCGCCGCCAGCCTCGATCCAACCCTGCATCCGGAATGGATGGCGCAAGCGGAGTCGCTCGAATACTCAGGTCGCGGCCGCAACATTTTCTCGCAATCGTCCGCTCCCGTAGAGATCGAACAGGTAAAGGCTCCGGTTCGTCCCAGCACACCGGTCGCAGAGGTTCCGCAAGGCCCTCCGCCCCCCCCGCCCATCGACCTCAAGTTTTTCGGCTACGAAGCCCGCAAAGACGGCACACGTAAAGCATTCCTGCTTCATGGCGAGGACGTCTTTATCGCATCCGAGGGAGACGTGGTCGATCACCGCTACAAAGTCCTGAAGATCGCGCCCTTATCCGTGCAGGTCGAAGACCTTCCGTACAAGAACGCCCAACCCCTGCCGCTGGTGCAGAATTGATGCATATGCAGCGCCCCAGCCGCCAATCCGAAGCCGGCTACATCCTGCTCGCCGTGCTGTTCATGGTGGTGCTGCTTCTGATTGCCCTAGCCGTCGCTGCCCCGCGCATCTCGGCAGACATTCAACGCGACCGCGAAGACGAGCTCATCCACCGGGGTAAGCAGTACACGCGCGCCGTCAAGCTCTATTACAAAAAGTTCGGACGCTACCCTTCCTCGATCGACCAATTGGAGAAGACCAACAACATACGCTTTCTGCGCAAGCGCTACGTCGATCCCATGACCGGCAAGGACGACTGGAAGATCATCCATTTCGGTGAGGCGCACGTAAAAGCGATGGGCCTCTTCGGCCAGCCCATTCAGAATGGCGGCCTCTCGACAACCGCGGGAGGGAACGTTCTCGGCGGCACTCCAGGCCTGACATCGAATCCTCTGGGCAACACATCGTCTTTTGGTGGAACCACACCATCGACGGGAAGCATTACTTCGTCCTCTCCAACCAGCACCGGTACCGACTCATCCGGAACCTCGGGCACTTCGGGCACAACCACCAGCGGCGGCTCTACAAGTCCGTTCGGCAGCAGCACTGGAAGCAGCGCTTTCGGCAACGGACAGACTCTGGGCGGCGCCCCGATGGTAGGCGTCGTCAGCAAGAACACTAAGGCTTCCATCAAGGAATACAAGCAGCAGAAGCACTACAACGAGTGGGAATTTGTCTACGATCCAGTGGAAGACCTGATGAGTTCCGTCAGCCTCGCAGGAGGCGCGGGAGCGGGATCGGGTGGCCTGAATGGTCCAGGCACCAGTGGTACGACGGGAACAACATCCAGCGGCTTCCCCGGCTCAACTAATCCAAGCTCACCGACAAGCCCCTTCGGCTCCAGCCCTTCGCCGGCTCCGGTCAGTAATCCGCCAACATCACCGCAATGAAAATGGCCTCGCATTGCGAGGCCATTTTGCTTCCCATTAGAAGAAAGCTTAGACGCTAAACGAAGACCCGCAACCGCAGGTGCTCTTCGTATTCGGATTCTCAAACTTGAAGCCTGCCGCCTCAAGCGTTTCGACATAATCCACTACGCAACCGCTCAGGTACATCAGCGATGTCGCATCGACGAAAACCTTGAGACCGTCGAAGGTGAAGACCTTGTCCATCATTCCCGACTGGTTCTCAAAGGACATGGAATACTGGAAACCCGAACAGCCGCCGCCTACTACGCCAATGCGCAATCCTGCCGGAAGGGGGTCCTGCGTCGCCATGATTTCGCGAACTTTGCCAACTGCTGTATCCGACAGCGATAACGGCGCCTTCCTGACTTCCGTGGTCTCAGCCGGCATAACGGTTGTGGTTGCCATGTATTTCTCCCTCAAATGAACTCAACTATGAGTGTACCGCCCAAAAACCGCGCACACAACACTTCTTTCTTATTGGATGACGACGCCCGGCAATGGATTCACGCTGCTGGTGATTGATATGTAAAGGGTTAATTGGCCGTAACCTGCCCTGAGATTCGCCCATACTGTTCGCTCGTCAGGATTCCCTTGCTCACCAGGTCATGCGGATTCCCATAGGGCCGGCCACGAATGATCCTCTGCGCTCGTGTGCCTGTAATTCCCGGTAAATCAGCAAGTTGTTCTTCGGTTGCCGAATTGATATCGACCACACCCGCAACGGGTTTACCGTCGGCCTTCATTCCCTCTTTCACTCCGGCGGCAATGTCATTCACCTTGCGTTCTGCGTTGGCAGCGGCCACTTTAGCATCGGCCGCCGCCTGCTGCGCGCCCGCCTTCACTTGCTGCGTCGTCTGCGCTGCCTGTTGTTTCAATTGCTCATCGGAAGGCTGCTGGTTGCAGGCCGCAAGCCACAAAAGCGCCGCAAACATCCCCATAACCGCAACAAAACGAATCACAAGACTGTCGGAATTTCTTCTTCTATCGACTTTCATTCCTGCCTCCACACGTATCTGG
>DATGAD010000200.1:0-6729 GCA_035313725.1 Alloacidobacterium sp. | reverse complement strand
GATGGCAGATTCGAGATGGCCCCGGCCCATGCTCCGCAGCAATTGATGAAATGAGCGGCAGACCACGCGGCCTGCGGCGTTGTGATTGCAACACCGTGTGCCGTGCTTCGTACGGTTGTTACCGGGGATTGCTCGACCAGTGAAACTCCCGCCGCTGCAGCGGCTTTCGGCAATGCGGCGCAGAGGTCGCGCGGGTCGAAGCTGTGCTCTTTGAGCAGCTGGAAACTATGGCCGGCGGCATTGAGATTCGGGATATGCCGTGCTATTTCCGGCAGGGGGAGAGCGTCGCTGAAGGCGTGTTCCTGTCCTGAGCCCAGCAATGTGTGGTTGGTACGCAGGGGAACCTGCAACCCGGAGAGGCGTTCGATCGTATTCAGATAATCCGGGTAAAGCGAAATGCTGAGATCTGAGAGCGGACGTAGTTCCGTGAGATTCTCCGGGTCGTGTGCGGCGAGCATGCCGGCGGCGGCCCAGGATGCTTCCGTCATGGCGCGTGCGCGTTCGAGCACGGTGACGCGCAAGCCTTGGGCGGCCAGTTCGAGGGCGGTGGAGAGGCCGATGATCCCAGCTCCAGCTATGAGTACATCTGTTGTGCTCACGCATCTATTGTATGGCGGTGGATAGACAAAAAGTGTTTGTCAGCGTCCATCAAGTTGGATAGTCTCAGCGCACGGCTGTATGCGGAAGGAAAAGTGAACAATGAGTGACGGTACGGAACCTGTTGTAGAGCAGAGAAGTTTTTCCGGGGCATTTCTCGGCCTGGTGGTGGGAGCGTTGCTGTTGGCGCTTGGTGGTTTGATCTGGAGTTATACCCTTAGCAATCGTTTGGCGAAGACCGAGACACAGCTAACGCAGGCGCAGGTGCAAAACGACAAGCTGGGTCAGCAACTGGAGCAGACCAATGCGCGGTTGAAGGTTGCGACGGACACGCTGGAACAATCGGTCGGATTGACGCAAAAGCAGCTTGAAACGAGAGCGAATGAGCTGATGCGCCGCCAGGAGGCAGATGCGAAACGGCTGGAGGGCGAGCAGGCGAAGGCGCAGCAGCAGATCGGGGCGGTATCGAGCGATGTTTCGAGCGTGAAAACCGACGTTGGGGGAGTGAAAACCGACGTTGCCCAGACCAAAACCGAATTACAGAATACCCAGGCGCAACTGCAGAGCATGAAGGGCGATATGGGCGTGCAGAGCGGCCTGATTGCGACGAATCATGATGAGCTGGAGATTCTGAAGCACAAGGGCGACCGCAACTATTACGAGTTCACCCTGCACAAGAACAAGCGGCAGCCTGTGTCAACCGTCGGTCTGGAATTGAAGAAGGCAGACACGAAGCACAGCAGGTACACGCTTGAGGTCTATGCCGACGACAAAACGATCGAGAAGAAAGATCGCGGGCTGAATGAGCCGGTTCAGTTTTATACGGGCAAGGACAACTACCTGTACGAACTGGTGGTGAACAATATCAGCAAGGATCAGATTACGGGGTACGTCTCTACGCCGAAAGCTGCGCCGGTGCCGGTGAAACCTGGGGAATGAGGGCACTCAGTTCGGATAATCCAGAGAAAAACCCCAGGTTACCCTTCGCTTTGTTCAGGGGAACCTGGGGCACCCGGCGGCGCTTCTGATAGCGCCGCTTTTTATTTGCCAGTAGGTGGCCAGCGGAGCACCAGATTCTTCTGGTTCGCAAATGAGATGACGGCTTCGAAGGCCTGGCGGGCGTCCCACTGGTCTTTTGTCATGGGGTAATGGAAGATGACGAGGCCCTGAGCGCTCTGGCCGGGTTGCAGCGTGATGTCCCGCAGAAGGGGCTCCTGCTTGAGCGAAGCCGTTTGTGGATAGGCTACAAAAACACTCTGGAAGTCGTTCTTATTGGCTGCGAGGCTGCGCTGCTGGTCGCCGTTGCTTGTCGTTATATTGCTCCACATATCGTGCAAATACAGCGGGTAGTTGGTCTGGTTGCGGACCTGCACCTGAGCGAGAATGAGGAGCTGATCGTAAGTGTCCATGCCGCCCTGTATGCCCTGCGCACCGGCGCCCACGCGCATTTCGGTGTGGATCGGCGTTATGTCGAGCTTGACGATCTGGCCGACGGCTACGGGCGGTTTCTCGTCGATATAGACGTAAATGCCGATGGCCAGTACGACGGCGACGGTCGCGACGAGCACGATCAGCAGAGCGCGTTTCGCTGAATTCATTTGTTCATTCATTCGAGTGGCATTCTATCCTACCGGGATGGCCAAGGGGTAATTTGCAGGCCTCACCGCGCGAGGTTGCAATAGCACTCGACATGATGCGGCTGAGGAGGCATACTGACTTGCCATATCAAGGTTTGAGGACGGCGACGGGTGGAACAGATACTAGGGGTTGCGATCGGCGTTGTGTTGATATGCCTGCTGTTGAGCATCATTGCTTCGCATGTGCGTGAACTGATGGCCGCCTTTACAGCGCAACGTGCCATAACGCTGGAGAAGGCGCTTCGCAAGATGGTCGGCGATGCTGTTTACGAGAAGCTTACAGGCCACCCGCTGATCGAGACGATTTCGTTTCAGCCTACGAAGTTTTTCGGCCTGACGTTGTCGCGTGCAAGCAAGCCAAGGCCGACTTATATTGCTTCTCCGCTTTTTACCCGGGTTCTGCTGATCTCTCTGGCGGAAATACAGGGCCTGCAGACGACGGACGTAAAAAAGATTGTCGATAGCCTCCCGGCGGGTTCTGACCTGAAGCAAAAGCTAGGCGCAATCATTCTGGGGATAGAGAGCGATGCTACGGCGTGTGTGTCGGCGGTCGAGCAGTGGTACGACGGCACGATGGACCGTATCAATGGCGCTTATAAGCGTCATACGCAAATGTGGTTGATCGTGCTGGGGATGATGCTTGCTGTCCTGTTCAATGCGAATCTCTTCCTGATCACGGAGAGGTTGTGGACATCAAAAGATGCGCGCGATGCGGTGACGGCGACGGCGCAGATGTACAGCTGCAAGGACGGGCAGAACTGCGGTTTTCCAAGCTACAATCAGGCACGTGCGGATATCCAGAAGAATCTGTCGGATCAGCTGCCGCTCGGCTATAACTGGGATTCGGTAAGGAAATATTGGAAGCATCCTGCAGCCGAGGGCAGGCTTTCCATGCTGCGACTGTGGGCTTTCAACTTTGCAGGATGGCTGCTCATGGCGATTGCCGTGTCGCTGGGCGCGCCGTTCTGGTTCGATCTGCTGAACAAGTTGGTGAACCTGCGGATGGCTGGGATGAAGCCTGACAAGGCTCAGCCCGTTCAGTCGAGCGGAGGGTCGGAGGTGGTGGCGGCTCCCGGGGCCTCTGTCTCCGTGCAGATGGCGGATGACACGCCTGCTACAGGTTAGGCTCGTGGACGCAGAGCCGCCAGGAATTCATCTACCGGCAGAGTATTCAGTACATCTTTTTGGGTGAGCCATGCGCGACGCAGTTGTTGCACGCCGTAGCTCATCTTTTCTATGTGACTGGTGTGGTGCGAGTCGGTGTTGATGGAGATTTTGCAGCCCAGCTCTTTTGCCAGGCGAAGGTCGCGATCGCAGAGATCGAGGCGGTCGGGATAGGCGTTGTGCTCGACTGCGACACCCAACTCGGCGGCACGGCGCAGAATCTGCGGCAGGTTGAGTTTGTAGGCTTCGCGGCGCAGCAGAAGGCGTCCTGTGGGATGGCCGAGGATGCGCGTGTTCGGATTTTCGATGGCGCGAAGAACGCGCTCGGTCATCTGCTCCTCTGGTTGATTGAAGAGTGAGTGGACGCTGGCGATGACGACGTCGATTTGCGCGAGAACTTCGTCGGAGAGATCAAGCTGGCCATCGCTGAGGATATCCACCTCAATGCCGGTGAGGATGCGGATGCGGCCTTCCATCGCATCGTTGACTTCGCGGATGCGCTGCATGTGTTCGAGGGCGCGCTCGTCGTCGAGGCCGAAGGTCATGGCCAGATTCTTTGAGTGGTCTGTGATGGCGATGTATTCGTAGCCGCGGGCTGCTGCGGCTACGGCCATTTCGCGAATGGTGTTTTTTCCGTCGGTGGCGTCGGTGTGCATGTGCACGTCGCCGCGAATGTCGCGCAGCTCGATGAGATTGGGCAGGCGATGCTGCTCGGCGGCTTCAATCTCGCCATTATTCTCGCGCAACTCGGGCGGAATCCAGTCGAGACCGAGAGCGGCGTAGATTTCTTCTTCCGTTGCTCCGGCGACAAATGAGCCGTCCTCCACGCGGGCGAGTGCGTATTCGCTCAAGGTGTAGCCGCGCTTGAGCGCACGCTGTCGGACGGTGACGTTGTGCATTTTTGACCCGGAGAAGTATTGCAGAGCTGCGCCGTAGGAGCCCACAGGCAGGAGGCGCACATCCACCTGCAATCCGTTGCGCAGTCGGAAGCTGACTTTGTTCTGGCCTTTCGCGATGAGGTCGGCGATCGGCGGGTAGGCGGCCGTGTATTCGACGGCAGCGGATACTTTGTCTTCGGCGCAGGCGGGGCCGGTGGCGAGAATGTCGAGATCGCCCACGGTTTCGCGTCCGCGCCGCAAAGAGCCAGCGGGCGTGATGGTTTCGATGCCATCGAATTTTCTGAGATATTCAATGAGCTTGTCGGCGGCTTCTTCGGCGTCATCGATGAGGAAGCGGCCGCTGTTCTTTTTGTGCTCTTCGATGCCTTTTTTCAGTTTCTCAATCTGCTTTGCGCCCATGCGCGGCAGCGATTCCAGCTTGCCTGCGGCGATGGCTGCTTCGAGATCGGAGATGGAAGCGATCTGCAGCGCTTCCCAGAAAAGCAGAACTGATTTTGGTCCCATGCCGGGAAGCTTGAGCAGGTCGAGCATGCCGGGGTTGTACTTTGTCAGCAGATCTTCGCGCAACGGTAGCGTGCCTGACTTTTCAATCTCCTGAATATTGGTGGCCATGCCTTTGCCGATGCCGGGGATTTCCAGGAGCTTCTTTGTATCACCTGCAATTTCGCTGAGTTGAACAGTGCTCGATTCAACGGCTTCAGCGGCGCGGCGGTAGGAACGGATGCGGAAGGGATCGCCTGCGCTGATTTCCAGCAGGTCGGCGGTTTCGGCGAATAGTTGCGCGATCGAACGATTGTCCATCGAGAGACGATTATCTCTCAGAGCGCGGAAAGTAGAAAACCCAGCCCATCTTGAGCAGCTGGGTTAGTTTTTACATCGACACACGTTCACTGCGCCTGTAAGCAGGCTGATTTCAAGATTGCAAAATGTAAGCGGAACTTGATCTTGCCGTTGCTTCCGTCAGGCAACTTCGCGTGCGCGTGTGACTTGATCGGCTTGCGGGCCTTTTTGACCCTGGACGATATCGAATTCGACGTCGTCTCCTTCTTTCAGGCTCTTGTAGCCGTCAAGTTGAATTGCGCTGTAGTGAACGAAGACATCGGGCCCATCATCGCGGCCAATGAATCCATAACCTTTTGCGTTGTTGAACCACTTCACTTTGCCTTTGTATGTTGCCACGAGCCTTAGACCTTCCTGAAGCAGATTGCGGTTGGGAACACCAACCTGCTTGAAGATAAAGACGCAGTTCGGGCTGCTTTGGTTTTCTGAGGCGAACGAGAAGGATGCGGCTCAACGAAAAATCAGTCACTTACGGCTTCTTCTTTTTTACGCGAAGGCGCGCATAGAGCTGAACGGAGACGAGCGTCTTGCCGTCGAGAATTTTTCCAGCGTCAATCATGCGCAGCACTTTGGAGAGCGGAACGAGCACGACTTCAAGCAGTTCGTCTTCTTCCGGCTCCGCTTCGCCGGCGATGAGTCCTTCAGCAAGAAATACCTGCATCCATTCGCCGAGAAATCCGGGGCTCGCGAAATAGCGCACGAGCTTCGTCCATTTTTTTGCGCGATATCCGGTCTCTTCTTTCAGTTCGCGCTTGGCTGCGGCGAGACGCTCTTCGCCCTCATCCATTTTCCCTGCTGGGACTTCCCACAGGTATTGTCCGGCGGCGTGGCGATACTGGCGCTCCATAACGATGAGCGGATCGCGCTTGCTGGAGTCGACGACGGCGAGAATGACGACGGAACCGTTGTGGCGGATGATGTCGCGATGGACAATCTTTTTGCCCGGCTCGCACACCTCTTCGCGCATGACCCGGAAGAGAGGGCCATCAAATGCAATTTTCGAGGAGAGCACTTCAACCTGAGCTTTTTTGAATGTGAGGAGAGGCTTCTCTGCTTTCTTTTTTGACGGCATCGTTCACCTTTTCATTTGTGTCGATTCTTTTACCGTATCATCCGGTCAGCGATGAAAACCGATGTTGCTGTTGTCGGTCCGGGGAACTGGGGCAGTTCGTTGCTTGCAGCCCTGCGACGCGCTGGGATTCCAGTGCGCGAAGTTGTTTCAAGAACGCGGCGAAGCGGTGCGGTAAGGCTTCGGGATGCCGAGCTTGGTGCGCAGATTCTGTGGCTGTGCGTGCCGGATGGTGCGATTGCAGATGTTGCTGCGGGCATCGTCGAAAGGCGGCGCGAACTGGGTGGCACGCTGCGCGGGCAGCTTGTCGTGCATTCGAGTGGCGCGCTGACGGTGGACGTCCTTGAGGCGGCATGCAAGGCAGGTGCAGCTGTGGCGTCGGTGCATCCGGTGATGAGCTTTCCGACGCGGAAGGTCGTGGCTTTGAAGGGTGTCTTGTTTGGGATGGAAGCGCAGCAGCCAGAGGTGAAGCGAAGGCTGTATGGGCTGATTCGCAAGATCGGTGGCAAGCCCTTTGCGATAG
>DATGAD010000199.1:0-5403 GCA_035313725.1 Alloacidobacterium sp. | reverse complement strand
CAAAAGTCCCGCGGTCGTGAGAAGCACGACGGTGAACCCAACTTCGACGGCGAGCAGAATCTTTCTCAGCCGTGCCGTGGATGAGCCGGCACTGTTCGTGCGCGAAGACTCCTGCAGGGAGTCCAGCAGCGGACCGCGCAGGAAAGAAAAACCCGGGACCAGGCCTGCGAGAACGCCGCTGAGTACGACCATGCCAAGTCCAAAGAGGATAACAGCGCCGTCGAAATGGACTGCGTCCACGCGAGCCAGGTCGGGGCGTGCATGGATGAGCCATTGCGTTCCGAACCATGCCAGCGGAAGACCGAAAGCGCCAGCGGCGATGGCGAGGACCAGGCTTTCTGTCACCTGCTCGCGCAGCAGCCGCATGCGGCTGCCGCCAAGGGAGGCGCGAATCGAGATCTCTTTGCGCCGCGACGCTGCGCGCGCGACGAGCAGGCTGGCTACATTGAGGCAGGCGATGAGCAGGATGCAAGTGGTTGCCGAGAGCAAAATATAAAGCTGCGTGCGCGCTTCGTGAACAACTCCGTCAAGCAGCGTGCGTGCGTTGGCGCCATTTGCGGTGAATGGCGTGGGGTGGCTCATGTGGACGCGTTTGGTCGAGGTATCGATTTCACTCAATGCCTGTGCCATGTTGGCGCCGGGTCGCAGCCGTGCAACTACGAAGTAATTGTGAGAGTCAACTCTCGGCATTTGAACGGGGTCTTCTTCGTGGTAGATCGCGGTCCATATCTGTATATGCGGCTCGGGATAGGTAAACGAGGGCGGCAGCACTCCGATGACGGTGTAAGGATGGGAGTTGAGCTGGATCGTCTTGCCGAGGATATTGCGGTCGCCGCCGTAGCGGCGCTCCCACAGACTGTGCGTTAAGACGACAGTCGCTGCACCTTGTCGGCTGTCTTCGGAAGCAGTGAAAAAGCGGCCGATTTCAGGCATGACGCCGAGCGTGGAGAAAAGATCCCACGAGCCGTCTGCATAACGAACCCTCTCGGGCAATTCACCACCGTTATCGGAAAGATTGACGTCGCTGGTGCTGTAGATGCCCATCTGTTCGATGCTGGGTGCCTGCTTCTTCCACGCGGCGTACATACCGCCAGCAACGTAGTTGTAAGAGTGGCGGTTATCAGCAGATTTTTCGTAAAGCTGGATCAGGCGGTTGGGGTCCTTGAAGGGCAGGGGCTTGAGCAGCACGGAGCGCACCACCGTAAAGATCGCGGTGTTCGCGCCGATGCCGAGCGCCATGACAATGACGGCGACGAGAGCGAAGCCGGGCGTGCGCCACAACGTGCGGATTGAATATTTGCAGTCGCGCCAGAGGTCGTCGAAGACACGGATGGTACTGTTGGTCCACTCCTCTTCGCGCACACGGCGCGGGCTTCCGAATTTGAGGTATGCTTGGCGGCGCGCCTCTTCGGGCGACATACCATGAGCGAGGTTCTCATCGATTTCGTGGGCGATGTGTATTTCGATTTCCTGCGCGAATTCGGCATCGCGCCTGCGTCTGCTGAAGAATTTCCTGAGACTCATGGTTTCTCCCTAGTCGAGGCTCTCGCCCATGACGCGGCCGATGGCTTCGACGATCTGACGCCAGCGCCCTGCTTCGGCTACCAGCTGTTTCCTGCCTGCGGCAGTCAGTTGGTAGAACTTGGCTTTGCGATTGTTCTCGCTTGCACCCCAATAGGAAGAAACCCAGCCGCGGTCTTCGAGTCGATGCAAGGCCGGGTAGAGTGATCCCTGTTCGACGTCGAGCACATTTTCCGATGTGTGCTCGATGACGTGGGCAATGGTGTGGCCGTGTGCGGGGCCCATGACAAGGGTTCTCAGAATCAGCATGTCGAGCGTGCCTTTCAGCATGTCGACGTCTGCAGGTTTTTTCGTTCCGCCCATGATTGGTGTCTCCACTCGAAGTTCTATGTGAGCTGACTATATACCACTCGGACTTCTATGGGAAGGAGATTTTTGCGTTCAAGAAGACGAAACTGGCTCTTCACGCTTTTCGGCATCTCGCTTGTGACGCGTGGGGTGGTGCATAATGACTAGGTAGAGCCTGTCTCGCCGGCCGTGGCATTGTGAACCTTCCCAACTCCATTACGATGGGCCGTATCTTCAGCGTTCCGTTGCTGATCTGGATGCTATCGCCGCATTTTCCACTGCACGGGCCTAATGGCGAGCAGGAACTGTTTACTTCGATCTTCTTCATTCTTGTTTCAATTTCCGATGGCGTGGATGGCTATCTCGCTCGGCGCCGGGGGCAGATTACGACGATCGGAATGCTGCTCGATCCACTGGCCGATAAGTTGCTGATTACAGCTGCCTTCATCTGCCTAGTCCAGTATTGTCCGGACATCGTGAAGCCATGGATTGCCGTGCTGGTCATCGGCCGCGAATTCCTTGTGACCGGCCTGCGTAGCATTGCGAGCACTGAGGGGTTCACGATTGAGGCAAGTGACGTCGGCAAACTGAAGACAGTGATTCAGATTGTGTCTGTGGTGGCGGTGATTCTGGCGCATCGCTGGGATGCCTGGCATTTTGGATGGTTCATTATGCCGGTTCGTCCGGTGGCGGTGACGGCAGTCTACTTCATGGCTCTGGTTTCGACGATCTCGGCGGTAGATTACTTCGTGGCCTTCTGGCGGAAGATCGATCGCGCTACGGCCAGCCGGCGGAAGCGGGACAACGATTTTGTTCTGAGCCGGAAGAAGAAGGATATTCCGGCTTAGCAGGTCCTTCGACTGCGCGCTACGTGCTTCGCTTAGGATGACAATTCTCGGGCGAACGCAACACTACTTCATGTAAACGATTTGGCAGTTCCTGCGTCTTTATTCATAGAGGCTGCGCGGATGTTCTGCCAGAGAATCGCTCCGCTGTAACCTCTTGCTCCAGAAGAGAAAAGCCCCGGTGGTTCGTGGGTCCGCCGGGGCTTTGGCATTTTCAGCCGTATGGATTTGTCAGGCCTGAGCTACGGGTGCGGCATGGTGGGTATTCGTGTGCCGCGTGGTAAGCCGGTGAACGAAGTGATACGGTGGCCATGGCCCGGAGAGCTGCATCTGGCAATCCTTCATCATCTGGCTCGCGCTTGAATATTTGTTCTGATACCGCTCAACGCACTTGTTGTCGATGAGATGCGCGATGTCGAGCAGCATTTTCCCGGAATCAGTGCGGCGGCAGCTGACCTCCTCGGCCAGCGGCGCGAACATCCGATGCATCTGAACGGAGACGGCCCGGGCCTTAGTCTGGCGCTCACGTTGCCGGGTGGCGCTTTCACGAAGCTGCGCGAGGTACTCCTTGCCCGTCCCAGTGTTTCCATGGGGGTGGAGACCATAGGCGTGCAGCTGTTCCCGGCAGCAGTCGTCGAGCAGCACTTTCAGGTGCATTTCGGCCTTGCCGCGCAGGCGGTCGATGTTGGTAAGGAACTGGCGCTGATTGGAACGAACGGAGCGGCGAAGGCTATCGTCGTCCGAGAAAACGGTTCCAAAACGGAAGGGAAGAACGGTGGAGCTTTTGAAGCAATCCGCAATAACACGAGCGTGTTCCACGGCTGCCCGGTCATTCAAATTGTCTTCGGTGGAGTGTTCGCTGACGATGACGGCTAAGTCGCTGGCGGGGTAGAGGAAAACCTGGTTTCCGGCTATGCCCGACACCGTTTCCATCGGAATAGGTTTACGGTGGCGAAGCAGTTCAGGGAAGGCTTGTTTTTCGGCAATGCAGTAGGCATACCATGCCATAGAGAATCACTCCGTATGCTGGCATTGTTACGTTGGATTTACATCGGCATCTTCTTGCAACGACTGCATATTTCGTTCTGGCGTGTCCGTTTTGCCACGAACTACTCCGAACTGACACGTATCCTAGTCCCTCGGAGTACCGGCTGGCAAATGTTTGTTGAAATCTGAGGAAAAGGTGAGCAAAATCTGCCTAAATTTGTATTCCTGATATCGAAATAGTTGTTGATATTGCGAAATAGGAGCAAAGTCGTGGTTAGGGACGACTCTAATCGGGAATCACGGTCCGAAATTCCCGAATTTATTAGTGGTGTCGGGTCAGGAGCACGGCGGTAAGCACGATGAGAATGACCAGCAGAATGGCGAGGCCTCCGCCGATAATGCGGACGAGATTGCTGAGCGATCGTACGTTCTCGACAAGTTCGGTATGGTCGGTGGCGTTGCGCTCGACGGTTTGCCGCAGAAGCGTGATCTGGTCCTTGATCCGCTGCATCTCGACGGTCTGATCCTGAACCTGGAGATGCAGTTCCCTATGGCTAGTCTGGATTTCCTCCAAACCCTGATGCAGTTCTTCCTGTACTGCGACCTGTGATGCGCCGGCGCCGGTGGCCATGCTGAGCAACTGCGCGAGCGCCTGGACCGCGCCGTGGTCGACCATGCGCAGGCCACCGGAAAGGATGGGCAGGAGCGGCTTCAGCTTGCCCAGACTTTGCAGCAATCCTGAGCGCGGCTTTTTTACGGCTAAAGAAACCTCTTCTGCCGAAGGCTTTGGTTCGACTTTTTTCTGCGCCATCTCGATGAGACGGTCTCCGGCGATCTCGTGCGGCTTGGCGGTTGCTGTTCTGTCAGGCATTGTCACCATGTTCTATCACATGGGATGCAGGTGCGGGGCTGCCTGGGCCTGCTGCGGTTACTTCTTCTGGTTTTTCTGGTAATTTTCGAGCGTTGTGAAGGTTTCGCTCTGCATGCGGTCGATGTAAATGCGGCCGTGCAGGTGGTCGATTTCGTGCTGCAGGATGCGGGCATACCAGCCGCTGGCTTCGATCGTGCGAGGCTTGCCACGTTCGTCGAGGCAGGTGACGCGGACCTTCTTCGCGCGCGGCACCACGGCCATGAATCCGGGCAGGCTGAGGCAGCCTTCGTGAAAGGAGACTTCCGGCGGAACGAGCAGCTCGATCTGCGGGTTGATGATGACCTGAAAGGGCACAGGCTTCCGTTCGCGCTCTTTCAGGTCGGCTTCGCTCAGATTCTTCTGGTAGTCGGGCTTATCTTCGATCACAGCCAGTTGCAGCGACTGGCCCACCTGCGGTGCTGCCAGGCCTACGCCGGGAGCGTCGTGCATCGTTTCGCGCATGTGGGCGATCAGGTCCTGGATTTGGGTACCGCGGATTTCGTCGTGAGCGAGCTGGCGAGTTTTTTTGCGTAAGATGGGGTCGCCGACGCATACGATTTTGAGGAGCATCGGCTAGATCAGCTCCGTTTCCCATAGGTCGTGGAGGTGGACAACGCCCTGGATTTTCTGTTCGCTGTCGATCACAACGAGGGAAGTGATTTTTTTCTCCTCCATGATGCTCAGGGCGTGAACGGCAAGCTCCTCTGCGGTGATCGTTTTGGGGGAGCGGTTCATGGCTTCGCCCGCGTTTTTTTCGAGGACGTGGGCGCCATCGCGCTCGAGCAGCCGGCG
>DATGAD010000198.1:0-3111 GCA_035313725.1 Alloacidobacterium sp. | reverse complement strand
CACTGCTTGTCCTGCGCGTTTTGCAGTCCGGTTCTTTGCACGGATATGCCATTGCCCAGCGTATCCATGTGCTTTCGAGTGAAGTGCTGGCAGTGGAAGAAGGCTCGCTCTATCCGGCGTTGCAGAAGATGCTGCTAAAGGGCTGGGTCACGGCGGAGTGGGGCATCTCGGAGACGAACCGCAAAGTTCGCTTTTATCGCCTGACCCCGGCTGGCCGCAAACAACTTCAGGCCGAGCTATCGAACTACGACCGTGTTACAGAGGCAATTCAGGCTGTATTGCGCACCGCATAAGGGAGATCACTATGGGCGAACTCTTCCGCCGTCTTCGCTATCTGCTCTTTCACCAGCGCTTCGACCGGGAACTCGAAAACGAGATGGAGTTCCACCGCGAGATGGCTGCACGACAAGGCCGCCGGAATTTCGGCAACACGCTGCGGCTGCGCGAGCAGTCGCGCGAGGCATGGGGCTGGACGTGGATTGACCGGTTGCTACAGGACCTTCGCTATGCGGCTCGCATCCTGTGGCGGTCGCCCGGTTTTGCGGCGACGGCTGTGGGCGTGCTCACACTTGGCATCGGGGTATGCGTGACGGGTTTCAGCCTGCTTAATTTTCTTGTGTTTCGCTTCCTGCCGGTGCGCGATCCAGCGGCACTGGTGCGGCTGCAAAGAGATTCTCTGGAGATCCATACCTCCGAAACTCCATATCAATCATTCCTTTTTTATCAGGCTCACGCCAAAACACTGTCGGCCATGTTTGCCACCATGGGCAGTCCGGCAATGGAGTTGGACGACGATCTGAAGCCGGTGTCGATCGACTTTGTGACCGCGAATTACTTCTCGGAATTAGGAGCGATTGCGGCGACAGGCAGGCTCATAGATCCGCATCGTGACGATTCCGCGGACGCAGTTCCGGTGGTTGTCCTCAACTATATGTTCTGGCAGCAACGATTCAGTGGCGATCCCTCGGTCATTGGAAGAGTGATTCGCCTGAACAAGAAGCCTGTAACAGTCATCGGCATTCTTTCCAACTTCTCTGCCACCCTGGATGGGAACAATACGGATGTCTATTTGCCGATAAAACAACAATCCTATTTCATCGAAGGCAGCAGGGCTCTCACAGACGTATTCAGCGGAGGCGTGGGAATGTGGGGCCGGCTGGCGCGCGGCGTCACCGCGAAGTCGGCAGGCGAGGAGTTGCTGGCGCTAACGAATGATCTGCGAAAGCTGTATCCCAAGCTCATCTGGGACAAGGAATACATCCATATCGATCCGGGTGGCCACCCGGCTATCCTGCAGCCGGAAATGCTGCGCGCATTTGCGTTGATCGCGGCACTGTTGCTGCTTATCTTCATTGTGGCTTGTGCAAACCTGGGCGGATTGATGATGGCGCGCAGTATAGCGCGAGAGCATGAGATCAGCATTCGCATCGCGATTGGCGCCAACAGGAAACGCATCTTCCGACAGCTATTTACTGAAAGTCTGGTCCTTGCTTTGCTCGGCGCATTCAGCGGGCTGACTCTGTCCTACATGGGACTGCGCATCATATCTGCTATGAATCCAACGCCGGCATGGGTCAGCTTTGCTCCGGATTGGCGCGTGCTTCTGTTTGTGGTCGGCATTGCGGTGATGGCAGCAATCTTCTTTGGATTGGCTCCGGCGCTGCAAATTGCGCGGCAACGCCAGCGTAAAACGATGGTTCGCCAGATACTCGTGGGAGCGCAGATTGCTGCGAGTTGCGTACTGCTCATCGTGTCGAGTCTGCTAGTGCATGCAGTGCTTCACATGATGCACGCCGATCCCGGCTTTGGGTATGAGCAGGTGATCGGCATCAGTCCCGGACTCGATGGGCATGGCTATACTCCACAAGCCGCACAAAACTACCTCGACACCCTCAGAGGACGGCTGCTTGGTTTGCCGGGGGTGAAGTCGGTGGCGCTGTCGAAGATATCGCTTCTCGGAAACGGCTACACGGCTTATATGACTGAGGAGATCGGAGGGCATCCAGTCAACATTTACCCGAACTGGGTTGATACAGAGTTTTTCAAAACAATGGGAATTCCGCTGCTCCGCGGAAGAGACCTTCGTCCTGGGGAAACACACGCTGTGATCGTGAGCGATTCATTGGCACGGAGGTTATGGCCGGGACAGGAAGCGCTGGGACAAAAGTTCGGAGACCAGAAGGATCTCGTCGTAGGCGTGGCGGGAAATGCGCGCATCAAAGCGCTGAACGATGGTGACGCAGTGGAGGCGTATTGGGCGATGCAGCCTTCTGACATGGCTTCGATGACCCTGCTGGTCAAAACTGCTGGCGCTCCCGATGAGCTTCCACCCATGATGAAGTCCATTGCGGAAACGCTCGATCCGAAGCTGTTTCCATATATCTGGCTGCTCAAGTCCGGCTTCCGTGAGTTTACGAAAATTCTGGAAAACACCGCAGTCGGAGTCAGCGTACTGGGAATGGTGGCAGTGCTGCTGGCCGGCGTGGGAATCATTGGGTTGGTTGCGTACTCCGTCTCCCAACGGACCAAGGAGATCGCCATTCGGCTGGCACTAGGAGCAAAGCCGATGCATGTGCTCACGGTTGTCTTGCGGCAGTTTCTGGTGCCGGTGCTTGCGGGTGCTGTTGTTGGGGCGATTGCAACGGCTGGCGTCTCGCAATTCCTGCGCAAGATACTTTTCGGCATCAGCAATCTTGACCCAGCGGGGTATGCAGGTGGCATTCTCGTATTGATCGCCATTGCCGCTGCCGCTACCCTGTTGCCGGCGCGACGTGCTTTGCGCGTCGATCCCATGAGTGCTCTTCACGAAGAGTGAGATAACGACATCAAATGGGAACGCCCTGACCGATGGCCAGGGCGTTTCTTTTGGTGTCGATACTTTCTTAGTGGACTACCGACTGGAAGAGCGGCGATTGCAGAAGGCTGGAGAACTGACTGTCAGACGATGCAAAACGCACCTGCAAGGTACCGGCGTTGGAATCGATTGTCGTGTTGTCGATGGCTGTTTTTTCGATAGCCGTGCCGCTTACCTTCTTGTACATGGCGGCTGCATTCAGCAATGAAGACATCGTCGCCGCGGTGAAGGTGTCGGGAGTGACCACGTCGAGATTA
>DATGAD010000197.1:0-3802 GCA_035313725.1 Alloacidobacterium sp. | reverse complement strand
TTTAGAGCTCGTCCTTAGCACGGAAGGGCGTTTGACGGCCCTCCTCATCTTCTGCCGCACGCGAGATACCTGCTCGCAATATTTGTGAGTCTCCGCCCGGTACAGGTTGCGAAGCTGTTGGGATAGTACCTCAATCATTCCTGTGGCGTCGTCCGGA
Organism: Alloacidobacterium sp.; assembly: GCA_035313725.1. Lineage (GTDB taxonomy): Bacteria > Acidobacteriota > Terriglobia > Terriglobales > Acidobacteriaceae > Alloacidobacterium. The sequence goes on along the minus strand of DATGAD010000197.1, from coordinate 3,645 downwards.
GCGCGATCCTGTTTAGTGATAATTTGAGTCCCATCAATGTTGCGTTCGCGTAGGTTCGCTTTGATCTGTACCGCACGCTAAGCCTGCTCCCCCACATTCCGATCGCTTCCCTCTGAATTTTCGTCACATCAGACTTTTCGGCACGAGCAATCGTGGCAAGTGCATTGGATTTGACGTCATTGGATTGGCAGCTCGATTGCATTTGCATCAGCGGTTGTCGAGAGTTCTAGCAGGAGTTTTGGCAGTGCTCAAATCGCACAGGTAGACACGTCGTCCGATAAGTCCGAAAAGAACATTGAGGATCGCGACAAAGGCGTGGAGAAGTGGTTCGAACACTCTCCTCCAGATGCAAAGAGCTAAAGAACAAGTGTGCACGTAAGACGGCGCGCGAAACCAACTTACGAGTCCAGGAATCGCGATCTCGAAGATCACGATTTGTCCATATGAATCGTGACAATGAATCTACGAATACGATGATTGCTGAAAATGTCGAGCAGTTCAATGTGTGGATATTCGATTCGAGTGAACTAGTTGTCTCCGTTATCCCGATCGATGCCCCCTGGAACTGCCGCTAAACTTGCCGTTGCTCTTCTATGTCAGAAATACATTCGACGTTGTGTGGCAATCGATCAAACCGTAGATCGTCTCACGTGTCGACCGAGTCAAACAACAACGCAACATGATGAGGAACATAGACCAATGCCAAAAGAGCTTGCAAGCATCCTGATTGTAGATGACGATGACGACCTTCGGAGTGCGTTCGGAAGCCTATTCGCTGACTTCGGATACAAAGTGCGGACCGCGGCAGATGGATTCTCAGCGCTGGCGGAAATGAGGTCCGAGCCTCCAGATGTGCTTATCTCTGATCTGAACATGCCAAGAATGAGCGGGTTCGAGCTGCTTTCCGTTGTGCGGGAGCGCTTTCCGGAGATCGGAGTCATCGCCATGAGCGGGGCATATTCGGGTAATGGGGTGCCTAGAGGTGTAGCTGCCGACGCGTTTTATCCCAAAGGCGGAGCCTCCAATAGTTGTTTACCCGAGTTGGTAGATGCAATCATCGGACGCGATAGGTCGCAGACACGCCGCTGGGTTGCATGATCCGGATTCAGACGTATCAAGAAACCGCAGTATGCGGAGTAACGATGGTCATCTTTTTGTGGATTGCGCTTGGCTCAAGTGTCGTAAGTACTGCCATCGCGTTACTCGGTTGCAAGAGATCGAAGACCACGTTGTCCGAGATTGCCGAGAAACTGGAAAGGCAAGTGACGGTGCGGAGCGATCCGGACGAGGGGAACTATATAGGCAACTTGCCCAGATGCTAAGCCACGCACATCGGCGTCTACAGTCTGGGCGGCCCCGAGGGAAAGCAGCGGTTTACATAATATGACGAAGCCTTCACCTTCAGCCGAAGCGATCTTAAAGAGCTACGATGCAACGATTGAAATGTCTCGCAAGCTGCTGTCAGAGAGTATGAGCGGCCTTTACCTGCTCTCCTTGTTGCTGACGGGAAATCGAAAGGATGCAAGGCGATGTTTTGTGGCAGGTGTTGCGGGCTGCGTAGACGGAAACCGCGTCTTCAAGAAGTGGGCTACGTCCTGGACTCGCGGGATCATAGTGCGCAGTGCAATCCGGATACGATCGCCTCACTATGGCCCTCCAGGGTCAGAACGAAGTGTGTTGCGCTCGGCAACCGACCACACCCTTTCCCATAACGATTTGCGGTATGGTCGGCTGGCGGGCGTTCTCGTGCTGGGGGACTTTGAACGCTTCGTGTTTGTGCTCTCCGTTCTCGAAAGATACACCGATCAGGAGTGTTCAGTTCTCTTAAAGAGCTCGCTACAAGAAATAGAGGAGACACGGCGTCGCGCTGTTCAGCATATGGCAGAGGTCGATAGCCAAGGGTCAATGCGCCAGAAAAAAGCTGTTTGAGAGTGGCAAATATACAAAAGTCGAGCGTAACCAAACAGCAGGACTACTCGGAGGCTGGTGCATGTGGATAGCTGCAAGGGCGCGCTGCTAGCGACTATGCCGCTTGGAACTGCGTATCACAAGAATGGAGTGGTTACGCTGCCGACGGCCGACGTGAAAGGAACTGGCGGGATACACGATCTGTGTTTTGAAGTGGAGAATCCAGACGACCTTTTGACCCGAACAACAGGCTAGGCATCGACAGCAATGCCATCGGTCCCTATCTCGCGCAGGCCAGCTACGACCGTTCTGATCGCGAGCCGTTCCATGGCTACTTCTCCAGCCTGCTGTTTGCAGCTCCACCGTGATTCTGCGGTAGCCGAAACGGCCATATTGGCTGGCCAGTGTGATGATCGCTCGGGTCAGTGCATCTTCGTCGTCACGCTGTGTCGGCCGGTAGCGCTGCGTGCCTCGTGGCTGTTTCACCAGTCGGCACGCACGCCGTTCACTCATCCCATGCCCGAAGGCACGGCCCACCGCACAACGCCATCGTTCCGGGCTTAGAAGTTGCCCGAGGCGATGTCCATCAGCGCCAGCTTGTCCAGGCTCAGCTCGGCCACCAGACGCTTCCGCTTCCCGTTCTCCTGCTCAAGCTCCTTCAGTCGCCGAGCCTGGTCCACCTGCAGCCCCGCCAAACTCTTTCCGCCAGCGGTAGTACGTTTGCTCCGTGATCGAAGCCTCTTTGCAGGTCAGTCCTGTCGTCTTTCCGTTGGCCACTGCCACTTCGATTTGCCGCAACAGGCTCACGATCTGCTCCGGCGAATGCTTCTTCTCTCGTGCCATTCCAGGCTCCTCTCATACCAGTTTGTCTCATTCCCACTGGTACAAGATTTGCCGGGCAGAGCAGGTGTTCCTTTGGAAGTTCCTCCCGCCCGGCGCACCTGCTTGGAAGGTGGAACACGGAGTTGAGTTCAACACGCTGCTGGATCCGCTACCAATGCTCCTCTTCCAGCCGGTCATTCAGTACTATGCGAACGTGGGCGGAGGCGTAGAGCGCGCGGTTGTTTTTGGCTTCAGAACGAAGGTGGAGTTCTGACAACATTGAGGCGAAACGTCTCATCGGATCCTCTGTTGCGAGGCCGGCTATATGAATTCCGTGACACATGGAACCGTTCAGCGACCTGGCATTCAAGTGCTGAGGTCTATGGTCTGTCTTGAACTTGTTGCCGCAATCCGATGGATTGCGTTGTCCATGCTGCACGTCAATGGTCTGATCGCAGGCTTTGCCTATGTGACAAGACCCCTCTTAATTTCACGTTGTAAGCAAGATACCTGCTCGCCATCACTTTGAGGTCCGCCCGATTCTCCTTGTGAAAGATGTTGGGATGATGCCCCAATCATTCCTGTAGCGTCGTGTTGCGGGCGACCTTCTTTAGTGATAATTCGAGCCAACACTTGTGGCGTCCGAGAAGATTCGTTTTGACCTGCACCATGAGCTGATCCTGCTCCTTCTCGTTCTGATTCGTTCCCTCTGACATTTCGGCACTTCAGAATGTTCGGCACCTGTTTTTGCAGCAAGTGCGGTGAATTGAATGCTTTTGAATTGGCCGCCCGATTGCATTTGTATTGGCGGTTGTCGAAAGTTTGAGGAGGAGTCATGGCGGTACACAAGTCGCGCAGGTCGATTCTTTCACTAAAGAGTTGGCTGTTCACGCCTGCGACGAAAGCCGACCGGTT
>DATGAD010000196.1:0-4723 GCA_035313725.1 Alloacidobacterium sp. | reverse complement strand
CAGCCCGGTAAGCATACGCATGGTCGAACCAGAGTTGCCGCAGTCAAGAGGAGCGTCAGCGGCCTTAAGTTCGCCCGAGCCAACTATCTCGATGGCTCCATCGTCGCGCCGGGTAACAGTCGCGCCCAGCGCCGCGGCGCAGCCCAGGCTGCTCGCGCAATCAGCGCCAGTAGAGAAGTTCGTGAGCTTCGTAGTGCCGCCGGCAAGCGCGCTCAGCAGTGCGTAACGATGCGAGATGCTCTTATCGCCAGGCAGGCGAAGGCTGCCAAGAATGTTGCGTGCAGGCGTAACAATGCGTTCCGTTTTCGTTTCAAGCATTTCTATTTATCGTACCGGAAGTCAAAGTGAGGAGCCATTCACGAGAGTTGTCATCCTGAGCGGAGCGAAGGACCTGCTTTTCGCCGGCAGCAGGAAGAAAAAGGGTGCCCCATCCTTTGCGAAGCAAAGGGTGGGAACCGCAACTCTCAATCGGATGCAATCGATCTACAACACACGCAGCACAACCACAGTCTCATCATCAAAGCGCTCGATGCCTTTTTGAAACTTCCCAACTTCATTAAAAATGGCCTCGGCAATCTTGGAAGCGGACTTGTGCTGGTACTTCTTCACAACAGCCATCAACCGGTCTTCCCCGAACATGTCGCCCTGGTCATTCTGTGCATCGGCAATGCCATCGGAGAAGAAGATCAGCGAATCGCCAGGCTGCGTCGAAAGGGTGAACTCCTCATACTTCACGTCAGGAAACATGCCCAGCGGAAACCCCTCCGCCTGGACAGTATCCACTTCGCCCTCGCGGCAGAAGAGTGGCTGCACCGAACCGGCATTCGCAATCTGGAGCGTCTGGTTCTCGTCATTCCAGACGGAGTAGAGCATCGTTACATACTGCGAATCGACGCGCCGCTCCTGCAGCGAATCGTTGAGCGTCTTCAGCATCTCGGAAGGCGAGAGATGCGCTGAAGCCGCAGAGCGCATAATGCCGCTCACCAGCGCCGCATACAGCGCCGCCGGAGCAGCCTTGCCGCTCACATCGCCCAATACGATTGCCGTGCGGTTCGCGTCATACGGAACAAAATCGTACAGGTCCCCACCCAGCGTCCGCGCTGGAACAAAGCGCGCCGCAAACTCCGCCCGCGCATGCTTCGGCCGGAACGGAGGCAGCAGCCGCAGCTGCACCTCGCGCGCCATGGCCAGGTCGCTCTCCAGCCGCTGCTCCTGCTGCGCAACCCGCTGGTAGAGACGCGCATTCTCGATCGAGATAGCAATCTGCGCGGCCAGCGTCGCCAATGCCCGCTCGTGGTCTTCGTTGAAGAAGTGCGCGCGCGTGTGTTCGATATCGAGGATGCCGATGACCTTGCCCTTGTAGATCAGCGGCATCGTCATCTCCGAGCGCGTCTCGGGATTGAACATGCGATAGCGCGGGTCTTTCCGCACATCGGGCACATGAATGAGCCGCCGCTCCGCAATGGCAATGCCCACCAGCCCGGCGTTGAGCGGAAGCTTGTCATCGGGGTAGAAGCGCTCACCAAAGCGCAGCGCAAAGCGGTTCTCAAGCACTTGATCGCGCTCGTTCACTATCCAGATGGAAAACATCTGGTAGTCGATAATGCGCCGCAGCAGCGTGGCAATCCGCTCCAGCAGCGATTCCAGATCGAGAATCGATGTGAACTCGCGGCTGATCTCGTTCATCACCTGCAGCGTCTGCGCCTGCCGCGAAACGCGCGTGTAGAGCCGCGCATTCTCGATCGCCTGCGCAATGCGCGATGCTGTCAGCTTCAGCAGATGCAGATGCTCAGGTTGGAAGTAATTCAGCTGTTCGGACTGGATATCGATGACGCCAATGACCCGGTTCTTGACGATCAGCGGAACCGCCAGCTCTGAGCGCACATGAGGATGGACGTTGATATAGTTCTCAGCCTTGCTGACATCATTGACCAGAACGGCCTGCCGCGTCTGCGCTGCCTGTCCGACGATCCCTTTGCCCAGGCGGATACGGATACGCTCGGCCTCCGGCGTATGGCCGATCTGGAAACGCATCCGCAAATCATTGGTGCGGTCATTCAGCAGCATGATGGCAAAGATGCGGTAGTCAATGACTGCGCGCACAAGGTCAGCCGTGCGCTGCATCAGCGTCTGAAGATCGAGCGTGGTGTTCAGCGCATCAGCCAGCCGGACGAGGAATTCCGTTTGGAGCGGCTCGATGCGCACCTGCACCTGCGGCGTGCCCGCCTCCGAAGTCGGCCGATAGTCACCCTCAAAGTCAGGGCCGCTCTCTCGGTTCTGCGGGACGTCGGGTCCGGCGCGCTCCTGCGCAGGTGTGTTCTCGGTTACGGCTCGCTCTTGCTCTTTGCTCACGCAGCTCCTGTCAGGCTCATGGGACACACGAACAGTGAACGAGTCATGATATCGCGGCCCGCAGTCCTTTGTGTTGAATGGCGTGGGTACCGAGGATAGTTCCCGGATACGGTAAAGGTCAGCCCTGCAGTTTGTTCGGGTCGCCCAGTTCGCGCAGAATGTTGACCGAGGCGCTCGCCCCAATGCGGTTTGCGCCAGCTTCAATCATCGCCCGCGTATCAGCCAGCGACCGTATTCCACCGGAGGCCTTCACACCGCTCCGCGAACCGGCGACGCCGCGCAGCAGGGCAACATCCTCAGGCGTTGCTCCGCCGGTCGAAAAGCCGGTGCTGGTCTTCAGGAAGTCCGCTCCTGCGGCAATTGCAAGTTCCGACGCGCGCAGCTTCTCTTCGACATTCAGCAGGCAGGTTTCAAGTATCACTTTAACGATGGCCCCGGCCTCGTGCGCGATTTCCACCACACCGCGAATATCCTGCTGCACCCGGTCGTTCATGCCCGACTTCAGCATGCCGATATTCACCACCACGTCGAGATCGTGCGCGCCCAGCTTCACCAGTTCCACGGCCTCTTCGCGCTTCGAGACGGAAAGCGACGCGCCCAGCGGAAACCCCAGCACAGTGCCGACAGGGACACCGCTGCCCGCAAGCACCGTATACGCCGTGCTCACCCATGCCGGATTCACCATGGCGCAGGCGAACCGGCATTCCGCTGCCTCTTCGCAGAGCCGGATAACCTGCTCGCGCGTGGCTTCAGCTTTCAAGAGTGTGTGATCGAATACTGCGGCCAGCGCCTCGCTGCTTGAAAGGGTCTGCTGGCTGAAGGCAACAGCATCGAATGATCCGTTGTCTTTCTCTATTTCTTCAATAATTGTGACTGCTTTGGTCGTCATGTGCGTACTCCACGCATGCCTACTCCGGATAATCGGGTGGCATGAGACAGATATCGGGCAGATTGCGAAAACGCTCGGCATAATCCATGCCGTAGCCAAGAACAAACTGGTTTGGAATCTTGAAGCCGACATAATCAGCCTCAATCTTCACCATGCGCCGTGATGGCTTGTCGAGCAGCGCGGCAATGCGCAGGGAACGGGGCTGATGCTGCTGAAAGAGCTTGTGCAGGAAATCGAGCGTGAGGCCGGTATCGAGAATATCTTCCACTACGATGACGTGCTTGCCCTCAATGGGCTGGTCAACATCTTTGATGAGCTTCACGGCCCCGCTGGTTTTCTGCCCCTTGCCGTAGCTTGAAACCGCCACAAAATCAAAGGTGCAATCGATGCTGATGTTCCTCGCCAGGTCAGAAAGAAAAATCGCCGCGCCCTTCAGCACGCCCAGCAGCACAATGCTTTGTCCGGCGTAGTCGTGGTCAATTTGCTTGCCAATTTCGGCTACCCGGTCAGCAATTTGTTGCCGGCTGAAGAGAACTTTGAGGGCAGGGGAGATAGCATGCGTACTCATCACGTAATAGGATATCCCCAAATACGGCCAACGGTTGTGGAACCTGCGAACCAACAGGCCATATACTCGAAAGGGTAAAGCCGTTCATGTATCCCTTTATTCATATTGGCCGTTTTTCTATCGGAACCTTTGGAATTCTGCTGTGGCTGGCTGCAGTAAGCGCCTGCTGGGTTCTCTATCGCAACTTCCGTCGCTGGAATATCGACGCCGACGCAATCGGAATCGTTGCCATCTCCACCGTCGCTGGCGTAGTCGGCGCCAAGCTCTGGCATGTTTTTGAAACTCCGCAGTTGCTGATGCAGGACCCCACCGGACTGCTGCTCGACCGCGCTGGCTTCGCCTGGTTTGGCGGCCTTATCGCCGGCATTCTTGCGCTTCTATGGCAGAGCCGTGGCGCAGGCCTTAGCAGGCTCGGCATGCTGGACCTCGCTGCACCCGCTGCCGCTGTCGGTTATGGCGTAGGACGTCTCGGCTGCCTCATCTCCGGCGACGGCGATTACGGCATTCCCACCAGCCTTCCCTGGGGAATGAGCTTTCCCAACGGTCTTGTGCCGACAACGCAGCGCGTGCACCCGACACCGATCTACGAATTGATCGCCGCCCTCATCATCGGTTGGATTCTCTGGCGTCGCAGCAGACCGGAAGCGGCAAGGCCAGCCGGAGAGATCACCGGCGAATACCTGATCCTGAGCGGCTTCGCGCGTTTTCTCGTAGAGTTCATTCGCATCAACCCAAAACTTTACTGGGGAATGAGCAACGCCCAGGTCGCAGCCTTGGGCTCTGTCCTTGCGGGCATCGCGCTCGCACTCTGGGCGCGCCGCACCAGGCAGGGCATATTGCTGCCGCAACCGGTGGTCGCTGAATCCGTCAAATAACGTTGCCACCCAGGTAGTGGGTCAATTTAAGGTTCCTAC
>DATGAD010000195.1:0-7157 GCA_035313725.1 Alloacidobacterium sp. | reverse complement strand
CGCAGCTCGATGCCGGCGAAGCGGACTTTCATATCTGGCTTCACGGTTGCCGCTTCTCCGTGGGTGTTTTTGCAGGAGTTTTTTCGGTAGCATGCGCGCCTCGGCGAGTGCGCGCAGGAACCGGTTTGGGATACGTCACTTCAGAAGCGGGCTTAAGGGCTTGCGTCAGAATATGTCCAACAGAAGCCGATGGCTGGTTCACGCCAAGCAGCGATGCGAACGTTGCCGCAATGTCAACCGGCTCCACGCGGCCATGATAGACGCCCGTGGCAAAAGGCGCGCCGTAGAAGCCGAGCGGTACATGTCGGTCATACGAATATGGTGTGAAATGCGTGGTGCCGTTGTTTTTCATCAGCCCCATCTGGAAGGCCGCGGGCACGACGCGCACGTACCATCCGCCATTGGTGGTGTAACTGTGCGCCAGCAGATCACCGAATTCGGTGTGCGGCAGATCACCAGCTGCGAGTTGCAGCCGCGTATAGCTGCGATAGAGCACCGGCCGCGGCGGCAGCTTGGATTGCGCAGGCAGTTTCGCGTCGCTGGGTTTTGTCAGCCCCTGGAAAGTCGGCTCCAGCGCGTCCTGTACCGCAGCTTCGGCTTCCTGCTCGTTAATTCCGGCGCGATCGAACGAGGGACGGTTCAGCGACAGAAACGGCAGCTCCTGCTTTGGGAGCACATAGACCACCTTTTCGCCGGGCGAGAACTTCTGGTTCATCGCATCGTTGAGATTATCGACCAGCTTCTTTGTATCGATCTGCGCGGCATTCAAGCCAAGCTGTGCGGCAATCGCGGGCGATGGCGCAACGCCGTGGTCGGCAGTGATGGCAATCCAGACATTGCCGAGACCGCCTTCAACATTCTTGTCGAGCCAGGTGAAGAAAGTATCTAGATCTGTATCAAGCCCATCAACAATTTGCCGCTGCTCGTCGGAATCCGGGCCTACACGATGACCGAGAATGTCGGTGCCTGAGATGCTAATACTCAGCATGTCGGTCACATCATTCTTGCCCATCTGCTCGCCCGTGATTAGAGCTTTCGCGAAATCAAACTCATACGTAATGCTTGCTGCTGTGGCTCCGACCTGGTTTTCGAAGTCTTTCGAGCCGGGGAACTTGGCTTCCTGATCGGTTTGCGCCAGCGTCGCACTGTCATTGAAGGCAGTCGCCCAGTCAGGAAGCTGCGGCATGTAGTAAGTCGAGCTCTCGAAGCGGCCGGTTGCTTCATCGACCCAGAAAGCGCCGTTTGCCGTAGCGCCCGCAGGCAGAATGGCCGCGCGGTCTTTCAGCGAGATCCCGAAGACCTTCGCTTCGCCCTTGGTGTTGAGGCGCAGCTCATCCCCCACGGTTGACGCGAGCAGGTTGCGCGGCGAACGTCCCGGGCCTGTCTCGCTGCCCATGGGCATGCCGACGATGGCATAGCGCTCGTCTTCAACCGAAGTGACGGGGCGATCTTTATTTCGGTCGAGATCCCACCACGCGTTTGAGCCGATGCCGTGGCCGTCCGTGTAAGCTCCGGTGCCGATCGTTGAATGTCCAGGCGCGGTCAGCAGATTCGAATACTTGTAATAGCAATCGGGAAAGTACGCGCCGTGATCGAGAAAGAGACGAAAGCCCTTTGGCTTGAAGTCGGCGCGATAACGCTGCAGGTAGTCTTCGCGGAACTGGTCGATGACCAGAATGACAATGAGCTTCGGGTGCGCGTCGTAAGCGCTGGCATTTGCCCGGGGAGCAAATCCCGCAGTGAGAGCGAAGATCAAAACCAGGGAGCAGAGGCGGTTCAGCATTGGCATGATGATTAGGGGAGTTAGCCCAAAATCTATGGTAACAAGGGTTGAAATTGGCAGCCTGGATCAGCAGCCAGGCGCAACGAAATGAGATCATAGTGGTGAAGCTGAAGACCGACAATGAAAATAGACAACAAACGATAGCAAAATGAATGTAGCGACAACTTCGTTTGCCTGATGCGGCAATTGCGACGTGTCGCGTCAGCGCGGAAATTCAACCGGGGATGAAATGAACGAGAGGCGCCCTGTATCGGGAAATAGCTCCGATTTGAATTAAAGTAATTCCATTGTGATCATTAACTTCTCGCGGCGTGCGCACAACCACAACTGGGAACTGGACCCGATCACCCGCTCCCTGCTCGACACGGATTTCTACAAGCTGCTGATGCTCCAGTTCATCTGGAAGCATTTTCCCAAGACGAGCGCGTCGTTTTCGTTCAGCAACCGCTCGACGCAGGTACGGCTTGCTGAGCTGATCGACATCGACCAGCTGCATGAACAACTCGAACAAACACGCAAACTGCGCTTTCATAAATCGGAACTGATATGGCTAGCCGGCAATACCTTCTACGGCCGCCGTGGAATTTTCGAGCCAGCTTTTCTTGAGTGGCTCGAACGCGATTTTTCCCTCTCAGACTATGAGCTATCCATACGCGACGGGCAGATATCGCTGACGTTTGAGGGCCTATGGACCGCTACAACTTTGTGGGAAATCTACACGCTTTCCACCATTAACGAACTGAGAACGCGCGCCGCGCTGAAAGACCTGAGCGAACTGGAACTGGACATTCTCTACGCGCGCGCCAAGACGCGGTTATGGGAAAAGATGGCGCGGCTGCGCGGCGTTCCATCCCTTCGCATCAGCGATTTCGGAACAAGGCGGCGGCACAGCTTTCTGTGGCAGGAGTATGTCGTCAACGCCATGAGCGACGTGCTCGGCGTGAGCTTCACCGGAACATCGAATACTTATCTCGCTTACAAACATGACCTTGAAGCCATCGGCACCAACGCGCATGAGCTGCCGATGGCGCTGGCCGCGATGGCCAGGGACGACGACGAGCTGAAGGCATCGCAATACCGACTGCTCGATCTCTGGCAGCAGACCTACCAGGGCGAACTGCTCATCATGCTGCCGGACACCTTCGGGACCACGCAATTTCTGAGTAACGCGCCGGACTGGGTTGCAGACTGGACCGGACAGCGCGCTGACAGCAAAGACCCATTCGTCGCCGGCGACGAATACATCGAATGGCTCAAAGCCAGGGGCCGTGATCCGAAGCAGAAACTCTTCATCGCGTCCGATTCGCTCGATGTGGACGAGATCCTCCGTCTTCATGCGTATTTTGCTGGAACCCTGCACAAGGGCGCCTCGCCCGCGGATTTTCACGATGCCAGCGATTTTCTCGACGAGAAAAAGTGGCTTCCGGAGCGGCGCATCCGCTTCAGCGCAGGCTGGGGCACTTTGCTGACGAACGATTTCCGCAACTGCAACCCGCGCGGCGATGACGCCTTCGATCCGGCAAGCCTGGTCTGCAAGCTCAACGACGCCAATGGCAGGCCGGCAGTCAAGCTTTCCGATAACTATCGGAAGGCGCTCGGTCCGACTGAGGAGGTCGAGCGCTACGTGCGGGTCTTTGGAACGGCAGGTATGGCTGAGGTTCCTGTCGTGACGTAGGCAAAAGATGGCCTTATCATATCTGCCGTTTTTTCTTATACTCGGTGCGTCTATCGGGCCCATTCAAAAAACGCGGGGGAGGTGACCTGAGATGAGCTTTGCGACCGCAATCCAGGAGATGCGGAACCACTCGAATGACGATACCGTTGGACTCGTGGTCCGATGGGATCAAGATGACAATCGCATGTGGACCTTTTATTCGAGTCCCCGTGCTGCCGCCATACCGCCGGGGCTGTCACCGGTAGAGATGAGCACATTCAACCGCCAGGTTTGGGATTCAGGCGACAAGAAATACAAGCCGGGCGGACAGAGTGCAGCCGAGGGTTTTCATGCTGAAGAAATCATGTTGCTTTCATGGGAAAACTTGCTCAAGTCGCAGAGAGTAGGGAACGCGGATTACTATCCGAGCACAGTGGAATTGGTGCTTAGCAAGAGTCCCTGCAACGGCGACAGCGGATCGGCCCCGATCGAAATCATGTACTCCGGGGGCACATTTGAGTTCAAAAAAAATGGCTGTGCCACCAAGCTCGCTGAATTTATTCAGACACAGTTGGTGAAGAAGTGGATCATCCGTTACTACGATCTCGGTGGATCCAAATCGTATTCCACCGATAAGGATCGGTTGGACGCTGGCGCTCAGTATGTGCCCAAGCTTGAGAAGGTGTTGTCGGATGCTGCCGCGATGAAAGCAAATTGGCAGCAGAATGTTCCACAAAAGATGTCGAAAGCTCCGGCGGAGGTCCAGAAAGGTGCGGTAAACCGGGCTGCCGACGCGCTGCTAGACAAGTTTGAAAAGAAACCAGACAACGTAGAACTGTACAACAAGATGCGGCTCGTGTCCGTCTATCAGGCTCAACACGGCATCTCGATCCTTGAGCGGATTACCAACGTTGACATAAGTCGAGTGCTGACGACAGCGGTGGCTGGCACGCTCTAGCCCTGTTCCGAGACAGCATCATCCTGGATCGATCATGGGCGCCGTAGAAGAACTCTATAACGATCTCGCCGCTTAGCCCGGAGGTCACGTCGTTCTATCAGCCGATTGTTGTCGCGAGGAAAGCGGCGCGCTGACTCAGTTTGAGACGGCCACTCACTCTAGTAAGCTGGAGTCTATGCTCGATCTTGCCTTTGTACGGGCCAACCTGCCGTTGGTCGAAGAAAAGCTGCGAGCGCGCGGACAGGATCCCGCAGTACTGCTGGGAGATTTTCTCGCCATTGACGCTCACCGTCGCGAACGCATAACGGAAGCGGAACAGCTGAAAGCGCAGCGCAACAAGCTGAGCGAAGAAGTTGGAAAGCTGAAGAAGTCCGGGCAGGACGCGACCGCCGTCATGGAAGAGACGCGGCTGCTCAAGGAAAAGCTGGAAGCGCTCGACGCAGCTGCGAAAGAAGCGGAAGAGCAGCTGCGCGCGATCCTGCCGCGTATCCCGAACCTGCCGCACGAGTCCGTGCCGGTAGGCAAGTCTGAACACGACAACGTCGAGATCAAGCGCTGGGGCGAGCAGCCGAAATTCGACTTTCAGCCCAAACCTCACTGGGAGATCGGCGAATCTCTCGGCATTCTCGATCTGGAGCGCGCGGCGAAGCTTTCCGGCGCGCGTTTTGCCGTGTACTGGGCCGAGGGCGCGCGCCTGGAACGGTCGCTGATCAACTTTATGCTCGATACGCACACGCGCGAGCACGGCTACACCGAAGTTCTGCCGCCATTCATGGTCAACAGCAAGTCGCTCTTCGGCACCGGACAGTTGCCGAAGTTCGCCGAGGATCTCTTTCGTTGCGTCGATGAGCAGGGTTACAAGGAAGGCGAGTATCGCGAGAACGATCACTGGCTCATCCCCACGGCGGAAGTTCCGGTAACGAATCTTTATCGCGACGAAGTGCTCGATGAAGCAGAGCTGACAAAATCGCTCACGGCGTACACGCCGTGCTTCCGTTCTGAGGCTGGTTCCTATGGCAAAGATGTGCGCGGAATCATCCGCCAGCACCAATTCCAGAAAGTCGAATTGGTGAAATTTGCCAGGCCTGAAGAGAGCTTCAACGAACTGGAAAAGCTGACTGCGAACGCCGAAGCGATTCTCGAAAAGCTGGGCCTGCCGTACCGCCGCATGCTGCTCTGCACGGCTGACATGGGTTTCACTTCGGCAAAGACGTACGATCTGGAAGTCTGGCTGCCGGGACAGCAGCTTTACCGCGAAATTTCTTCGTGCTCGAACTTCGAAGCCTTTCAGGCGCGGCGCGCGAATATCCGCTACCGCCCGCAGGGCAAGGGCAAAACGGAGTTTCTGCATACGCTCAACGGCAGTGGTCTGGCGACGGGCCGCACCTGGCTTGCCATTCTCGAAAACTATCAGCAGGCCGACGGATCGGTGCGCGTGCCGGAGGTGCTGGTGCCTTACATGGGCGGCCAGACAGTCATCGAGCCCCGGGCTGCCACCGCGTCCAAGTAGAATGGAAGAGAGAGTTTCCCCCAATGGGTCGTATTCTAAAAAGCTACATTTTCTGGACGTATGAGCGCGGCAGCTTCCACTACGACGTGATGGTGACGCTGATTCTCGCGTTCATCTTCATCACGCCACATGTATGGAACTACGGCGACCATCCGTCGGTCGGCAGCTTTGCTCCAAGTGAAGTCGTCGTGCGTTCTGCCGGAGAGAATGCCTTTACCTATCAGATCCCTGCGGAGCAGGTACGCGGTAATTCGTCGATTCCGTTCGAGGAGCGCCTGGAGCAGAGCATCGCGCCCATCTCCGGCCCGATGGTCGTTGACCACTACGATACGCTGAAGGACGCGAGCGGCCGGGTGACAGCTTATAAAGTGTGGGCACACCGTTAGTGCCCCGGCCCGCATCCAATTCATTCGTGTCGCTTAAAGGAACTATGCGTCGAAACAGGATCAGCCGTTTTATCGCTCCAGCTCTGCTCGCAGTCGTTGCCATTCCCGCATTTGCGCAGAGCGGCGATTTGCAGAAGGTGCTCAGCCAGATGGATGCCGCCTCGCAGAAATTCCAGAGCGCGCAGGCCGACTTTAGCTGGGACCAACTCACCGCCGTCGTCCAGAGCCATGAGATCACGACCGGCACCATCGCCTTCCGTCGCGAAGGCAGCGGCACGGAGATGATCGCCCACGTGAAGACCGACAATGGCCAGCCTGCCCCAAAGGACATCCTGTACAGGGACGGCGAGCTTGCCTACTACCAGCCGACTATCAAGCAGCAGACGATCTTCTCCGCAGGCGCAAATCGCCAGCAGTATGAAGGCTTTCTGACACTCGGCTTCGGAGGCAGCGGTAAAGATCTCGCTGCAAAGTGGAACATCAGTCTCCAGGGGATGGAGGGCATCGACGGCGTGCAGACAGCGAAGCTAGACCTGACGCCCAAGCAGGCAGGCGGCAACCAGATGTTCACGCACATCACCATCTGGATCGATCCTGCGCGGGCGATCTCTCTCAAGCAGATCTTCTTTCAGGAGAGCGGCGACACGCGGACAGCGGCCTATTCGAATATCCAGATGAATCAGCTTCCGGCGAGCGCCTTTGCCATCAAGGTCGCGCCTGGCACGCAGACGATAAAGAAGTAAACGGTCCTAACCTCCAGCGGCGATCTTCTCCGTCTGCCGCGACATCTTCGCCGTGCGTTCGAGCTTGTCCCAGTTGAAGGGTCGTCCGTCGATAGCGCGCTTCAGCGTCTTGAAAAGCACCAG
>DATGAD010000194.1:0-4773 GCA_035313725.1 Alloacidobacterium sp. | reverse complement strand
TCTTTCGCTTTATCGGCGGTCTCGGCATCGGTGGGTCGTCCGTTCTCGGCCCTGTATACATCGCCGAGCTGGCCCCGGCAAAGTGGCGCGGACGCCTCGTCGGCCTCTTCCAGATCAACATTGTCATCGGCATCCTGCTCGCCTACGCTTCGAACTACTTCATCGAGCGCCTGGGACTGGGAGCACTCCAGTGGCGATGGCAGCTCGGCGTGGCGGCAGCGCCCGCAGCTCTCTTTTTAGCGATGCTCTATGGCATTCCCCGCAGCTCGCGCTGGCTGGTGACGCAGAACCGCATCGATGAAGCCCGCTCTGTTCTGCAGCTGATGGGCACTCCCGACTCGGAAGCCGAGTTGCGCGAGATCATCGATTCCATCCATCTTGAACGCAGCTCCAAATCGGAGCGTCTTTTCCAGTACAAGTATCGTCTGCCGATATTTCTCGCCGTCACCATCGGCATGTTCAACCAGCTCGCGGGCATCAACGCCATCCTTTATTACCTGAACGACATTTTTCGCGCAGGCGGCTTCAACGCCATGTCGGGCGACCGGCAGGCGGTTCTGGTCGGCGCAATGAATCTTGTCGCCACGCTACTCGCCATGAGCGTCATCGATAAGCTCGGACGCAAGACGCTGCTGCTCATCGGGTCGGTTGGCACCGCAATCTGCCTGGCATGCGTGGCCGCAGTCTTCTTCAAACAGCAGCACCAGTCTTACCTGGTCTGGCTGCTTGTCGGTTATATCTTCTTCTTCGCCATCTCGCAGGGCTCGGTGATCTGGGTCTATATCAGCGAAGTCTTTCCCACACGCGTCCGCGCCAAAGGTCAGAGCCTCGGCAGCTCCTCGCACTGGATCATGAACGCCATCATCTCCGGAACATTCCCGATCCTCGCGAAACGTTCCGCCGGCTCGCCCTTCGTCTTCTTCTCCGCCATGATGGTTCTGCAGTTCTTCGTCGTGCTCTTTCTCTATCCGGAAACCAAGGGCTACACGCTCGAGGAGATGCAGCACAAACTCGGCATCGAATAGCGATTCAATCCGCACCTTTTGCGCAAAAATATGTCCGGCGAAGGCCGCATTTTGCGCCTGCGAAACCACAAAATGGCCGTTTTGTAAATCTCCAGAATCGTGTAGCCGCTGTGGTACATTCAGTTCAAACCATCGCACAAGTCTGGTTGATCTCACGGTGAATGGCTTTCCTGTGCTGGTTGTTGCGTAAGAGGTGTACTTGGATCTTTTCGAGAAAAGTCCAAATCCGATCTGGATCTTCGACTCGGAAACCATGCGTTTTCTTGACGTCAATCAGGCGGCCATCGACCTGTACGGCTGGTCCCGCGAAGAGTTTCTTAATATGACCATCCTCGATATCCGCCCGCCCGAGGATATCGCAGCAGTCATCGCACACGTCAATCTCGGCGGCACGCAGCATCCCTCGGGGCCCTGGCGGCACCGCCACAAAGACGGATCGCAACACTTCGTCCGGATCTCTTCTTACGCGTCGCAGTATGGTTCACGCCCTGCGCGCGTTGTCACTGTCAGTGACATCTCCGACTTGATGAGCGCGACTGAAGCCCTCACACAGAGCGAGGAAATGTTTCGCGGCCTCTGCGCATCGAGCCCGACCGGGGTCTACAAGTCGCGTATCGACGGCTACGTGCTGTACGTCAACCCTGTGCTCGCCAACACCTGGCAGATGACCGAAGAGGAAATGCTCGGCCATGGCTGGCAGCGGCGCGTGCATCCGGAAGACATGGAAAAGCTGGCTCAGGGCTGGCTGAGTACGAACACCGTCGGAGACTCCTATGAACACATCTTCCGGATCGTTCTGCCCTCCGGTGAGATGCGCTGGATTCACGGTCGATCCACAGCAATCCGCGGCCTTGATGGCAGGCCAGTCGCCTCCGTAGGTACAACAAACGACATTACCGAGCAGCGCGAGGCAAATGAGGCGCTGCGCATGAGCGAAGCCGGACTGCGCGCGCTCACCGATCAACTGCCTGTAGCCCTGCTCTATGTGGACGCGCAGGGCAAATGCCGCCGCGCCAACCGCGCCTTCGAGGATTGGTTTAACATTCCGCGCGAAGAGATTGTCGCGCTTGACTTTGAATACTTTGTCCTGCGCGGCGATGGAAACCAGTATGAAGCCGATGTGCGCCGCGCCTGGGCCTTGGTGATGCAGGGCACGCCTGTCCGGTTCGAGAAATCCATCGTCGTCCATGACAGAAAGCGTACAATCGAAGCCACGTACACTCCCGATTTCGATGCCGATAAGCGCGTCCTCGGATTCATCGTTCTGCTGCACGACATTACCGATCGCCGCGCGCTTGAAGACCAGTTCCGCCATGCGCAAAAGATGGAAGCCATCGGCAGGCTCGCCGGGGGCATCGCGCACGATTTCAACAACATCCTCTCCGTGATGAACGGATATGCGCGCATCATCGAACAGGAGCTCGATGGCAACGGCCGCCTCGGTCACATGTCAGCCGAGATCCACCGCGCCGGAGAGCGCGCCGCAAGGCTCACGCAGCAACTCCTCGCCTTCAGCAGGAAACAGGTCAGTCAGCCGCGCATCGTTCGCATAGACGACCTGTTGCGCGACGATGAAACGATGTTGCGCCGCCTGGTAAGCGACACTATTTTTCTGGAGATGGTTTTCGGCGCCGGCGAGGCGTGCATCGAGATCGACCCGCATCGCTTCAGCCAGGTCCTGCTGAATCTCGTCGTCAATGCCAGAGACGCCATGATTCAGGGCGGCACGCTTTCCATCCGGACGGCAGTCAAACACCGTAGCGTCCTCGTCGGCGTGAAGGACACAGGCTGCGGCATGCCTGCCGAAGTAAGAGAACGGCTATTTGAGCCGTTCTTCACCACCAAAGACGAGGGTAAAGGCACCGGACTTGGGCTCGCCACGGCCTATGGCATCGTTCGCGAGGCAGGCGGCAGCATCTCTGTTGAATCTATTGAAGGTGCCGGATCGACCTTTACCTTATCCTTCCCTGTCGTGCGCAAGAAACATCCAGCTGGCGACGCACCTGGAAAACAGGCTTTCCCTCAGGGCGGCAGCGAAACCATTCTGCTGATCGAGGATGACAGCAACATCCGGTATCTGTTGGCTCACACGCTCGAATCCTGCGGCTACCGTGTCGTGCAGGCTGAAGATGGAGTAGAAGGACTCGCCATCGCCCAAGGCATGTTGCCGCAGATCGACGTCGTTATCAGCGATGCCATCATGCCCAGGATGAATGGACAGGACGTGATTGCGAGGTTGCGCCGGTTGCGTCCAGAGTTAAAGGCGCTGTTGGTGAGCGGTCACATCGACGCGGACCCGAAGGATCTCACCAACGATCCGCTCACCTCGTTCCTCTATAAGCCGGTTCCGCCCGATATCCTGACAGCAGAATTGCGCCGACTGCTCGACGGCACACCTGCACCCGTGTGAGCCCCCGAGTCGGAAGTACACACCCTGTTTTAGTTATTGTCCTCGCGTCTGTGCAGCGTCGGACGGTCGTCGCCGTTCTGCGGTGCATTGGGATCAGCACTCGGGTCAGTAGTCGTGCTTGCACGCCGCAGTGTCGGTTTACCACTCTTTGGATCAACCAGCTTGCGCTTATTCTCGATCCGCGCAAGGCGCGTCTTCACGTCATCAAACTCTGACGTGGTGACAAGATATTCATCCTTTGCCGGCAGAATCTTTGCGATCTCTTCCTGCGTATGCTGGATGCGGTCCGGCGTCTGCGGATGATTGGAGAATGCCTTCGCCACAGCCCCCGGCTTCTGCTTCTCCAGGTTCTGGATCTTCTCAAAGAAAGTCACAAATGCCTGAGGATCATACCCGGCCCGGTACATATACTGCACGCCCAGATAATCGGCCTGCCCTTCGAACTCACGCGAGAACATGAGGAACGTCATCGGAATGGCGATGTTGATCGCCTCATAGATGCCGTACCCGGTCCAGCTGTAGCCGGTCATCATAATGAGCGGAATGCTGCCAAGCTGCACGTAGTTCATGCGGGTCATTTCACGCGCGGCATGGTGGGCGCAGACGTGAGCGGTCTCATGCGCCATGACTCCAGCCAGTTCCGCTTCTTCGTCGGCTGCGAGGATCAGACCTGAATTGACATAGAAGAACCCGCCCGGCAGCGCCATGGCGTTGATCTCGTCCGTATCGATAACTTTGATGGTGAAGGGGACTTTGCAATCCGAGTTCTTTACGATGTTCTGCCCGATACGGTTGACATATTCGGTGATCACCGGATCGGTGATCAGCTTCGTGCTCTTCTCGATCTCGTCAGCGTATCCCTTGCCCATCTTGATCTCGCCTTCGGTCGAGTACCAGTTGCCAACCCCGCGCCCGCCGATATTGCGCGTGCCCACAGCATTCACGTCTTCGATGCTCCCCGCTTTAACGTGTACATCCTTCGGTTCGGTATTGGGCGCAGGCGCTTTCTCCGATGAAGCATCCGGAGTGCCAGGATTCTGCGTGTCAGCGCTTGGCTGTGATGCTGGAGTGGAAGGCTGCTGGCCTGTCGCCGGTGGCGTGGCTGCCGGTGGTGTTGCTGCCGGGGGCGTAGTCGGAGGCGCGGTCGTCTGGGTTTGGGCCGGCGCCTTATCTCCGTTCGAGCTATTCTGCGACGTACTCTGCGCAAACGCTACCGGAGCCAGCGCGAGACTCGCAGCCAGTAACAGCCGCGGACCAACCAATTTTCCTGTCAGATTCTTCGCCATACGGCACTCCCCATGTAAACAGGGTGCGAACCAGATACAGGTCACCCTGTCC
>DATGAD010000193.1:0-13382 GCA_035313725.1 Alloacidobacterium sp. | reverse complement strand
CGGTGGTCATCGCGATGCGTGCGTGAGCTGCGGACAGCAGGCCATCTCGTACAACTCCTGCCGCAACCGGCACTGCCCGAAATGCCAGACCGGTGCACGCGATCAGTGGTTGGTGAGACGGCAGCAGGAACTGCTGGCCGTCGGCTACTACCACCTGGTCTTCAGCGTGCCGCATGCGCTCGTGCCGCTCATGTGGCAGAACAAGCGGCGGCTCTTCGCTCTGCTATTCCAAGCCTGCGCCGCCACGCTGCTGGAAGTCGCAGCCGATCCGAAGCATCTCGGCGCAGAACTTGGCTTCCTGGCCATCCTGCACACCTGGGGGCAGACACTCACTCCGCATCCGCACATCCATTGCGTGGTGCCTGGTGGCGGACTCGCGTCGGATCACTCGCGCTGGATCCCTTCCCGTTCCAGCTTCCTGGTGCCGGTCAAGGTGCTCAGCCGCGTCTTCCGCGGCAGGTTCATCGCCGGACTGCGGCGCCTCTTTGCCCGCCATCAGTTGCGCTTCTTCGGCGAGTGCATGCCGCTCCATGAGGAGAAGCACTTCGCCCTCTTCCTGCGCACCCTTTATCGGCAAGACTGGGTCGTCTATGCCAAACCGCCCTTCGGTGGCCCTGAGCATGTGCTGCATTACCTGGCGCGCTATACCCATCGCGTCGCCATCTCCAACCATCGCCTGCTCTCGGTCTCAGCTGCTGAGGTCCGCTTCCGCTGGAAGGATTATGCGCACCACAGCAAGCAGCGCACCATGACACTTTCCTCTGAAGAGTTCCTGCGCCGCTTCGTACAGCATGTGCTGCCACGAGGCTTTCCCCGTATCCGCTACTTCGGCTTTCTCGCCAACCGCAGACGAGCCCGCATGCTGCCACTCTGCCGCGCTTTGCTCCAACAGGCCCCTCCTACCGAAACACCTCTGCGCGCCAAACCCACGCTCTGGAAGTGCCCGCGCTGCCATGGCCTCATGCATCTCGTCGAACGGCTCTCGGTCGCACAACTCTTCTTCGCTGAACGAAAGGAGGCCTACCCGCTTGACTCCTCCTAACTGCCAGATCAAAACAGCCTTCACCGTATGCTTCGCAGCATGCTCACTGGAAGTGTGTCTCAGGCCCGAATACAGCACTTTTACTCTGCCTAACGCTGCGTCCCGCAGCGTCTCCCCGCATCTGTTGCGCATGGTTGAAGAGATCTTCCACTCCACTCTGCATGTCTCTTCTGATGGCCTCGCCACATCTCAGAGCATGAAAAACCCATAGCCGCCAGCATCCTCGCCCGCCCCGCCAACGCCTTCCTTCAAACCGCTCTATCCGACCTGCTCCCCTCTATCTCCATCCACTACGCACCGCTTTTCTTGCGGAGCAGCTCCGATAGAGTACTGACGTTTATCGCCCGAGTGGACTGCTGAGGATCGGTAAACCGAAGCCGACTTCTCGTTACTCCGGACTCAACAGTTCGGAATTCGAAGCGATCTGAATGGGCAATTCGCCGATCACTTAGGGAGTAGGAAGTCAGGCATGATCTCAATCCCGGCCTCTACCATTTGAAAGCCGTCAGACGTCTTACAACCTGCGGCGCGGGCGACTTGGAGGAATGGTGTGACTCCGTGCCCTGCGACGACGTCGCCCACAAACATTGACGAGGTGAGCAGATGCGCGGGAACGGGCAGGGGATCGTTCGGGGACATGCCCATCGGGGTTGCGTTCACCACGATGTCATAACCGGTCGGGTCCGGCGGCCCGGCGACTACACGGCCTCGGTCTAGGCACGATAAGAGCTGAACCAGTTCATCACGCCGCGACTGATTGGCATCGTGCAGTATCAGTTCCCGAACGCCCGCGTCGAGCAGCGCGATGGCGATTGCGCTGCCGGCTCCCCCAACGCCCACCTGAAGAACCCTTGCTCTCTCCAGCCTCGCGCCCTCTTTCTTCAGTGCCGCGACAAAAGCGGCACCATCAAGCATGTCCCAGTGCCAAGAGCCATCCGCGTTGCGCCTCGCTATACTCACCACGCTCAACAACTTTGAGGTTCGAGAAAAGGTGGCGCAGTGAGCATACATGGCGTTCTTGTGCGGCATGGTGATCAAGAGACCACGAACATTGGGGACGGAACCGAGACCTCGCAAGACACTTTCTAGCACCCCCGCCGGAACCAGCATCGGAACACAGATACCGTTGTGACCCATCTCCTCAAACTTGGCCGTTAGGCGTTGAGGTGACTTCACGAAGCCAATGGGATCGCCAATGATTGGGTACAAGAGTGTTTCGCCACTCAGCTTCTCAAGCTTCATGACCGCTCGCTGCTTCCGTGTCTCCTGCATTCGCGTCTCCTGCTTCCGTGAGGAGATATTGAGCATGGGATCATCAGTCTGCTGATCTGTACGATGGACTGAGCAGGTTGACCGACATGAACTCGGAGGCGATCAACACGAAGTCGAACAGCGCCATCGCGTAGATCGCTTCACAAGCTAAAGCTTGGCTGCGGATCAAGCGTGTCAGTCATCGTCCGTTGGTTTTCTTTCCCAGGGTATTTGTGGAGCCGATGGCCGGAGACGGAGGAGCATCGTTCCCGTCCTGTATCGCGCGTCCACGCTGCCATTGGCCAAAGAGCCCATAGGGATAGCCGCCAGGCTGTGGGCGGCTGACATTCTCGAGAGCTTCCGTCGCATCCTTATCCAGCGTCAGTCCAGCCGCACCAAGATTGCTGCGCAGATGCTCAACCGTGCGGGCGCCGACAATCGGGGCAATTACACTTGGTTGGTCTGCGATCCAGCTCAAGGCGACTTGCGCTGGCGGCACGCCAATCTCTTTCGCAATGCGAACGACGGTATCGATGATGTCCCAGTTACGGTCGGAGTCCGCGTACTCTTCGGAAATTGATTGATAAAGAGCCTTTTCGGAACCGGCCCGCGTGTCTGCGGTCGCCTTACCACCACGCTGGTACTTGCCGGTGAGGAAGCCGCCTGCCAGCGGCGACCATGGCAGCAGCCCGATCCCGTTATGCAGTGCAGCGGGAATCACTTCCCACTCGATTTCGCGAGAAAGCAGGCTATATTGCGGCTGCAGCGTCACGGGAACCTGTACGCCCATGGCCTTGGCCGTGGAGACGATGAGTTGTAGTTGCCAGCCCGTAAAATTCGACAGGCCGATGTAATGAATTTTTCCGGCCTTTACCGCGTCATCGAGGAACGAGAGCGTTTCTTCGACCGGCGTGTGCATGTCAGAGGCGTGGAGTTGATAGAGGTCGATCGTCTCCACGCCCAGGCGTGCGAGAGAAGCGTTCAATGAACGATGGAGCCAGCGGCGTGTTAGGCCAGCAGAATTCACCTCTTGGCTTGCATTGAAGCGGCCCTTCGTGGCCAGCACAACTTGGTCGGTTAGGTCCTTGGGACGGGCAGCAAACCAGCGGCCGATAATCTCCTCCGAAACGCCATTGACGTACACATTGGCCGTGTCGACTAGATTTCCACCAGCTTCGAGGAACGTGTCGAGGATGGCAAACGCATCCGCCTCAGGCGTCTCGGAGCCGAAGTACATCGTCCCAAGTGCGATCTTCCCAATGGAAATACCGGTGTTTCCTAACTTTCGATGCAACATAGCGATCACCTCTTCAACGGGAGCTTGGAGTGCGGAGGAGCCGGCACAACGGCGGGAGCACTCATACACACCTGATTCTAAGATGCCGAGACTCTTGCAATAATCCAGGTTTTATTGCAAAGCTTTGTGAGTATGATTCAGCAATGAGAAGGAACGAACTCGCAGAGCTTTCCGCATTTGCGACCGTCGCCGAGGAGCGCAGCTTCACACACGCGGCAGTCCGGTTGGGCATTTCGGCGTCCGCCCTTAGCCATTCGATGAGGGGCCTCGAAAAAAGCTTGGGAATACAGTTGCTTGCGCGAACTACACGAAGCGTCTCAGCGACTGCCGCAGGTACGGCCCTGCTCGCAGAATTGGCGCCGGCTTTGGAGCGCATCAACCGCGCGGTAGCAGAGACACGAAAGAAGAGGGATAAGCCGGCTGGACGTATCCGCCTCATCATTCCGCGAGCGGCCATCGACCTGGTCCTCATGCCAAAGCTAGCGCAATTCGTTCGCAAGTATCCGGACATCGTTCTGGAAGTGTCGAACTCCAGCGATCCCGTCGATCTCGTTGCCGGGGAGTACGATGCCGGTATTCAAATTGGCGAGTTCATCCATCGAGACATGATCGCGGTCCGCGTCACGAAAGATTTGCGTCTCGCGATCGTCGGGTCTCCTCAATATTTCGAATCGAACACCCTCCCACATCACCCGCAAGACCTGAAAGATCATTCTTGCGTAGGCTTCCGCTTCAGTAATGGTCTCTATCGATGGGAGTTTGAGAAAAGAGGCAAAACGCTTACGGTCAGCCCTCAAGGTACCGTGTCTTTTGACGAGTCCGATCTGGTCGCTCAAGCAGTCCTGGACGGAGTGGGAATCGGGGCTGTCCTTGAAGAGTCAGTGAAGGAACTCATCGCAAAGCGAAGATTGATACAGGTGCTGAAAGATTGGTGTCCCATATTTCCCGGTTTCTTTCTCTACTATCCCAGCCGCCAAAATCGACCTGCCGCTCTGTCAGCTTTGATTGAAACTCTGCGTTTCACTGACTAGCTTGGGCCTCAGGAGCCTGGGCGTCGGCTATTGTGGAACGCCCTTGTCGTCACTAGCCATGTAGTCGGCAACTCGTCTAGGTGCAGGATCTTTACGGCGTCCTCGTGTCGGGAAGCCATTCTCCGAGTAGCCGGTCATACGGCCACTTGAACCAGGTTCCCACCGGTACTCACTTTACGCTGAACCCTGCTCACAACAACCGAGATCTGCTCATGTCCGGGCAGCCACATCAGCCACGGCACCGGCTGATGTTCCAGTACTGATTTCGCAATTCAGCGTTAGATCCTTCCAGAGCTTACCAGGAGCCACGAACCCGCTTGTTCATGTTGTAAGCCGGTTGATAGAGATGGGGGCGAGCTGCCACATTGACAGACTGGAGAGTTTGGTTGTCATACCGCCGACCCTTATGTTCAACTGTGGCGCTAATGAGCCGTCATAATAGAAGCGCTTTGTGTAGGCAGCGCGTTTATTGACGAAAGCTTCAATCACCGAGCCATCGATGTAGAAATGAAGTTCAAGTTCACTCGCTTTACTCGGATGAAGAGAGACAGCCTTCTCATCCAGCCGTATTTGATCGGGTTGCGCCGGGTCATACTGCACAGTTAGCCACGGCGTTTTGTTTGCTTCGCCATTCCCAAAAAGCGATAGGCCAAACACTCCAGGCGTCGGCTTTGCAGTGCACAGAATTTCGCCACAGCAGTTCTTTATGTGCATGCGAGCAATCTGATCTTGATTTTTTTCTTCGCTGTTGGATATCTGCAAAATCTGGGGGCTCTGGCGAAGCTTCTCAACGGCGGGAGCTATCGACATGCGGAGATTCGAGTTTTCATCCAGAGTTAATATGCGTGGCAAAGACATCATGCCCGCCCAGCCCGACGCTCGGTACTCTTCGAGCGGGCGCGTTTCAGGAATCCAGCCCCACAGGATACGATTCTGATGCTCGTCCAACTGGGTTTTCGGCGCATAAAAAGAGCCGTAGTCAAGCATACCGTCTCGTTCGGGGTGAAACACAAGTTGTTCGGGATCTAGAATTCCGGCTTGCCAAAACGCCTTTCCCTCCGCGGAATGAATCAGCACATATTTGTCGCCGATCGGGAAGAAGTCCGGACATTCCCACATATCTCCGGAATCGACCGGGTTCGCAGCATCCTTGCCGTTGCCAGCGCCTTGTGCAAGTAAGTGCAAGTAATCCCAGTGGCGCAAATCCTTCGAACGATAAAGCAGCACGGCCCCGCCTTTGCCGCGAATCCCTGATCCAACCACCATGTACCACCAATCGCCATGCCGCCACGGCACTGGATCCCGAAAACCGCTGACATCCATTCCGGCCGGAGGCATCGCAATCACAGGCTGTGGGTCTTTCGTCCATGTGCTCAAGTCCTTATCGGAGCTGGATGCCTGACATTGCGATTCTTTTAAGCTATGCGTTCCATCTCGAATCGTCGCTTCGTTTTCTGGGGATGAAACTACACCTGTGTAAATAACAACTACCCGGTCGCCGTCTATGATCGATGTCCCCGAGAAGCATCCGGACGAATCTGGGCCATCAGGAGTCGGAGCGAGAGCGACAGGAAGATGCCGCCAGTGAACCATGTCGGGACTCATGGCGTGTCCCCAGTGCATGTCTCCCCAGACCGCACCATTTGGATTGTATTGATAGAACATGTGGTAATTGCCCTTCCAGTAAATAGGGCCGTTTGGATCGTTCATCCAATTCGCGGCGGGCAGTAGGTGGAACTGCGGACGTCGAGGATCTGCAGCCAGAACTGCGGGCGACACCGAAGCCAGGAGCGAACGGAGCAGCGTGAACTGACTCAGGGCAGTAACGCTGGTCGCTCCAATCAACCTGGTCAGAAAATCACGGCGATTCAGAGTCATTGAGTGGCGCTCCGAGGAATGATTTGTGCAGTTGTGGTGAGGCATGAAGAACAGGGATTTGCCCCTCTGTTCTCAGACCGATTGAGATGTCTCTGCGTAGCGAGAGTGGCTCGCCACGCAGAGTCTTAATGGAGTTTCATTTCCTTTTCAGGACGATCTAGAAACTGACTCGCAATGCAAACTGAATTGTGCGGGGCAGATTCGATTGTTGTCCGACTCGGCCAAAACCGGGAGATGACAGATTGCTGTTGGGGATAGCGAACTGCGCGTGGTTGAAAAGGTCGAAGAACTCAGTACTGAACTTGATCTTCACCCGATCTTTGACGCCGACGATTTTGTTTATTGAGACATCCCAGTTCCCTTCTGCCTCCGACCTCATAATCGGGTCAACCCGGTTTTCGTCGCCGAAGTTGTATGCGCCCGGTTGGGTGAAGCAAGACGTGTTGAACCATTCTGTCGCCCTGCTACTACTGTGCGGGTTTCCGGAGAATTTCCGTTGGCAACCTGAAATGTAATTTGGCCGAATGGGACCAGCACCGAACTGGCTGAGTCCGTTCCCGGCCGCCTGAAGAGCAATCGGGATACCGCTGCGGTAGATCGTAATACCATCTACACGCCAGCCGCCGACCAGGGCGTCGGTGACACGGCCAACGTTTGAGAGGTACATCTCTCCTCGTCCGAAGGGAAGATCAAGCCCGTAATTGATCACCAGATTGTTGGGAAGATCCTGAAGGCTCAGTGAATATTCCGCGCCCAGATTGTTATTATCCTGAATAACTCCGTAGCCGCCTTGTCCATCCTGGAAGGAACTCGTGTTGTCGGTGTTGCTCAGCAGCTTCGACCACGTATACGCGACCTGCAGAATTCCGTTATGGCTGAAGTGGCGACTGTAGGTAGCCTGAAGCGCGTTGTAGGAAGAGTAGCCATATCGGGGCACCACCTGACTCACGCTCTGGTATTGCGGGTGAGGAGATAGCAGATATCCTTGTGCGATTGTAGGAGCGCCAAATGTTGTCCCGGCAGGAAGCACTCCATAGAAAGGATTCGCAACTTGCGTAAGGAGCGCGGAGCCCAGCGAATGATAGCTATCGGGCAGCTGATTTATATTTAACCCCGTGCCGGTGAAGCCATTTGAGAGTACAAGGTGCGTTCCCTTCGCGCCGGCATAAGCAACACTGACAGTGCTTTTACTGTCGAGAGCTTGTTCTACAGCAAGATTCCACTGTTGAGCGTAACCGTAAGACTGGTTGGGAATACGACCTGCAACGCCATTCCCCAGTGCTACATCCAGGCCCGCCTGGGTACGTCCGGTGGGCAGATGGATTCCGTTCGGCAAAGGGTTGTCAACTGTCGTCAACAGGGGTTGCCCGACCGTGTTGCTGATACCGGTGAAAGCGGAATTGATGGGGCTGGCACTGGGCGAGTCTGCGGTAAGTTCTGCCGGCAAATACGATAGCCCGTAGCCGGCGCGTACAACGGTGTTAGGGGTGATGCGATACGCGAAGCCAAAACGGGGAGAGAACAGCAGCCAGTGAAGTTCCTCGTCTCTGCGGGAAGAATACTCAGGGCTGGCGACGAAGACCAGCTGTCCCGTCAATGGCACTGACGTTCCGGTAACAGGATTTGTGACGGAACTCACGCCCCCGATCGTAACTGGAGCATTGGGCTGCAGAACCGAGTTCAGGTTGTTCTCTTCAGAATACGCGCCGGGCTGCTCCCAGCGCAGACCGGCTGTCACAGTCAGTTTATTTGTCGCTTGAAAGGTATCGGTGCCATAAAAGGCATAGCTGTGAAGAAACGCATGCCACGTTCCCACTGAACTAATACCTACGCTCGAAGGAATGCCGAGCAGGAATGAGGCCAGAGCGTTACCATCCACCGTATCGGATGCGTTGGCAGCTGTATAAAAGGTGCTGGCGTTCAGGCCAAGGCCCTGGCTATTGCCGTAGTTTTCCCACAGCACTTGCCACCATTGACCACCTGTTTTGATCGTATGTCTCCCCAGAATCTTCGTGACGCTACCGGTAATACCCCAAACGTTGTTATTCCAGTAGAGCTGTGAGAGTTCAGCCCCAATGCCATAGCCCTGGATGCCGAGCCCAGGAAGCAATCCTTGCTGGTTCTGACTTTCCGCCTGAATTGTGCCATAGGTTGGACTGATCGACGACATGTCGTAACCATTGCTGAGTGGATACTGAAAGTTGTAGTTTTCGAGATAGGACAGGCGTAACTCCGCGATGGTAGTTGCGTTGAAAGCGTGGTTCTCTCCCAGAGCACCTTCCTGCGTATAGTTGCCAGTGGGGCCTGCGCCGGTATGCGTTCCGAACGGATCACTGTCCCCGTTATGCGGGTTCCAGTAGGTGTAGCGGGCGAATATCGAGTCTTTCGGGGTAGGATTCAGATCGACGCGAGCGTTGTACTGGTTTTGGTACCCCTCAATTGGCGCAGAAGCAAAAAAGTTCGTCGTGAACGGGTTCTGCGTCACCCTGGATTGATTCGGGGTCTCGAGCTCGACGATCTTGAGAGCTGTGGCATCAATGCGACCAGGAGGGATTATGTTGCCCGGGAACGGAGCGTGGGTTGTGGGGTCATAGATAATTTGGGGGTCACCGGAGAAATTTCCATTCAACTCGGCAGTGACAGGGACTGTCGCATTGATTGGACTTCCTGAGATGAGCGATTCATGCTCCCAGGAGAAAAAGAAAAAGGCCTTGTTTCTCCATATAGGGCCGCCCAAATTGGTTCCATACTGATTTTGGTGGAGCGGTGATTTGCCCAGTCCGGTATGGTTGCTGAACCAGTCATTCGCATCGAGCGCGGTATTGCGAAAGTATTCATAAGCGTTTCCATGAAAATCGTTTGATCCGCTCTTGGTAGAGATTTGAACAACGCCGCCTGCGAACCCGCCAAATTCAGCGCTCACGTTGTTGGTTAGAACCCGAAACTCCTGGACTGCATCTTGCGTCGGAACCAGAGTGTTGACATTATTCTCTGCGATGTTCGACTTGACGCCATCGATGAAAAATATACTTTGCCCACTGAATCCGCCGCCGATCTGGTAGTTCCCATACGCAATCGCCTGGGTTTGCCCGCCAGCCTGAAAGTTGCCGCTGCCGCCGTTGGCCATCGTGCTGCCTTGAGTCCCCCCGCCGGGAACTACACCTGGAACAAAATCAAGCAAGTTGTTCACGTTACGGCCGTTGAGCGGCGACTCCACGACCTGCTGGCCTTCTACAACTCCCCCAAGGGAAGCGCTATCGGTTTGTAGCTGCGCAGGAGCGGCTGTCACCGTAACAGTTTCCGAGGCATTCCCGACCGGGAGCGTAATGTTTACGCGAGTCGCTCCACCGATCTGAACATCCACACCATCTTGCGTGAATGATTGGAAATCTGTTTTGGAGACAGTGACACTGTAGGAACCTGGGTTTAGGTTGACAAAGCTGTATGTGCCGCTGGCACTGGTCGTTGCTGTCTGCGTTGCATTTGTGCCGGTGTTTTTCAGGGAAACCTGCGCGTCGGGTACAACCGCTCCACTTGGGTCGGTGACGCTTCCGATGATGGATCCATAGCTGGTTTGCGCTTGTATGCTGGTGGTCCATGTAATTCCGCTCAGTAGCGTGAGTAGGAGCAACGCCGTCTGCAGGTATGGCCCGAGATGCCCTGCTCTCGAACGGGCGATGTGACTGTAAGACCTGAAAAATGATCCTGCTATCTTTCCTGATTCGAAAAACTTCGATTGACTCGCCATGTTAGACCTCCTGTTAAAGCAGTTGCTGTGGAGGTGCAGACATATGGGAATTTCTCACGGGAAACCTTCACAGGTAAGTAGGACCTGTAAAGGAGTCAAGGGGGAGTTCCTGTCTCACCTGTCTTCTCGATCTCGATCCTGGTGAATTGATCTGTCTGTACCATCCCCGCCGCTCTACTCATGTTGTCTTCGATCAGTACATGATTGAAATTTGCAACATTGCACGAGTCGCACGTTCCTGTGCTTCAGATCGCTTATCCCGACACTGTCGGGATTACCAAGATCCGTTCTTCTGGTGGGATTCCAGAATACGCAAGAGGGTAGACAGGATCTGTAACACTTGTCAATAATTTTCTTACATATTTTTATAACTTAATCTAACAGGATGGAGAAGGGTTTTTCCCTTATTGCCTAAATCCTGTATTGACAGGCAGTTTTGCCCGCTCTAGACTTGGTTCGATATTACGGAGCCTTCTGATCCGGAATAGCAGTGAAATGGGTCTGAAGGCATGACGAGATAAGTCGTGAATTTTCTCTGATAACAGTTGAATCGGGCACGTAGCGCCAAAACCATCGGTTTGGACGGTCGAATGATTCGCAAAGCAAACGGGGACGGCTCGCAGGAAGGACCAAAATACCGCCGAATCTATCTCGAACTGCGCCAGACGCTGGCCGAGGGCGCTTATGACAACGGCGGAAAGCTTCCCAGCGAGGGCGATTTGGTGCGGAGGTTTGGCGCAAGTCGACCCACAGTCCGCCGCGCCCTCGCACAATTGGAGTCCGAGGGATTCATCCAAAAGCGGATGGGTTCTGGAACGATTGTGACCAACCGCAACACCCGCAAACACTTCGTTTTCGGCTTACTCATTCCTGAGTTGGGAATGACCGAGATATTCGAACCAATCTGCCAGGGCATCTCCCAGGGTCATGTGGTTGGTCAGCATGAACTTCTCTGGGGACCTACGCTGGTCCCGGGTGGATCCAAGGAAGCTCAGGCTGAGAATCTCTGCCGGTACTATATCGAGCGAAAGGTTTCTGGGGTCTTTTTTGCGCCCATAGAACTCTTTGAAGGAGGGGACGAGATCAACCTTTCCATTGTTCGCGCTCTCGACGAAGCAAATGTACCTATCGTGCTCCTGGATCGAGATCTCTTCTCTTATCCGCAGCGAAGCAAGTACGACCTAGTGGGGATCGACAATCGCCGTGCCGGGTACGTGGTTACTGAACATCTTCTGCTTTGCGGCTCCCATCGGGTTGCCTTCTTTGCCAGGCCGCTCTCAGCACGCACCGTGGACGCTCGCATGGAAGGATACCGGGGTGCGCTTCGCGCTCACTTCGGCTTTTCAGCTCCTGATCTGGCGCAATGGATCGATCCGTGTGACGAACTCGCGGTTCGCGAATTCCTGGACCGCAACCGGCCTGACGCCATCGTTTGTGCAAATGACTTTACCGCAGCGCAGTTGTTTATTACCTTAAATACCCTAGGCGTACACGTGCCTTCACAAATCAAGGTTGCTGGTATCGACGACGTAAAGTATGCCCAGCTCCTGCAGGCCCCCCTCACCACCATTCATCAGCCGTGCCTTGATATTGGCTCAACGGCACTGATGGCGATGTTTGATCGAATCGCGCATCCGCACGCCCCATCCAGGGAATTTCTCCTGGACTTCCGTCTTGTTGTCAGGAAGTCGACAGCGCCCAACGAACCTGTTCGACTGAGATCGCGAAAATCTTCTGATGTAGCAGTAGACGACGGAGATATTCCGAATAATGGGAATGGGCACAGCGAACCACCTCCCTCCACTCCTATGGGCGAGTCGTCTCCCCCGGATGAAGTGTAGTGGACATTTCGGGAATTCGGCTTTGCACCTCTAGTATTCCGTCCCTAAGAGGCAACCAATGAAGATCGGTGTTAGTGCATTTGCCTGGACAACAGACTTCGGAGCTTCACATCTCCGTCTCCTGCCGAGCGTTCGGGAGCACGGTCTTGACGGCTTCGAGATTCCGATGTTTGACCCTGCGAATCTTCCTACCTCCGCGATTCGCCAGGCGTTCGAGTCCGCAGATCTCGACTGCACGGTTTGCGCTATACTTCCCGCCGGCATTAATCCTATCAGTCCAGACTCTTCAGTAAGAGCGAAGTCTCTGGCCCACCTGATTCAATGCGTGGAAACATCGGTAGAGCTTGGAGCACGCTTGATTGGAGGCCCGCTCTTTGCGCCAATCGGTTACCTTCCTGGTCGACGCCGCACCGTTGAGGAATGGAACTGGGCCATTGAGTGCTTTCAGAAACTTGGCGAAGTTCTTGATGCCAACGAAATCACGCTCTCAATCGAGCCGGTAAATCGATCCGAAACCTTTTTTCTCATGACCGCTACAGACGCAAAGGCCTTCTGTGATGCAATAGGCCATCCCCGAGTGGGCGTTACAATCGACACCTTTCACGCCAATATCGAGGAGAAGAACACTGCGAAGGCTATAAGGTCACTTGGAAGCTGCCTCAAACACGTGCACGTCAGCGAGAACGACCGTGGGCTGCTCGGTTCCGGGCATGTAGATTTCCCCGCAATCATCAATGCCTTGCAGCAAGTTGCATACGATGGCTACCTCATGATTGAAGGCTTCGGCTATGCACCTGATGAAGCGGATTCGCTCGGTGCGCTGTGGGGAGATATGAAGGTATCACCCGAAGACATTGCATTCCGAGGGGAAAGCTACCTGCGGACTCTACTGCGGTAAGTATCTGGTGGCTCTGTTCGTCCGGCCGAATCCTCGAATATCTTGTCCCTTGTCAGGTAAAGTTCCAGCGTATTGCAAGCCGCGCGGCAAGTAATCCAACCAAGCAGTAATCTTGCGTGAGTCGCAGTGTTGCTTTCATTGCGAGCACGCAGATTGGGATCGCGGTCATGCCCAAGTCTCAAGTGACTCGAAGTCGTCATTTACCAAAAGCAACCGAGGGTAGTCCACTTGTCTGAGTTGTTTGAATGCTAAGTCAGTGAGGAGCACGAGGTGTTGCAAAGGCTGAACTCAGCGATGAGGCTGATTCAGAGAACAACCTCGGAGGCTCCTCAGAGACGATATGTATTACATCGGACTGGATGTACACAAGAAGACGATCAGCTATTGCGTGAAGGA
>DATGAD010000192.1:0-5724 GCA_035313725.1 Alloacidobacterium sp. | reverse complement strand
CCTGTTACCGGAAGAGACGAACTCGCTGACCTTGGGCGGGTATTCAACGACACCGCCAGACGCCTGCAAGATCTCTACGCGACCCTGCAGCAAAGCGAAGTTCGCCTCCGCCTTGTCATCGATACGATTCCTGCGTACGCCTGGAGCGCTCGGCCAGACGGCTCCGTCGATTTCATCAATCAGCGTTTCCTGGAATTTACGGGGCGATCTATGGAGGACATGCTGGGCTGGGGTTGGGGTTTCTCAGTTCATCCCGATGACCTCGCGAGGTACACCGGCGACTGGCAGGAAGCTGTGGCAACTGGGGAACCGATGGAGAGCGAAGCACGGGTCCGGCGAATGGACGGGGACTATCTCTGGTTGCTGATCCGCAACGTGCCGCTGCGTAATGAGCTGGGAAGTATCGTTAATTGGTATGGGACAGCCATCGACATCGAGGAACGCCACCGAGCTGAAGATGCCTTGCGGCGGAGTGAAGCATATCTAGCGGAGGCGCAGCGCCTGAGCCACACGGGCAGTTTCGGCTGGAAGCCGTCCACCGGCGAGATCATCTGGTCAGAGGAAACCTTTCGAATCTTTCATTACGACCGAACGACGAAACCCACCGTGGAACTTATTCTTCAGCGGGTTCATCCGGACGACGCAGCCTCCGTCCAACAGACAGTCGCACGCGCGATGGAGGATGGCAAGGATTTTGCGCATGAATATCGTTTGGAGGTGCCGGACGGTGCGGTCAAACATGTCCACGTTGTGGCGCGTGCCTTAAACGATGAATCGGGCAAGGTGGAGTTCGTTGGAGCGGTGATGGACGTCACCGAACGAAAGCAGGCGGAAGAAACGTTGCGGCGAAGCGAGGGTTATCTGGCGGAGGCGCAGAGGCTCAGCCACACGGGGAGTTGGGCCTCGAAACCTGCCAGCGGGGAGAACACGTACTGGTCCGAAGAATGCTACCACTTGATGGGTTTTGATCCGCACGGTGGACTACCGGGATTCGAAACGGTCCTTCAGCGCTTCCATCCGGATGATCAAACCAAAGTTAGGGAAGCGGTCGAGACAGCCGAGAGTGAAAAAGCAGGGTTCGAGCTGGATTACCGAATCATTCATTCTGGTGGCGAGATAAGAGACATCCACGTCATAGGCCATCCCGTCCTCAGCCCATCCGGTAATTTCGTTGAGTTCGTCGGCACCGTGATGGATATAACCGAGCGCAAGCGGGCGGAAGACCGGACTCGCTTGATTATCGACACCGTGCCGGCGCAACTCTGGACAGAGACGCCTGAGGGCGTCGTTGATTTTGTGAATCGCCGCTGGATGGATTACACCGGGATGACGCTCGATCAAGCAGTTGGATCGGGCTGGAATCGAATGGTGCATCCCGATGATATCGAGCGCGTACTGAGCAAGTGGCGAACACTCATATCGGAGGGAAAGCCCCGCGAGATCGAGTCACGTCTGAGAAGATCCGACGGAACGTACCGTTGGTTCCTCAGTCGTGTCTGTCCGCTGGTTGACCGCTCGGGACGCATTCTCGGATGGTACGGCTGCGATACAGATATCCATGACCGGAAGGAGGCGGAAGAAACGCTGCGGCGAAGCGAGGGTTATCTGGCGGAGGCGCAAAAGCTCAGCCACACGGGCAGTTGGGCATGGGCCCCTGCCACCGGCGAAATCAGGTACTTCTCCGAAGAATGCTACCGCGTGATGGGTTTTGACCCACAAGGTGGACAGCCGCGATTCGAGACACTCTTTAACGGCATTCATCCGGATGATCAACCCAGCGTCGCAAAAACGCTCGAGAGAGCAAAGCGCGAACGTGCGGAGTTCGAGCTGGATAACCGAATCGTTTATACCGGCGGCGAGATCAGAGATGTCCACGTAGTGGGCCACCCGGTTTTCAGCTCATCCGGCGACCTCGTTGAGTTCGTGGGTACCATGATGGACGTCACCGAGCGCAAGCGGGGAGAGCAGGCGATCCGTTTGCTGGCTGCCGTTGTGCAATCGTCGCACGATGCGATTGTGAGCAAAGATCTGGATGGCATAATCACCAGTTGGAATAAGGGCGCAGAACGACTGTTCGGCTATGCTGCGGATGAGGCGGTCGGCCAGAATATCTTGCTTATTATTCCCCCTGGCCGTCGTGACGAAGAAATAGCGATTATTGAACGGCTGACGCGAGGCGAGCAGGTCGACCACTTCGAGACGGTCCGCATGCGCAAGGACGGCAGCCTGCTCGACGTTGCTCTAACAATTTCGCCGATGAGGGATGCCGCGGATCGCGTCGTTGGAGCATCGAAACTGGCACGGGACATAACCGAACGTAAACATGCCGAAGAAGCTTTGCGCCAGGCACGAGCGGAGCTCGCACACGTCAACCGTGTGACCACCATGGGAGAGCTAACGGCTTCCCTGGCCCATGAAGTGAATCAGCCGATAGCCGCCGCTGTCACCAGCGCCAATAGTTGTATCCGCTGGCTGGCGGCCGACGTCCCAAATCTCGACAAGGCCCGCGCGGCCGCCGAGAGGATCGTGAAAGACGGAACGCGGGCGGCGGAAATCATCAGCCGGATACGCCTCCTCTTCCAAAAGGGTACACAGCAATTGGAATGTGTCGACGTAAACGAAGTCATTGAGGAGATGATCGTGCTGCTGCGCGGCGAGGCGACGCGACACTCGATTTCAGTCCGGACAGAACTGGCGGCAAATCTTCGCCAGGTCATGGGGGATCGCGTGCAATTGCAGCAGGTCATGATGAACCTCATGACAAATGGCATCGATGCGATGAAGAGTGTGGACGGGATGCGCGAACTAGCGATCAAATCCCAACGAGCCGAGAACGAGCACCTGCTTGTGTCCGTCAGTGATACGGGTGTTGGGTTGCCACCCGGGCAGACGGATGAGATCTTCAATGCGTTCTTCACCACCAAGCCTCACGGCACGGGGATGGGACTGCGGATCTGCCGCTCCATCGTTGAATCGCATGGCGGCCGCTTGTGGGCTGGAGATAACTCTCCCCGCGGCGCGGGCTTCTACGTCAGCCTACCCACCAGAGTCGAGACACGTGAATGACGTCAGCAGGTACTCCCACGGTGTTCATCATTGATGACGATGCCGCGGTACGTGCATCCATCCAAGATCTGTTGGAGTCGTGCGGGTTGCGTTCCGAGTCCTTCGAAACCGCGGAAGAGTTCCTGCGCAGCGAACTGAAGGGGGAGCCACGCTGTCTAGTTCTGGACGTGAGCCTCCCCGGAATCAGCGGCCTGGACTTTCAGCGCCGGTTGGCCGACGCAGGTTTCCAGATTCCCATTATCTTCATTACCGGCCACGGAGACATTCCGATGACCGTGAAGGCCATGAAATCCGGTGCAGTAGAATTCCTGACTAAGCCGTTCCTAGACCACGACTTGCTAGCTGCGATCTACCAGGCATTGGGGCGCGATCGTGCGACGCGCCAGCAGCAGAGCGATCTTGCTGGATTGCGAGAATGCTACGAAACGTTGACCGCACGCGAGCGCGAGGTCATGGGCCTGGTGGTTTCGGGCATGCTCAATAAGCAAATCGCCGGTGAACTCGGCAACAGCGAAGTTACGGTAAAAATCCAACGCGGCCGGGTGATGAAGAAGATGAAAGCTGGATCTCTGGCGGAATTGGTGAAGATGGCGGGGCTTTTGGGGGTTCCGCCGGGCGCGAAATAGCATAATACCAACGTGTGATTGCGCCACTTTCCGCGAAGCTGGTAGCTTTCTGACATGGTCAATCAGAACAAAGCCAAGTTGGTCGTGGTTGTCGATGACGATGATTCGATGCGTAGCGCGGTGCAGGACTTGCTAGAAGCAGTTGGGTTGCCGGCAAGAGGCTTTGCGTCCGCCGAGGAATTTCTCAGCTCTGGCAAACAGTACGAGACTGCATGCCTGATCACGGATATCCGCATGCCGGGAATGTCAGGTCTCGAACTGCAGGCGCAGTTGAACGCCGAACGTTGCAGGATTCCGATCATCTTCATTACCGCACATGGCGACGAAAAAATGCGGTTGCAGGCGCGGAGAGAAGGCGCGGTAGAGTTTCTGTCAAAACCGTTCGACAACGAAGTCTTGCTCGATGGTGTTCGAGCCGCTCTGGAAAGCTAAGCCCCCAGGTAGAGGTGCGCATCAGTGCGCACAGGAGGTCTCGCGTGGCAGCTGTTGTAAGATTTGGATCCGCCGACCATGAGAGCAAAGAGCGCAGATTCGAGCAGATCATAGGCAAGAGTCCTGCTCTGGAATCGGTGCTCGAACAAGTTGAGCAGGTCGCGCCCACGGACTCCACTGTTCTTATCCAGGGAGAAACAGGCACGGGCAAGGAGCTGATCGCGCGCGCCGTCCACGACTCGAGTTCACGGTTCGGTCGCCCTTTCATCAAACTGAATTGCGCTGCCATCCCCTTCGATCTATTGGAAAGCGAGCTTTTTGGCCACGAGCGAGGCGCATTCACAGGAGCCATAGCGCAAAAGATTGGCCGTTTCGAGTTGGCCGACAAGGGGACTCTCTTCTTGGACGAGGTAGGAGATATTCCGCCGGGCTTGCAGCCCAAGCTGCTGCGGGTCCTGCAGGAACAAGAGTTCGAACGGTTGGGCAGCACTCGGACTCACAAGGTGGACGTGCGGCTCGTGGCTGCGACCAACCGGAATTTGGTGGATATGGTGAAGCGTAACGAATTTCGCAGCGACCTCTACTATCGATTGAATGTGTTTCCGATCTCGCTGCCGCCGCTGCGCGAGCGCCGCGCAGATATTCCAACGCTGGTGACGCATTTTGTGGAGCTATATGGCCGCCGGATGGGTAAGCAAATCGAACACATCCCTCCAGACACGATGTCCGCGCTCAGCTCGTATCAATGGCCGGGAAACATTCGCGAGCTTCAGAATTTTATCGAGCGGAGCGTAATCGTCACTTCAGGCAATGTTCTGCACGCCCCTCTCACGAGTTTGAATTGCGCGGCTGCGACGGAATCGATCGGGGCAATTACTATGGAGGACGCGGAGCGCGACCACATTCTCAAGACTCTCGAGCTAACACGCTGGGTGGTTTCCGGTCCCGACGGGGCGGCCATACGTTTGGGAATCAAGCGGTCTACCCTTTACTTCCGGATGCAGAAGCTTGGCATCTCACGTATCAACAGGAATCCCCTTTCCTTGTAGCAGAGTCGCTATCGTCCGGGAATCGGTTTTCCAATTGATTGACCATGTCCACGCAGCAGCCACAACGCACCAGCACTTACCTCCCCAGTCCACCAAGATCTGAAGCTGTTTGAAATTTAACTGATAAATGGTC
Organism: Alloacidobacterium sp.; assembly: GCA_035313725.1. Taxonomy (GTDB): domain Bacteria; phylum Acidobacteriota; class Terriglobia; order Terriglobales; family Acidobacteriaceae; genus Alloacidobacterium. The sequence goes on along the minus strand of DATGAD010000192.1, from coordinate 418 downwards.
TCACTGAGTCTGTCGGCGTGACGGACGCCGTGTATAGCGGGCTGGCATCGCATCCCGCGCTATTGCTTGCGTGGGTCTCTGCTTTCAATCACTTACGCAATCAACATGTTTGGCAACCTGCTTGCCCTTTCAGTCGTGTCACGCGACGCACGGAGTGGTTTCGTGGCAAGTCTAAGATTGAAGAGGAATACCATGCTGCACAGGATTTCGATTTTTGTTCCACATGGCTGCAAGTGCTTTGTTCGAATTGCCGCGTCTGTTCTGTTCGTACTTGCCTTGGGGTGCTCATCAGCACCAACGTTTGCCCAGGAGCCGGGACAGAGGACCTTTTCCTCTGTCCAAGATGCCAGCCGCGCTTTGTTTGCTGCAATGCGGGCACAGGACGATCAATCTGCCTTGAGCATCCTCGGACCGGACG
>DATGAD010000191.1:0-3390 GCA_035313725.1 Alloacidobacterium sp. | reverse complement strand
TCGACGAACGGAGGTTATATCATAGGTTTAGTGCCGATCCGTACACGGTGCTACGCAATCGCGCGCGAAGTGGCCTGGCAAGCGCCCGATTAATCGCGTTACGGGACAGTGAGAACTGGCGGGTCGGCACTTGTCCGGTTTATGCGGCGGTCTCAATGGGTCGACGCAACACTAAGCTTGAACCCGCCTTGCATTGAAAACGAAGGCCAAAATCGTTCGGTAGGGACAAACCAGCTGGAACGCTGCGCTGGCTGGCTTTTGACCACGCACAGCGAAATCGATAGTTCTCCCGCGGAAGCATTGTCGAATCAATGCACTGGATGGTGTTGCATCGACCGGTTGAGCTGGCACGACTTATCGGGACTTAGACAGGTGCAAACAGTGAAAGTCGTACATCCGCAGAGTGAAAGGCTATCGTTTCGGGGCTGCGATGGGGCGCGCGTTAAGCTATCAATTGCGTGTGTATCCCGAGGCTTGCTCGGAGAATAGCTTTTTCCTTGCATCGTCGCCTGCAAGCAACCATGCGGCGCGATGATTGCCGTAAGGAACCACGTGCGCTCCGCCCTCGATCAAATCCAGCTTGAGGCGCTCATGAAGGTCAGGCAGCAGCGACCAATGGACCCTGGGATGATCGTGATGTTCGAGGTGAAAACCGATATTGAACATTGTGAGATTGAAAAATTTCGACACGAACACAGTGGAGTGACTAACCGGCCTCGTCTCACTCTTCGGAACACATCCCGCGTGCTGGGCATACATTCCCGACCCCATCACCCACACATTCGCGATCCAGTGCGGTAGCGCCCATAGCCATACGGCCATTTTCCAATCGATCCAAAAAGGAATTGACCAAAGCGCAAGGAAAATCGCGAGTTCACGGAGCGACCTGCGACGCAGGTTCCGGCGCGCGATCAGGTCTTTCCAGAGGTGTGTCATCAGACGGAACGGCCAATGCATGAACAAATACCGTCGGAAGTCTTCAAATGAGCCGTCGGCGTTTTGTCTCGGGAGCGTCCAATCATCAGTGCCTAGCAGCCTGGCGTGGTGAATGGTCACGTGGCAGTACTCCCAGAAGAACGACGGCCACCCGCCCGCAAACGCCCAGATTCGACCGAACCAGCGATTCGCGAAATGCGATGTGAAGATTGGGCGATGTGAATGGTTGTGGAAATTGACGCCGACATTTATGCCGGAGATCCAACCAAGCATCGTCGCCGACGCGGCCACAAAAGCAATGCGGGACCACGGACCAGTGACGCCAACGAGCTTGGGGTGGCCGTATAGCCAGAAGGCGCAGCAGTATGCCGCGAGGCAAGCGATGTGGAAGACTACGCAGTGCGCGTCCTGGGGATCGGACAGAACGCGCCAGCGGCTGAGCGCGGCCGGAGCATCGCGTTCCGCTCGGTTCACAACAACCTCAAAGCTGCAGTCACCGCCAGTACTGTGATCGCCAAGCTCACCCAAGGCCCCCAAAGCATCGCGCCTGCGATCACCACGATCGCAAAAAGAGGCCAGAACGATCTTCCGAAAGCGAACCCTGTCTGTGACAGAAACGTGTGCGATAGACGCCTCATGTTACGCTGTTTTCCTTTGAGATTTGCTTTGCGGTGCAATGTATTAGCAGCAGAGAAGAACTGTCGGCGCCCGGGCCGTGAGTCCGCTCACCAACGCCATTTTGGTGACCTTGTTCGCAGGGGCCGCGGCCGCCACCGAGCTTTTCAATCACGCGATAGTGGAAGATGGTGTGGCCGATCAGCGCGTCGATGCCTGGCATGTGGAGCACATTTTAGGGTCAGGACAGAACGCAAGTCAACGGCGAGGGGACGGAGAGAAGCAGGATTGAGGTCAAGCCCGGATAAACGCGGTGGTCTCAATGGGTCGACGCAACACTAAGCTTGGACCCGCCTTGCATTGAAAACGAAGGCCAAAATCGCTCGCTCGGGACAAACCAGCTGGAACGCTGCGCCGGGTAGCTTTTGACCACGCACAGCCAAACCGCTGGTTCTCGTGCAGAAGCATTGCCGAATCAATGCACTGGATGGTGTTGCATCGGCCGGTTGAGCTGGCAGCGCTTAGCGGACAAGTGAAATTCTAGTACGGAACATGCCAAGGCACGCGACTGATCAGAAGTTATGGATGTACAGGTAGCCGTCGCGCGACCAAGCTTCGTTCATTCGGCTATGCTGAAGTCATAGACGCGGCCCGCGGCGCTACCGCCGGATGAGGATGAGACTCTGCCTCCCGACATGTTTGATTGAGTGCCAGTGCCCATGAAGAACGCATACTCGCCGGGTTTGAAGTCACCATCCATCGTGATTTTGTAGATTCTTATCCCAACGTGCTCAAATTTGAAGGGGATCTCCTTATCCTTTTTCACTCCGGACTTTCCCCCGCTGATGCCTCCGAAAGAACCGACTTGAAATTCCCTCCGATCACCTTTTTTCTCGAGCCTGATCAGGACGTAATCGGATGCATCGCTGCCCTCGGGAACATAGAAATAAAACAGAGGCCGAAGATCTTTCACGACATTGTTGGAGGTCGGGCCATTTAGAGTCGCATCCCAGTGCTGACCCCGAACCCCGTAGGTGAAATAGCTCGCGGCTCGTCCGCCGGCCTTAGCCTGACTGATGGCTTGCCCCTGAATAAGAACAAAAGTTGCGCCGTTCTTCCAGTAAACGCCGACTTCTGGAGGCGGTAAATTCGGGTCGAGCGAAATCACAGCAGAAACCCCGACGACAGGCGCGGAGGGCGGAGCGGGGTTGATCATCACTTTGATCACTGCATCCGAGACATTTCCGGCCTTCAGCGCCTTCAGGCCGTCAATATTCGTGTCGAATTTGAGCGCGTCCGCGTCAGTCATGCTGCGGATCTTCGCGATTATCACATCATCGGACAAGCCCAAACTCACCATCTCGATGATGCTCTGGTTCGTCAGCCTCTTGTTCAGTTCTTGGCCAGATGCAGACAAGGCAGTAAGAACGCAGAGAACCATGACACAGAGTCGATGTCCTCTCATGCGACCTCCAAAATCGCGCGAATTAGGAGCGGCGCTTTCGCGACGGTGGGGCAAAGCTTACGTCACCGAACACAGAGAGGCAATAACACGGTTCGATTCACAACTGAATATGACCGCGCGGTCACCGGCGTCAGCTCGCGGTGATGTATGGGTCCGAAGCACTCGGAAAGATCTCACATCCGCGGCCACAGCGGTTTATCGGGCATTTGAAGTAACACTTCATTTGTCCGGTTACGCGACTAATCAGGAGTTGAGAGACTCCTAGTTTGTGCGAGGGCTAGGGGAAACGGATTGTTCTGAATATTTTTAGGGCCAATTCTTGTTGCGACTCGGTAAGGTCCTGCCCCCACAAACACAACTTATCTGAGCCCACA
>DATGAD010000190.1:0-7052 GCA_035313725.1 Alloacidobacterium sp. | reverse complement strand
CGCTTCCAGCGTTTTCTTTTCGGCGCCATGCTGCTCGCGGCTGTCGTGATGGCGATTGTGCTGATCCGCATGCGCGAGCGCGCACATGACCGTTTGATGATGGCGGTTGACAGCCAGCCGCTGAGTGCACCGTCGTCTGCGCCTGTAGAAAAGATTACGCTGCTGGTGGCGAATGATCTGGATGGATCGCTCATTCCGGTATATCGCAGTTTCCCAATGCCCAAGGATCCGAATGCTCGCGCACGGGTATTGATGCAGAAGCTGCTGGAAGAATATGCCGCGCCGAAGTCGACGCATCCAATTGAGAATGCTTCCGGGGTGGAAGAGGTGTTTCTCATGCCGGTGCCACAAGAGAAAGGCGCAAACAGCGCGGGAGAGATGGCGGTGGTGAATTTGAATGCAGCTTTTGTGCAGGCGCAACCTTCGGGGATTGAGCCCGAGACGTTGACACTGCTCTCAATGATTGCGACGCTGCATGCGAACCTGCCGCAAATTACCGAGGTGAGATTTTTAGTGGACGGACAACAGAAAGAGACCTTGGCAGGGCACGCCGATCTGACGCGCAGCTATCTTGCGTCGGGCACGCAGACGGCGGTGCGGCAGTGAGGATCGGCGTCTTCGATTCCGGCGTGGGGGGGCTGACAGTGCTGGGCGCGCTGACAAAGCAGCTTCCGGCCGCAGACTACATTTATCTGGGCGACACGGCGCGGCTGCCTTATGGATCGAAATCGCAGGCGACCATTGCGCGCTATGCCGTTTCGAGCGCGCGCTTTCTGGTCGAGGAGGGCGCGGAGTTTCTTGTGATCGCGTGCAATACCGCGAGCGCGCTGGCCCTCGATGCAATCAGGGACGCGGTGCGCGTTCCCGTCCTGGGCGTAATAGAGACGGGCGCGAATGCGGCACAAGTTTCGTCACTGACCGGCGATGTGCTGGTAATAGCGACCGATGCCACAGTACAGAGCCATGCCTATGAGCGTGCGTGCGCGGAACATAGTTTGCGGGCGCTTGAGAAGGCGTGCCCATTACTTGTTCCTCTGGTGGAAGAGGGATGGATTGAGCATCCGGTGACGCTTGAGGTGCTGGGGATTTATTTGTCGGAGCTGTTGGAGCAGGCGAAGGAGCGCGGACTGACTCCAGATACGTTGGTGCTGGGTTGCACGCACTATCCGTTGCTGCGGCAACAGATTGAGGGGACGGTTCCGGACCTGCGCGTGATTGATTCCGCGGAAGTGACTGCGTCGCAGGTGACGGCCGCGCTGATCGACTACGTGCATGACGGCACTGGCGTGCGCAGATTTTACGCAACGGATTCGGTTGAAAAATTCAAGCGCCTGGGCACACGGTTTCTGGGAGAGACAATCGAGTGCGTTGGGCTGGTTGACCTTGGTGGCTGATATGCTTACGTGTTTGGAGGAAAGAGTTGCATGTTGAATCTTGAGGGGAAGATTGCCGTCGTTTTTGGAGTCGCGAATAAGCGCAGCATTGCCTGGGCGATTGTGCAGAAGCTGCACGAAGCCGGCGCGAAGCTGGCCATCGGCTACCAGAATGAGCGGCTGAAGGCCGAAGCCGACGGATTGATTGCAGACCTGCCAGGTGCAGAGGCTTTCCAGTGCGACGTGTCGAATGACGCAGAGATTGCGCAGGTCTTTGAGCAGTTGAAAACGCGCTACGGCAAGCTGCATGTGCTGGTGCACAGCGTTGCCTTTGCTCCTGCTGAAGAGTTGAAGAATGATTTTCTGCTGACTTCGCGCGAGGGCTTTCGCGTTGCTCACGATGTAAGCGTGTATTCGCTGATTGCATTGAGCCGCGCTGCTGCTCCGCTAATGACCGATGGCGGCAGCATCATGACGATGACATATTATGGCGCGGAAAAGGTCGTACCGCATTACAACGTGATGGGCGTGGCCAAGGCTGCGCTCGAAGCGACGGTGCGGTATCTGGCATCAGACCTGGGCAAGCTGAACATTCGCGTGAATGCGATCTCGGCTGGGCCGATCAAGACGCTGGCTGCTCGCGGTATCGGAGGTCTGAGCGATATGCTCAAGGCGCATGCGGATCGCGCGCCGCTGCATCGCAATGTGGAGCAGGCAGAGGTTGGCGGCATGGCACTCTTTCTTGCATCGGACCTGGCGAGTGGCGTGACTGGCGAGACGATTTATGTCGATTGCGGCTATAACATCATGGGTTTTTAACCTCGAAGCGCGGTAAATCGCTTTCGTCTTTGAGCGCGATTCCCGATTGTTCGGCGCGACGCGCTGCAATCATCAAGTGATGGAGCCTGTGCGCGGCGGCTTCGTAGCTCAGACCTTCCGGGCGCACGTTGGAAATGCAGTTTCTATCTGCATCCGTGCAGCCGATGCGTGGATTGTATGTCAGGTAGATGCCGAGGCTGTCGGGCGAGCTTAGGCCGGGACGCTCGCCTATAAGCACGATCGTCATTTCTGTGTTGAGTAGTTCGCCGATTTCATCGCCGAGCGCGACTCGTGCTTGTGTCGCGATGATGAGGGGTGCGATTTGCCAGCCCTCGAGTTTGCTGGTGATTTCGCGGAGGACAGGAACTGCATGGCGTACTGGTGCGATCGCGGAGAGGCCATCGGCGATGATGAAGGCTGCGGAAGGCGCTTCGCTCCGGCTTTCATTCGATGAAGCAGGTCCTTCGCTCCGCTCAGGATGACAACTATCCAGTAGGGATCGGCTTGTGTCGCTCAGCCTGCGACCGAGATCGGGGCGACGGAGATATTCGGCGCGATCGCGGGCTGCGCTTTGCACTGTGATCGATTCAAAGCCAGATGCTTTAAGGTCGCGTGCGATGCTTTCGACTTCGAGTGCGTGGTGAACGGCATCGCGGGCTTGTGCGTGCGCTAGCGCGAAGTCAAGAACTTCGTTTGTCGGCAGGCTGTCTCCGGCACGCCCCAGAGCCAGACGCGCGTTGGTAAAGCTGCGCAGGCGCGTCCACGGATTCTGAATGACTTCGCTCATGCGCTTTCAAGCAATCGTGCGGCGCTGGGTGGCAGGCGGTCGGCGAGGCCGCCCTCGCGGTTGGTAATGCCCATTTTTTCGAGCCACGCTTCAAATTCCGGCGCGCGCTTGAGGCCAAGGACGCGGCGCACATACAGCGCGTCGTGAAACGATGTGCTCTGGTAGTTGAGCATGATGTCGTCGGCACCGGGCACGCCCATGATGAAGTTCACGCCAGCAACGGCGAGGAGCGTGAGGAGCGTGTCCATGTCGTCCTGATCGGCTTCTGCATGGTTGGTATAGCAGATGTCGCAGCCCATGGGCAGGCCGAGCAGTTTGCCGCAGAAGTGGTCTTCGAGTCCGGCGCGGATGATCTGCTTGCCGTCGTATAGATACTCTGGGCCGATGAAGCCTACGACGGTGTTGACCAACAGCGGATTGAATGCGCGAGCCACGGCATAGGCGCGGGCTTCGCAGGTTTGCTGGTCGACTCCATGATGCGCGGCGGCGGAAAGCGCGCTTCCCTGCCCGGTTTCGAAATACATTACGTTGTCGCCGACTGTTCCGCGATGGAGTTCCAGGGCGGCTTCGCGGGCTTCTTTGAGCATCGCCAGATTCACGCCGAAGCTGGTGTTCGCTTTTTCCGTGCCTGCGATGGATTGGAAGACTAGATCTACCGGTGCGCCCTGTTCGATGGCTTGCATGGTTGTGGTGACATGCGTGAGCACGCATGATTGCGTCGGGACCTCGTATCGCTCGCGGAATTTGTCGAGCATGTCGAGTAGCGTAGTGACTGCGGCAAGGCTGTCACTGGCTGGGTTGATGCCTATAACGGCGTCGCCGCAGCCGTAGAGCAGTCCGTCGAGCATCGATGCGGCTATGCCTTTTGCGTCGTCTGTCGGGTGATTCGGTTGCAGACGTACCGACATGCAGCCTTGCAAGCCGATGGTGTTGCGGAAGCGTGTAACGACGCGGCATTTCTGCGCGGCGAGAATCAGGTCCTGGTTGCGCATCAGCTTCGAGACGGCGGCTGCCATCTCGGGCGTGATACCGGGCGCGATGCGCGTGAGTGTTTCCGTATCTGTGCTTGTGCTGAGAAGCCAGTTGCGGAAATCGCCTATCGTGAGATGACTGATTTCAGCGAATGCGCTGGCGTCGTGTGTGTCGACGATGAGGCGCGTGACTTCATCCGTCTCATAGGGAATGAGCACTTCTTCGAGGAGACGTTTCAATGGCACTTCGGCCAACGCCATACGCGCAGCGATACGCTCTTCTTCACTTTCAGCAGCGATCGCTGCCAGCTCATCACCGGAACGCGCCGGGCTTGCCTTCGCCAGCAGTGTCTTTAGGTCGTCGAAATGCCATGTGCGGCTGGCGATGGTGTGGGTATAGGTCATACTCTAATCTGCGGCCCGCTCGCGCTGGTGGCGCGTGAGCAGGAAGTAGATAAATCCTGCACCGAGCAACGCGAGAAACACAAGCGCGACGAGGCGGTTGTAGTAGAGCATTGTCCCCATGCAGAGCACGGAACAGATAAGCGCGAATGCGGGAAAGAATGGATACAGCGGCACTTTGTAGCTGCGGTGCAGGTCTGGCTGCTTGCCGCGCAGGCGGAAGAGCGCGAGCATGCTGAGGATGTACATCAGGATCGCGCCGAAGACGGACATAGTAACGATGTTGGCGGTGAGAGTCTGACCGCCGAAGGTGATGAGTTGGTCGCTGTAGATGGCGGCGATGCCGACGACACCTCCGGCGAGAATTGCAAGCCATGGCGTCTTGCAGCGTGGGTGCACATGAGCGAGAAAACGCGGGAGATATCCGGAGCGGGCGAGCGCGAAGATCTGGCGCGAGTAGCCGAGGATGATTCCATGGAACGACGCGACCAGGCCGAAGAGTCCGAGCCAGACGAGCATGTGCAGCCAGCCGCTGCGCGCTCCGACGATGATCTTCATCGCCTGCGGCAGTGGATCGTTGATGTTGGCGAGCTTTGTCCAGTCGCCTGCTGCTCCGGCAAAGAGCATGACACCGAGGGCCAGCGCTACCAACGTAAGGATGCCAGCAATGTAGGCAATGGGGATGGAGCGCTTTGGGTCTTTGGCTTCTTCGGCGGCCATGGCAACGCCTTCGATCGCGAGGAAGAACCATATCGCGAACGGGATCGCGGCGAAAATTCCAGGAACCGCATGTACTGTGAAGTGGTTCTGGCCTGCCCATCCTCCCTGAAGAAAGTTGGCGAGGTGGAAGCCGGGTGCGACGACGGCCATGAAGACCAACAGCTCAAAGATAGCCAGCAGCGTTACAAAGAGCTCGAATGCTGCCGCGACCTGCACGCCGATAATGTTCAGCGCCATGAATATGAGGTAGGCACCCAGGGCCGCGTGCTTCGGAGCCAGCGATGGGAACTGGACGTTGAGATAGGCTCCAATGGCGAGCGCGATAGCCGGCGGCGCGAAGACGAATTCGATCAGCGTGGCCGCACCTGCGAAGTAGCCTCCGATGGGACCGAAGGCTGCACGGGCGTACGCGAAGGGACCGCCAGCATGCGGGATGGAGCAGGTCAGTTCGGTAAAGCTGAAGATGAATGTCGTGTACATGGCCGCGATGACCAGCGATGTCACGAGGAAGCCGAGCGTTCCGGCGTTGGCCCATCCGTAGCTCCAGCCGAAGTATTCGCCGGAGATCACAAGGCCTACGGCGATGCCCCAGAGTTGCCAGGTGCCGAGGGTTTGCTTGAGATCGTGATGTGCGGTGATCGGCGGCGATTCGATGGCTTGCGACACTCTTGGTAGTTCTCTATGGATGGCGCTTCGCGCCGACTACGTTACATAGATAAAGCAGGTCCCTCGGCTTCGCTCGGGATGACAACGTTTTTGCTAACTAGTCCTTGAGCGTCAACGTGATTTTGCGCGTGTCCCCGCCTGTGGTCTTCATCACGATTTCACCGTTGCTGCGCTTGGCTACGCTGGGGAACTTGTCGCCCCATTCGACGAGGACAATGCTGTCGGGCGTTGCGATCTCGTCCAGGCCGAGCGAGTCGAGCTGGCGCTCCTGCTCTATGCGGTAGAGATCGAGATGGTAGAGCATTACCGGCTCATCTTTTCCGTTCTCGTGGCGCGTGCCTTCGTATTCGTGGATGAGCGTGAACGTCGGGCTGGTGACCTCGTCCGGGTCGGCGGCCTCGAGGGCTTCAGCAATGCCTTTGACGAGTGTGGTCTTGCCTGCGCCCAGGTCCCCTTTCAGGATGAGGAACTTTGGCGGTGTGAGCAGTTTGGCGATTTCACGGCCGACGCGAATGGTGTCGGCGGCGGTACTGGTCTCGAATTCGTGAACCTTCGTGCCTGTCGCCTGTGTCATCGCGGCATCCCCTGTATCCAAACATACCCGCCTTTGTCCTCGGAGCGGAAGCGAAAAGCTGTTGAAAGGTGCGCAATCGTATCGGTGGCGAGGAGAGTGTGCTCGTCCTGCTCTCGTACGGCGAAGTCGGCGGCAAGTCCGTGGAGGTAGACGGCGGCGTTGACTGCTTCGCCGGCCAGATGTGGATATTGCGCCAGCATGGCCGCTACGATGCCGGTAAGGATGTCTCCGCTGCCGCCCTTGGCCATGCCGGGATTTCCGGTGGTGTTGATGGCGATGGAGCCGTCGGGATGGGCGATTAATGTGCGCCAACCTTTGAGTACGAGGGTGACGTGATTTTTCATCGAAAATTCACGAGCCAGCGTCTCGCGGTTGGCTTGAACTTCGCTGGTGCTGATGCCGGCGAGCCGGGCCATCTCGCCCGGATGCGGAGTGAGGACGAGCATCCGGTTGCGGCCATTGATCTTGTCCGGGTGCTTCGCGAGGATGTTCAGAGCGTCGGCATCGAGGACGGTCGGCAGGTTTGTTTTTTCGAGTAGGCCGAGAAGGAATTTTTCTGTCTCTGGCGATTGGCCTAGACCCGGTCCGATGGCAAGGACTGTCTTTTTGTCGAGAAGCTCGTTTAGGGTGCCCTCGTCAAGATTGCTGCTACTGATTTCGCCTTGACTGCCTGCGCGGAGAGGGATGGTCATCAGCTCGGGCGCGATTCTGGCGACCGAGTCGAGGATCGGCTGCGCTAC
>DATGAD010000189.1:0-3229 GCA_035313725.1 Alloacidobacterium sp. | reverse complement strand
CGGTCGAGAAGATAGGCGTGTCCGAGCGCAATGTAGGCTGCTGCGGATGCTTCGCCGGTGTGGGAATGCGCGTAGGCCGACACTCCAGCATAGGCGGCCGGGCTGCGCATGGTGGCGAGTTGCTGTCCCATCGGACGGAGTTGCGATGAGGCGACGAAGGCCTGCTGCAGCTTGTGGCTCTTGGCCTTTTGCTTGGCTGAGAGCGGGCGACGCTTTGATTTGCTATGAGTCGTGGTCTTGTGAGTTGTGCTGTGAGACGTGGAGTGCGTGGTCTTGCTCGTCGTAGAATGCGAAGTTGTGCTTTTCTTATGAGTCGATGACGACGAACTGGACGAAGATGAACTCCCCTGCGACCAGCACACAGCCGACAACGCACCCGCGAGGACCAGCGCCGCAACCTTACTCCCACTAGAAAAGACTTGATTCACTGCGAACTATTGCACTCCTGATTTCAAATGTAAGCCGAAATGGGGTGGATTGTTGCGGCTTTGCGATGATTCACTTAAAAACGTTCCTCCTTATGCAATGTCGGGAATCGCATTCCACTTTGGGGATTCGCTGATCAACATAAGCAGAATGAGTGACTTTGCTGCCGGATGGTGCGAATCATTTACTATGAAGGAGGCGGAGCCGCGGCCAAACCGTGCGGCGCAGTTTCCGTTCCGTCACGAAAGGTCGATTTCCTGAAGCCATCTGCCATGCCAAACATCCAAACACAAGGAACGGAAGAGGTTCACCCCGACGTTCTGCTCGTAAATCGAGCGCGCCAAGGGGATGTGCAGGCGTACGAGAAGCTGGTGAAGCAGTATGACCGCCAGGTTTTCCGGATTGCCCAACACATTACCCAGAACCGCGAAGATGCGGAAGACGTGGTGCAGGACGCCTTTTTAAAGGCGTACGAGAAGCTGGATCAGTTCCAGGGGAATTCGAAGTTTTACACCTGGCTGGTGCGGATTGCGGTGAACGAGTCGCTGATGCGCTTGCGGAAACGGCGCACCGGCAGAATGGTTTCGATCGACGAAGATGTCGAGACGGAAGAAGGCTCCATGCCGCGCGATCTGGCGGACTGGGGTCCGGACCCGGAACAGCAGTACGGCCAATCGGAACTGGCCGATATTTTGCGGAAGACGATCCATGGTCTGCCGCCCGGTTTTCGTACGGTGTTTGTGCTGCGGGACGTAGAAGGTCTCTCGACAGAAGAGACCGCGGAAGCTTTGGGACTGAGTGTCCCGGCGGTAAAGTCGCGCCTGCTGCGGGCGCGGCTGCAGTTGCGGGAACGGCTGAGCCGTTACTTCCGCAAAAATAAAAGGGATGGTGCAAAGTGACCTGCACAGAGTTTATAGCGCAACTGGATGACCTGCTCGAAGATCGGGTATCGGCAACACTAAGAGCAGAACTCGACGAGCATCTGCGCACCTGTGAGCACTGCGTGATCACGATGAGCACCACGCGCAAAACGATTGAAATCTATCGCAGCCATGAATTGTATGAGTTGCCAAATGATTTGCGCGCCCGCTTGCAGAAGGCCATTTTGGCCAAGTGCAAGAAGTGCTAGCTCGTAAAATTCTTCAGTTCTGACAGCTTCTCCGATAGACTTCCGAGCATGTCTCGCTTAAAAGCTGCTCTCACGCTTGCAGTGTGCTCGGTATCCCTTTTTTCCTTCGCTCAATCGCCACGTTTTTCTGTCAGCTTTCCATCGGAACGCAGCGCGAGGCCTCTGGATGGGCGACTGATGCTGCTCCTCTCAAATGATCCCTCGGCAGAACCGCGCATGCAGATCAACGACACGGTGCGCACGCAGATCGCTTTCGGCGTAACTGTGGATGGATGGAAGCCCGGCGACGCAACCGTCGTCGATGATACGGCGTTTGGCTATCCGATTCGCAGCCTGAAGAACCTTCCCGAGGGCGATTACTACGTGCAGGCGCTGCTCAACCGCTACGAGACGTTTCACCGCAGCGATGGCACGACGGTGAAGTTGCACATGGACCAGGGTGAAGGGCAGCACTGGAACATTTCGCCGGGTAATCTATACAGCAAGCCGCAGAAGATCCACGTTGTGCCAGGAACGGCTGCAACGATCACGCTCGATCAGGAGATCCCGCCGATTCCAGATGCCAAAGACACGAAATACATCCGACACCTGAAAATTCAGAGCGAGCTGCTGACAAAGTTCTGGGGAAGGCCCATGTACCTGTCGGCGATTGTGCTGGTGCCCGAGGGTTTCGATGAGCATCCCAACGCGCATTTCCCGCTGATGATCTTTCACGATCACTTTGCCGAAGGCATGAGTGACTTCCGCACCGAGCCACCGGATCCGAATCTGAAGCCTGATTACAGCGAGCGGTTTCATATCTCGGGCTACAACCGCATTCAGCAGGAAGAAGCGTACAAGTTCTATCAACAGTGGATCAGCCCGAAGTTTCCACGCTTTCTGGTAGTAAAGATTAACCACGCGAATCCCTTCTATGACGATTCGTATGCGGTGAATTCGGCGAATGTCGGGCCTTACGGCGACGCGATTGAAACTGAATTGATTCCCGCGATCGAGAAGCAGTTTCGCGGCATTGGACAGGGCTGGGCTCGGTTCCTCTATGGCGGATCGACCGGCGGATGGGAATCGCTGGCGGTGCAGGTCTTCTATCCCGACCACTACAACGGAACGTTCGCCGCATGTCCGGACCCGATTGATTTTCGCGGGTATACGACGATCAATCTCTATGACGATGCAAATGCGTTTTACACGCAGGGTCCGCACAAGCGCGTGCCGCAGCCTTCGATGCGCAACTATCTTGGGCAGACGCTGGCGCAGCAGCAGGATAACAATGCATACGAGCTCGCGCTTGGCGATCACGGGCGCTCGGGCGAGCAGTACGACATCTGGCAGGCTGTCTTCAGTCCGGTTGGCGCGGACGGCTATCCGCAGCCGATCTTCGACAAAGAGACAGGTGTGATCGACCACAAGACCGCTGAGTACTGGAAGGAACATTACGATCTGCGCGCCATCATGGAAAAGAACTGGTCGACGCTTGGGCCGAAGCTGCAGGGCAAGATTCACATCTATGTGGGCAGCGCCGATACTTACTTCCTGACGAACGCGGTCTACTACACTGAGGACTTTTTGAAGTCGACGAAGAATCCTCCATATGATGGCGAAGTGAAGTACGGCGAAAAGGCCGAGCATTGCTGGAACGGCGATCCCAACCTGCCAAACTATATGTCGCGGCTG
>DATGAD010000188.1:0-2791 GCA_035313725.1 Alloacidobacterium sp. | reverse complement strand
ACCAATGAGGCGACCGTTCACGATCAGAGGCATCTTTTTTGGCGTGCTGCGGTCGCCTGTCTGGCGTCAACTATTCTTTCCGGTCAACGACAACCATAATTCCCGATAGTTGTTGGAACTTCTTTCTCTCCACTTCTTGCGGAGATGGCGTTGTTGCTGGCAGGGCCGGAGCGTAGCCCCGAAGGGGCGGAGCGGAGGGCCTGCCAGCAACAACGGATGCCTGTCTCCGGCTCCCGTCAGTTTGGTTCGGAGCCTTCCGGCGCTTGGTCCCGATTCTTCTTAGCCTCCTCTATTCGGTAGCTGGGGATATTCAGTTCAACGATGACCGAGTGATGCACCAGCCTGTCGATGGCTGCCGCTGTAGTCATCGGGTCCTTGAAGATCCCCTCCCACTTCGAGAACGGAAGATTGCTGGTCAGCAGAACGCTGCCGCGCTCATAGCGTTCGGCCAGCAGGGTGAACAGGACCTCCATCTCCTCGCGGCTTTGCTGGACATAGCCCATCTCATCGATGATCAGGCCGTCATGGCGGGCAAGCTTCTTGATCTCTTTGCTCAGCCGCAAGTCGCGCTTGGCTACCAGGAGATCCTGCACCAACATGGCACAGCTCGTGTACTTCATCCTGCGTCCTTGCGCGATCAGTTCATGGGCCAGAGCGCACAGCATGTGGCTCTTGCCCGCGCCAGGATTCCCGAACACAAGCAAGTTCTCCTGGCGATCGAGGAAGCTGCCATCCACCAGCGCTTTCAGTTGTCGTCCGGCCTTAACGGGTAATCGCTTCAGGTCGAAGTTGGGCATCGTCTTCTCTCGTGGAAGCCCCGACTCGCGTAATAGTGCAGCGATGCGGTTGCGCCGTCGAGACTCGCACTCCCGCTGCGTCAACTGCAGCAAGTACTGCTCGTAACTGAGTGTCTCTTTCTCCGCCTGTTGCGCAGCCTGCTCGAAGCACTCGCGCATTGCTGGCAGATGAAGTTCTCTCAGGTTCTGCATCAACTCCGTTCTGATCTGAGGGGCTGCGCTCATTGCAGCACCTCCTGCGTGCTGAACAGCTGATCGAAAACTCTCAGATCCACAGCCGCTACTTGCACCTCGCGGACAGTCGGATTGTGCTCGGCTGCCAGCATGGTCTCGATACCCTTGGCGCTGATCTGTTCAGCGCCCGCTTCCAGCATCACGCGCAACGCCGCCTCTACCCTCACTTCGCTTCCTTTAGCCGCTAACTCGAGGATCTTCAGATATTCCTTGCTGCCCTGATGAAGGCCAAGCTGTTCCTCAAGCAAGTCGAAGATCATGCGGAACCGGCTGGTCGGGAACAGCTCGTCGCGGTAACGGTAGTGCTCGAAGGCGCCAGGCTTCCGCACCAGCCAGTCGATGATGTGACGGTAATCAACTCGATGCTTCAGCCGCCCTCGCAAGCGTGGCATCTCGGCGACCTTCTTCTGCCCGTACCAGACCTCCACATGGTCCATGAACAGACGCGCCTCCACCTGCTCGCCGATCAACCGACTCGGCACCGAGTATGCGTTGCGGTCCACGTAGATCAGGCTGCCCGAGTCCACCTTGACCCGATCGCGCCTGGCCGATTCCATACGCCGCTCCGGCAACTCCCGCATCACAGCCATCTCTTCGTCAAGCCGCTGACTCCGCCCCGCGTTCAACCGCTCCAACATCGCTCGAAGGAAGCGACGGTACTCGTCCACGCTGGCGAAGTCCACGCTGCCGCGCAGCATCAACTCCTGCGCCACCGCCCGCTTGAAGCGATGGTGCCGCTGCTCAACATCGCCGTTCTCGTTGCCATGCCCAGCCTGAGTCTTCTCGCTCTCCAAGCCGTAGAAACGCATCAGTCCCTTGTAGCGATCCGTAAACTCGGCCGGATCGCTCATGTTGTTGACCGCCGTCGAAAGCCGGTCGGTGCGATGACGATGCGGTACTTTGCCCAGCGCCCACAGAGCGTTCTGCAACCCTTCGCTCAGGCTCTCGAAGCTCTCTGAAAAGCACACCGTTGCTGCCTCCCAATTCGAGTAGGTCAGCACGAAGTGATAGATCAGGTGCGGAAAACTCTGCCCCTGGATGGTTACGCCCAACTCTTCCATGTGCGTGAAGTCCGACGCTCCAAGCCGACCTGGAGGATGCTGTTGCGCAAAGAACACCTCCCGGGCCGGACCCTCGGTGGCACGCCACACCTTCACGCGCCGCTGCAACGTGCGCACCTGTCCGTCCTGAAAGCGACCTGGGTTCTGTCGCTGCAAGAACTCGAAGACCGTCTTGGCCTCAAGCCCGGGGTTGTCTTCAAACAGCTTCTGCACTTCGTCCCAGACATCCATGAACGGATCTGGCCGGGTCCGCCCGCGCACCGCCGCCGGCAACTCACTTGGCAATCGGTCCAGACGCCAGTACTTCCGCGCCGTCTTCGCGTCCATCCCTGCCTTGCACGCTGCAATCTCTCGACTTTCCTCTGTCTTTATCAACGCAAACAACCTCCGAACCTGCTTGTCCGTGACCAATCCGCCTCCGCTCCAATGAACCGGGATACGCTTGGCCTAATTGTCCTTGGATCGGGAATTTTGTTTGTCGTTGACCGGTACTTCTAATTGTCGCCCGTCATACAATCAGCCCAAGAGCCGTTCATGCCGAGGAAACGGGAAAAGCTGCGCGGCATATACGAGGACCCCAAGGGTTCTAATATTTGGTGGATCCAGTATTTCGATTTGCAGCGCAAGCGACGTCGCGAGAAGGTCGGTCGCCGAGAGGCAGCAAGCAACCTGTTGGCGATCAGGAGAAGTGAAAAACTC
>DATGAD010000187.1:0-2932 GCA_035313725.1 Alloacidobacterium sp. | reverse complement strand
GCGGCAAGCTGGGCGCGCTGATCTTGGGCTACTTCAAGCGAGGTAAGGATTACGCCGAGAAAGAGCCACGAGCCTAGCTTCTGGTTGAGGATGCAAGTGTTTTTGCCGATCCAGCCGACTCCGGCGTGGCGGGCGTAGGCGCGCTCTACGATGGGGCCAGTATCGACGTAGCATTTTGATTCGAACTGTCCCACTGCTTCTTTGAGTGCGGCATCGAGGCGCTCAAGGCGTTTGAGAATGACCTTGTGATAATCGCTTGGCACGAGGCTGCCATCGGCATTTTTCTGTCCTGTCCACGCGTAGCGCGCGACCCATCCTGCATCTTCTGGGGCGGGGTCGATGGAGAGCGGCTGCGGCGTGTTGTAATTTGTAACGCAGACGATGACAGATTTGACCCAGGGGACTGCCACGCGCAGCGACGAGCGCACGAGTTCGCCTGCTTCGTTGCGGCGCTTCAGGTATTCCATTTCTCCGGCGCTGCCCTGCTCGATCCATTGAGCAAAGTTCCGGCGCTCGTCGTGGTCCTCGGGCGAGCCGGGCTCTGGCACGGTGGCGATGCCCGCGGTGGCGAAGCCTGCCTTGATGGCTTCTGCCGCGATGAGCGTTTGTAGAGAATCCTGCTGCATGGGATGGATGCTGTTGATATGGTAGTCGAGTGTCTGCCGAAACGACGTTGTCTGTAAATCGCGTTCCGCGCCGCCGCTGGAGGATCGCACTCCTGCTTGGGCTCGGCGTGCTGGTCAACTACTTCGATCGCGTTAATTTATCTGTTTCGCATAACGATCTCTTCGCGACGTTTGGCATTTCGGATATTACATTCGGCTATCTGCTGGCCGCTTACAACTGGAGCTATGCGCTTTGCCAGCTTCCGATCGGGGTGTTACTCGATCGGTTTGGTGTGCGCATCGTTGGGCGCATCAGCACTCTTGTGTGGAGCATGGCTTCGTTTGCCGCCGCGCTGACGCCGAGCATTGGCGGGTTCTTTGCCGCGCGTCTTCTTTTAGGTTTGGGAGAAGCGCCGACGTTTCCGGCGAATGCGAAGGCAATTGGTTATTGGTTTCCACCTAAGGAACGCAGTCTGGCTACGAGTATTTTTGACTCCGCTGCCAAGTTTTCTTCCGCGATTGGCGTGCCGTTGATCGGGATTCTGCTGCTGCATGTGGGCTGGCGGCTTAGCTTTGCGGCTACCGGCGTCATTAGCCTCCTGTATTTTCTGCTGTTTTACTGGATCTATCGTGATCCGGTTGACGATCCCGAATTGACCGCCGAGGAGTTGAGTTATATCCGTTCAGAAGATACTCGAAACGATGTCGGAGACTATACAGCGGAGGAAGCTTCGCTTGGGTATCTGCTTGGCCGACGCAAGGTGATTGGGCTGGCGCTGGGTTTTGGTTCTTATAATTACGTCTTTTATTTGCTGCTTACCTGGCTGCCGAGCTATCTTTCGCGGTCGTTGAATATCGATCTGCTTCATTCTTTTCTGTACACGGGGGTGCCGTGGCTTTTTGCTACTTTTACAGATTTGATTGTGGGTGGATGGCTGGTGGATGCGCTGGTACAGCGAGGGTGGAATGCGAATCTGGTTCGCCGCGTGGTTTTAATTGGAGGCACCGCGCTTGGGCTCGGCATTCTCGGCGCAGCTGATGCGCATACTCCGGTGCAGGCGCTGTTCTGGATCAGCCTTTCAATTGGGGGACTGGCTGCGGCAGCTCCGGTGGGGTGGTCGCTTCCGTCATTGATTGCGCCGAGAGGAAGCGTGGGCACGCTGGGAGGGATTCTCAATTTTTCGAACCAGATATCGGGGATCGCCGCGCCGATCCTGACTGGCTATCTTGTCTCGGCACGGCATTCATTTGCACTGGCTTTTTGGGTGGCCGCAATTTATCTGGCGATTGGAATCGCCGGCTATGTCTTTCTGCTTGGAGACATTGAGCGCATTCCGGGCGAAGCTCACTTCGCGCTGTAGGATTTGCTCAAGCCGGTGCGCGGATTGAGCACGGAGAAGCTGCCGTCTTCGGCTGCTGTCAGCTCAAGATCGTTCCCATTGTCCGGGCCTTGCGGATTCGCGATGAATGCGTCCTGCGTGTTGAGGGATTGGCCGCCCTCTTCAGAGTAGTGAAGCTGCCAGAGGGCTTCGAGGCCGGGGATATTTTTGAACGTCTCGAGCGTTGCCTTAGAGCCGCCCTTTTTTGCTCCGTTATCCATGATCGCGACTTGTGGGTGAATCGCGTCGACCAGCGCGGGACTGGAGCTTTGGTACCAGCCGTGGTGCGAGACGACGAGCACGTTGACATGGCCCAGCTTGTTGGTGGGGCACATCAACTGCATTTCTTTGTCCCAGGTGAGATCGCCGAGGTCCAGGATGCGCAGCATACCGGAAGTGATGAGCACGCCGAGTGAGCGGGCGTTTTCTGTCTCGTCAGGCGGGCGCGTTTTTGATGTTTTGCAGTAGGTGTTGGCTTCTCCGCCGCCGGGGAGAGGGTGGTCGATGAGGTTGCCGTCCGCGCTGATGACGACGGCTTTGAAGCCTTTGATGGGGAGCGTGTCGCCGGGCTTCACGGTGATGTGCTGGTATTTTCCAGTTGCGAGGAGCTTCTGATATGCCTCGTAGCCTTGCTCGGTATCGGCGTCTGTGGTTTCGCGGTTGGGCCCGTGGTCGATGAATGTGCCGACAGGAATTCGAGCCACGAGTTGAGGGACGCCTCCGACGTGGTCGGTGTGGAAGTGCGTGATGAGGACGTAGTCAATTTTGCTGATGCCGGCTTTTTTGGCAGCGGCGGTGATACGGTCGGCGTCGCGTCCGTTATTGCCGGGCCAGCCTGTGTCGATGAGCAATGCCTCGCCTGCGGGCGAGACGAAGAGCGTCGCCTGGCCGCCTTCGACATCGACGAAATAGATGCGCAGTTTACCTTTGCTCTGCGCGAGGGCTGCG
>DATGAD010000186.1:0-2754 GCA_035313725.1 Alloacidobacterium sp. | reverse complement strand
GTTTTCAACGCGATTGCGGGATGCGTGCGCAGGAGGACGAGCAGCGAATCGACCAGCGTATCGCTCTTGACGAGCGTACCGTCGAGGTCGACGCACAGGGGGCGCAACAGCTCCGAATCGGGCTGCAGCTGGGTTTGTGCCTGCTCTTGCAATGGATTCACCTGTTTTGATTATCGCCTGCTTACATATGGATGCAAGCCTTTTGGGCTGTCTCGGCAGCAGTGTTCAACTGTAACCTTTCGACTGTGCGTGATCCGTGGATTTAAACTGGAGTCAATGGATCCTGAGCAGTCGCACCATTCCAGCGGCCCATCATGGGCAACGATGCTGATTTTGCTTTTTCTGGCGATTCTGGCCGCGATCGGGATCGCTTACCTGTTGATTCATCCGTATATACATCGCTAAGCGGATTACTGTGCGCGGTCTGCGAGCAGGATGGGGATTCCGTCTTGAATCGGATACCTGCGCTGGCATTGTGTGCAGCGAATCGTATCGGCTTCGAAAACTAAACTGCCATGGCATACGGGGCAGGCGAGCATGGCCAGCAGCTCCGGGGAAAATGCCTTGTCCTTCATGTCAACAGTGTACGCATCCTTTACCATGAGCAGAGATGACAACACCACGTTTACTCGATGGAAATGCAATTGCCGCGCAGATCAAGGCGGAGGTTGCTGCAGAAGTTGAGCAGTTGGCGGCGCAAGGGATTCGGCCCGGGCTGGCTGCGGTGCTGGTTGGAAATGTTCCGGCATCGGAGATTTATGTGCGCAGCAAGGTTCGCACGAGCGGGCAGCTTGGGATTTTTTCCGATCTGATTACTCCTCCGGAGACGGTGACTACGGAGGAAATGCTGGAGCTGGTCGCGCAGCTGAATGCGCGTGAGGACATTGATGGCATCCTGATCCAGCTTCCGCTGCCAAAGCAGGTGAATGCGAAGTTGCTGTTAGAGGCTGTCTCTCCGGCGAAGGATGTTGACGGCTTTCATCCGGTGAATGTGGGCCGCCTTCAGGCGGGGCAGCCGGCGCTGGTGCCGTGCACTCCAGCGGGGATGATCCAGATGCTGAAGCGGAGCAATCTGCCGATTTCGGGGCAGAATGCGGTGGTGATCGGGCGCAGCGACATTGTGGGTAAGCCGATTTCGATTCTGCTGCTGCATGAGAATGCTACGGTCACGATATGCCACAGCAAGACGCGCGATCTGGGCAGCTACACGCGCAATGCAGACATTCTGGTGGCGGCGATTGGGCGTCCGGGATATGTCACGCCTGATCTGGTGAAGCCGGGTGCGACGATTCTTGATGTCGGCATCAATCGCATTACAACGCGCGAAGAGTTCGACAAGTATTTTGCCGGCGATACCAAGCGCGAAGAGATGTTCATTCTGAAGGGATCGACCATTGTGGGCGATGTGCATCCGGAGGCGTTCAAGGTTGCCGGTGCGTATACACCGGTTCCAGGCGGAGTGGGCCCGCTGACGATTGCGATGCTGATGGCAAATACGGTACGCGCGGCGAAGCTGCGGCGTGGGCTTGCGGTCTGAAAGAATCCGATGCTGCGCGTAGGGCTTACCGGCGGGCTGGGCAGCGGCAAGAGCACCGTCGCGCAGATGTTTGCCGCGCATGGCGTTCATGTCATTTCTGCTGACGAAGTAGGACGCAGGCTGATGCAGCCGGGCGAGGAAGTCTTCCGGCAGATTGTCGAGCATTTTGGCCCGGAAGTGATGCGGGGTGATGGGACGCTGAATCGGCCCCTGCTTGCTGAGCTTGCCTTTCGCCAGGGCAAACTGGATGAGTTGAATCGAATTGTTCACCCAGCGGTGATTGCGGCGCAGGAAGCGTGGGCTGATGAACTGGCTGGCCACGATCCGGATGCGATTGCCATGATCGAATCTGCTCTGATTTTT
Source organism: Alloacidobacterium sp. (assembly GCA_035313725.1). GTDB lineage: Bacteria > Acidobacteriota > Terriglobia > Terriglobales > Acidobacteriaceae > Alloacidobacterium. The sequence continues at coordinate 854 of DATGAD010000186.1, read as the reverse complement.
GAGGCCGGGGTTTCGGGAAGCGTGCCGGGATGGCGCGATCGCTTTGACGCGGTCGTGCTGGTTACAGCTCCGGATGCGTTGAAGGTTCAGAGGTTTCTGGATCGCATGAGCGCTGGCAAGCAGATGACCGCGGAGCAACTCAGGGCGCTGGAGCAGGATGCGCGGTCGCGGCTGGCGGCGCAGATTCCGGACAGCGAAAAGATTCCGCTTTGTGACTTTGTGATTGAAAACAGCGGATCGCTGGAGCAGACGCAGCGACAGGTGGATGAGGTCTTTGCCCGGCTGCTACAGAAAACGACCCGACAAGAGCCATAGACCCGCCGCGGCAATGGAGAAAAAGCAGATCCTTCGCTACGCTGAGGATGACAAACCCGTGGGCGAGAGTTGGCGCCTGCTTCGGAATGTCTCGATACCGCCTAAAATAGAGAGTGATGCTTTACGGCTGCCTATCTCTCCCCGTACCGACAGCCCGGCACAACTTTAGAACGGATGATGTCGCAATGATTTTTCGTAGGATTGTTTTGGTTCTCGTGCTGGTTGGCTGCTTTTGGCTTCTGCTGAATCGCACCAGGCCCGCGAACGTGATGCAGGAGTCGATCGCTCCCGGCTCGCTCCATCTGACTGAGGCCCATGCCGCGCCGGAATACGATTCGGAAGAGCTGAACAACATTTCGGTCTATAAGAAGGCGCTGCCGTCGGTGGTGAACATTACCTCGTCTGCGGTTGCTTTTGACTTCTTTTATGGGCCGGTGCCGCAGCAGGGACAGGGCTCCGGGTTCATTCTGAATAAAGAGGGACAGATCCTTACCAACTACCACGTTGTTGCCGACGCGCAGCAGGTGGAAGTGACGACT